>JBKOYG010000081.1:0-14977 GCA_046725285.1 Verrucomicrobiota bacterium
GAGTGGGGAGCTGTCGGATTCAGATCAGCCTTTATGCTGCGCAAGCTAGATTGGTTGCACGAGTTGGGCATTGGATATGATGCATCGACCTTCGACACCGACCCGTTCGAACCACAGCCGGAAGGGTGCCAAACCATCTTCCCATTTTGGGTTCCGCGTCCCACCGCCGATTCTGCTACCCATCAACAATCAACCGGCAACTCTTCTTCAATAGGCTACGTCGAGCTTCCCTATACTCTGCCGCAGGATTCCACACTTTTCCTATTGTTATCTGAGAAGACGACAGATATCTGGCGCCGAAAACTCGACTGGATCGCAGAGCACGGTGGAATGGCTTTAATCGACACACATCCAGACTACATGGCCTTGGACGGGTCCAGTCCAAAGACTGGGGAGTATCCGATCGGATTTTACAAGGAGCTCTTACATTACATTCACTCAAGGTACGCCGGAGAGTATTGGCCTGCTCTGCCTCGACAAATCGCTGCTTATCTCCTCAAGAATGCAACGCTAACGCAGAACCAGGCACAGGATTGAATTCGAACCAAGTGTAGCGCTCGCAGACATTATTGCATATGGAGATAACAGTTTTCGGAATGGGATATGTCGGCTGTGTCACGGCCGCATGCTTGGCAGACATGGGCCATTCCGTGACTGGCGTCGATTTACAAGAAATCAAAGTCTCCCTGATTAACGCCGGGAAAAGCCCGGTAATCGAACCAGCCTTGGGAGAGTTGATCTCGCGCGGGGTTGAGGCAGGACGCTTGCACGCGACCCAGTGTGTACAACGATTGGGAGACCTCTCGTTGGTCTGTGTCGGGACACCTGGGAATGACAACGGGAGCTTGGACCTTACGCAGGTGGAAAGAGTTGTCACCGAGATCGGCGAATTACTACGAGAGGAAAACAGCTTTCACGTCGTAGTCGTTCGGAGCACCGTGTTACCCGGGACGGTGGATAATGTAGTGCGGCCATTGCTAGAACAAAAGTCTGGCAAACAGGAGGGAAAGGAATTGGGCATCTGCATGAATCCGGAATTTATGCGCGAAAGCACGGCGATCCACGACTTTTATCATCCTCCGTTTACGGTCGTCGGGTCCTATGGTGATCGTGCCGCGGAGCGAGTCGCGGCTATGTATTCCAGCCTAAGCGCTCCTGTGGAACGAACTTCCATTTTGGTAGCTGAGTTGATTAAGTACACCTCCAACGCATTTCACGCCGTTAAGGTGTGTTTCGCGAATGAAATTGGGAATCTCAGTAAGCACATGGGCATTGATAGCCACAGAGTGATGGATATCTTCTGTAAAGATATCAAGCTGAACATCTCTTCATACTACCTCAGACCCGGCTTTGCTTTCGGTGGCTCGTGTTTGCCAAAGGATGTGCGTGCGATCCTGTACCAGGCCAAACAATTGGATCTGGAGCTACCAATGCTCGGTGCTGTGCTTCAAACGAACCGCAAGCAAGTCGAACTCGCCTTTGGTCTGATCCGGAAGACAGGAAAGAGTCGCGTGGGCGTTTTGGGGCTTAGCTTCAAGGCCGGAACAGACGATCTTCGTGAAAGTCCCATCGTCCTATTGATTGAGATGTTGATAGGTAAAGGACATAAATTGGCTATCTACGATGAGGAGGTTGCTTTGGCGAGACTCATCGGCGCGAACAAAACCTACATCGAACAGGCAATACCTCACATCTCATCTTTGATGGTTGGTTCCCCAAAAGAAGTGGTTGAAACCAGTGACGTAGTGGTGGTCAGCAAAAATAATCCCGAAATTCAAGAGGCCGTAACTAACCATAGCGATTCCAAGGTGATCATTGATCTAGCCCGATTGCCCCGTGAAGCGATTAAGGCTTCTCGAAATTATAAAGGTATCTGCTGGTAAGTGTCATAACACAGTCCGACCGATCATGACTCGATCTCCCGGAAAAATTCTGATGCTGGTCGAGAACCATTTCCCCCAGGACACTCGCGTCACGAACGAGGCAACTTTGCTAAAGGAGGCAGGTTACCAGGTGACAGTAGTGGCGCTGCGGGGAAACGGCCAGACAGGACACGAAGTCCTAAACGGTGTGGAGGTTTACCGCCTGCCGACATTGGAGCTGTTTAAGAAGACTCCTTTTGCGAACGTTAATCGACTGAATCTGCTTTTGGTTAAGCTGAAGTCGTTCCTGGGCTATATTGTGGAATATTGCTATTTCACGACGGCGTGTCTCATCGTTTGCACGTACGTCTTTGTAAAGCGCGGATTCGACGTGATGCACGCCCACAATCCTCCTGATACTCTCTTTCTGGTGGCTCTCCCCTTTAAACTAGTCGGAAAGAAGATGTTTGTGTTCGACCAGCATGATTTGTGTCCCGAGCTTTACCGCTCTCGTTATGGAGCCGCGGAAGGTTTTGCCACTCGGCTCCTGAGATTATTGGAATGGTGCAGTCTCAAACTTGCGGATGTCACGATCGCCACGAACGAGTCGTATAAACGGATTCAAATCGAGCGGGCGAATAAGAACCCTCGCGACATCTTCATTGTAAGAAATGGGCCGAACCAGATGCGAATGACCCCGGTCGCGCCCAACGTGCGTTTGCGGGGAATGGATAAGTGCATCCTGTGTTACATTGGAAGTTTGAATCCCCAGGACGGTGTTGATCACCTGCTGCGTTCATTGCGCCACCTCTTGTATGACTTGAAACGCTCAGACTTCCACTGCGTGATCATGGGGACTGGAGACTCATTGCAGGATTTACGTGATCTGGCCGACAAGCTGGAGCTGAACGGTTGCGTTGAATTGCCCGGCTTTGTCTCTGACGAGGAATTGCAGGCGAACCTCGCGGCTGCCGATATTTGCCTCGATCCTGACCCGTCCAGTCCCCTGAATGACGTCTCTACTTGGATCAAAGTAATGGAGTACATGGCTTATGGGAAACCGATTGTCGCGTTCGATCTGAAAGAAACGCGCTTTTCTGCTGGAGACGCCGCCATTTACGTCCGACCGAACGAGGAAGCAGAATTCGCGAAAACCGTTGCCCAGTTGATGGGCCAACCCGAGCTTCGCAGCAAAATGGGAGCCTACGGTCGTCGCCGCGTTGAGGAAGAGCTACAGTGGAACAAAGTTGGCAGAAATCTTTTGACGGCCTATGAGACGCTTCTTGCCAAGACATGAACGATTGCCACGAAGTTCACGCCAGGGAGGTGGATCGAGGGCAGTTCTTCATTCAAGTCAGAGCTTGGCCGTCGCCAGGCAATCTTAGGGGGCATCCTTGAGCCGGCGCGTCCGCCAACTCTCGGCGGTGAGGCAGCCCCGCTTGCCGCGGCTTGAGATCTGGCATGCTGGGATCGTCGATGTTGAATTTGGCAAGAACGTTACCGTCGTCGAGCCAGTCAATCTCTATGGATGCGCGATTGGAGATGGTAGCTTTGTCGGGCCATTTGTTGAGATACAGAAAGGAGCGAACATCGGCAGACGCTGCAGGATTCAATCACACTCATTCATCTGCGAGCTCGTTACGATTGGAGATGATTGCTTCATTTCTCATGGGGCGATGTTTATCAATGATCCATTCATTACAGGGGGGCCGGCGACGGAACGCGGCCTCTGGCGCCAAACCAAGCTTGGTAACCGCGTGAGCATTGGTACAAACGCCACCATCCTCCCAGTCACGATCTGCGATCATGTCGTCATTGGCGCGGGAGCCGTTGTGACCAAGGACATCACCGGACCTGGCTTCTACGCAGGTAACCCCGCCCGCCTTCTTCGTCGCCTTCCGACCTCTGACCTCTGACTTCTGCTCTCCTGTCCTCCGTTATTGTCTTCTAGGATCCGACTTCTCCGTTTAATGCTGATTATCAATGCTGATGATTGGGGCCGCTCGCTAGTGGAGACCAATGCGGCTCTCAGATGTTACAGAGCCGGACGGATCACATCTGTCAGTGCCATGGTTTTCATGGCGGATTCCGAGCGTGCCGCTGAGCTGGCGACCGCGAACGGGTTAGAGGTCGGATTGCATCTTAATTTTACCGAGCCGTTTACCGATGCCAGTTGTCCGGAACGCCTTAGACATTGTCATAACCGAATCGTCAGGTTTCTGAAGCGAAATAAGTACGCGCAGATCTTATATAATCCCTCATTGCGAAACGAATTTGTTTATTCGTACGAAGCGCAGGCCGAGGAGTTCACGCGTTTGTTTGGCAAACCACCATCACACATCGACGGGCACCATCACATGCATCTGTGCACGAACCTTCTTTTCAGCGATATCATCCCGGCCGGCACGAAAATGCGCCGCAACTTCTCTTTCTGGCCTGGCGAAAAAAGCATGTTGAACTGGTCCTACCGGGCGCTGGTCGATCGCTGGCTTGTTCGGAGATACCAGCTTACGGATTATTTCTTCGACCTGACTCAGTGCATTAAGGGGAAGAAACTCGATCGAGTCGTAGCCTTGGCGAAGTCAAGCCACGTGGAACTCATGACACACCCGATTAT
Organism: Verrucomicrobiota bacterium; assembly: GCA_046725285.1. GTDB lineage: Bacteria > Verrucomicrobiota > Verrucomicrobiia > Chthoniobacterales > UBA10450 > Udaeobacter. The sequence goes on from JBKOYG010000081.1 coordinate 4,480, forward strand.
TAGCGCGGAAGAGGAATATCTTATGAGCGATAAATTCCAGGTGATATTGCAGCGCCTCGATATCGGCGGCTATGCGCTGGTTTGATGTCGCTCCTCGCCTTATTGCCGAGCTTTAACCAAAGGTAGCGCCGAGGTAATTCAAGAATTCGTAACCAGGTGAATCTAGCCGAACTCCATATTGCCGGCTTGTCCGGCCTCAATCTGCCCCCACGCCTATATCTTTTTCTCACAGTTGCCTTAATTATCTTTCTTTTTCGGCGAGACATTCGGGAAAAGCCCGACGTCAGCGGCGCGCTTTGGCTTCCAGTTCTTTGGATGGTGCTCACTTGCTCAAGATCCCTTTCCGAATGGCTCAATATCTTCGGTTTTCACGTAAGCGGCGCTGCATCAGTGGAAGAGGGGAGCCCGCTGGACGCGTGTTTTTACTTAGCACTGGCTATAGCTGGTTTTTGTGTCCTCATTAACAGGCAAGTCCTTCTTTCAGAAATTGTTCTGCACAACGGTTGGCTCATCGCTTTTTTTCTCTATTGTTTCATTTCCATCGCCTGGTCTGATTTTCCTTTTATTTCGTTCAAGAGGTCGACCAAACTTTTTGGTCATCCGATCATGGCACTCATCGTCCTCACGGAACCAAATCCCAAAGAAGCGCTGATACGGCTGATGAAGCGTTGTGCCTATGTGGTCATTCCGGTTTCCATTCTCTTTATCAGATACTATCCTCAATTCGGACGGCTTTACGACCAGTGGACTGGCATCGCAATGAACAGGGGTATCGCCGTAGGAAAAAACCAGTTGGGTGCAGATTGTCTGATCCTGGGTTTCTTTTTCTTTTGGTATTTGCTGCAAACCTGGCAAACTGAACGGAATACTCAGAGACGAAATGAGCTTCGGCTGATAGCCGGGTTTTTGATCGCTGTCTGGTGGCTTCTTTCACAGGCGCACAGTGCCACATCTCTCATATGTCTGTATGTAGGGGTACTGATCGTCCTGTTTGTTGGCATCCGTTCCATAAATAAGAATTTTATTGGGACGTACATGTTAGCAGCATTAGTTCTCATTGCCGCAGCAGAAATGGCGTTTGGGATTTCAGGGCGTTTGTCCGAGGCTCTGGGTAGGGGCTCCACCTTGTCGGGCAGAACAGAGATCTGGGCAGACGTTATAAAATTTCAGTCCAATCCCATTTTTGGGACAGGCTTTGAAAGCTTCTGGCTGGGAGAGAGGCGAGAGCGGATGGCAGAGCTTTACTGGTGGCACCCGGCTGGGGCCCACAATGGCTATTTGGAAACCTATTTGAACTTGGGTTTAATTGGAGTTGTTGTTTTAATTGGGTGGATTATTGCGACATTCCGGAGAATACGCCTAGATCTACTCCAAAATTTCGAATGGGGGCGGTATCGATTGGGCTTCCTCGCGGCGGTAGTATTGTACAACTGGACGGAAGGAGCCTTCGCAACGTTTAGTCCTATCTGGTTTGTTTTCTATATCATTGCTGTGGACTATCCACGAGCTCTCCTCACCATTGCGGAACCATCTGTCGGCGTTGCGAGATCTGAAGAGAGCGGGAAATTCGTGTACATCACGTGAGAACCCTAGCTCTGATAAGTTGAGCCAACGCAAAACTTCACAAGCGGGTTGAGATTATTCCAAGGTTGCTGCGCGGTTTAGGAGCATTCGACAGGACCTAGGGGCTGGAATCGGCTCGAGAAATGAGTTCTGAATATATTGCCTTGGCTAGTGATCGCATCCTGATCACGGGATCCAACGGTTTCATTGGCTCAAAAGTGGTCGAGAAGCTTCTCGAATACGGCTTTAGTAATCTCCGTTGCTTTGTTCGGCCGTCCAGCCGCTTGGTCTGTTTAAAAGAGCTGATGAGCCGATTTCCGGGACGGAATTTAGAATTGGTTATCGGCAATCTCCTTTCACGCGAGGACTGCCAAAAGGCGGCTGATGGCGTATCGATCATTTACCATCTGGCCGCCGGCATGGAAAAGTCATTCGCAGGCGCCTTTATGAACTCTGCGCTCGCTACTACGAACATAATGGATGCATTTCTACAATTTGGGCAACCCAAGCGCTTTGTGAACGTCAGCTCCTTTGCTGTTTATTCCAATGTGGATTTGAAACGTGGCGGTCTCTTGGATGAGAGCTGCCCCTTAGATGACACGCCTCAGGAACGATTCGATCCCTATGGCTTCGGAAAGCTGAAACAGGAGGAACTGGTCAGGGAATATGGCAGTCGACACAATTTGCCTTATGTGATCCTCAGACCTGGATACGTCTTTGGGCCTGGGAAACGAGAACTGAACGCTCGTGTTGGAATTGATACCTTTGGATTTTTCATACAGGTAAGCGGATCCAATCCGTTGCCACTCACGTTTGTTGATAACTGTGCCGACGCCATTGTTTTGGCGGGTCTCAAGCCAGCGATTGAGGGCGAGATCTTCAATGTTGTTGATGACGACCTGCCGACCGGACGCCAGTTTCTTCGGAGCTACAAGAATCTGGTAAATCCTCTTCGTTGTATTCGCATCCCCTATTCTCTCGCCTATGTCATGTGCATCTTCTGGGAGAAATATTCAAAGTGGTCAAAGAAGCAGTTGCCTCCTGTCTTTAACCGCCGCCGCTGTGCTGCCCAATGGAAGGAAATGCGTTACTCCAATCAGAAACTTAAAGACCGCTTGGGCTGGAAACCCAGGGTCCCGATGGAAGAGGCGATAGAGAAGTTCCTGCGCCAGTTTGCGTCCAACGGCAATGATGACTCGTTGAAGGTTTGAAGCGATGAAGCGCGCGTCACTTATAACTGATCACAATTCACGATGTTAAAAATCGCGATAGTCGGCTGTGGTAAAGTTGCTGACCAACATGTGGACGCGATCCAGCGCATCCCTGACTGCGGAATTGTTTCTCTTTGCGATCGGGAACCGCTCATGGCCGCTCAGCTTGGGGAGCGCTTAGGAATTTCGCAATGCTTCTCCGATCTGAAAGAAATGCTGCAGGCCACTTCTCCAAACGTCGTTCATATTACCACTCCGCCACAAAGTCATTTTTCGCTTGCGAAACAGTGCCTCGAATTTGGCAGCCATGTTTATGTTGAAAAACCGTTTACCATAATGGCCAGCGAGGCGGAATCGTTGATCGAGTTGGCCGAAAGTTGCAGTTTAAAAATAACGGTCGGCCATAATTACCAGTTCACCCTGGAGATGCTAAAAATGCGCCGGCTTGTGAAGGAAGGTTTTCTTGGTGGTGAACCCTTCCACTTAGAGAGCTACTGGTCGTATGACTTGGGAGATTTGAGATACGCAAGTGCGTTTCTTGGCAGCACGACGCATTGGGTGTACCGGTTGCCGGGGCAATTGTTTCACAACATCATCAGCCACGGGATCGCCAAACTGGTGGAATTTCTCGCTGATGAACTGACCGAAATTGTTGCCACAGCACATCAAAGCAAGCAACTCCAGAGCCTCGGAGGACAGGAGATTCTTGACGAGCTAAGGGTCTTGATTCGAGATAGGAGAGGCACAACGGCTCTTTTTTGTTTCTCAACTCAGATCAAAGGGCTTAATCAATTGCATCTTTATGGTCCCGCGGGTTCACTCAGTGCAGATATTATTACCGGAAGCCTCATTCGAAACGAGAACCGGTCTTATAAGAGCTATCTCACCTATTTTGTCCCGCCGTTGAAGGCTGGGCGCGAACACTTCGCGAATGCAAGGCATAACGTAGCCAATTTCCTCCGACGGCGACTCTATCAGGACTTCGGCATGAAAGAACTGATTGGACGCTTCTACGATAGCATTCGTCTGGGCAAACCGATTCCTATTCCGTACCGTGAAATTATTCTTACAGCTCGCATTATGGACGAAATCTTCGCGCAAATTTATCCGACTCGGCGGCGAGCGCGCGTAAGCGAACAGATCAAGAAACAAATCGCCGATTACGCGAATGTCGCCGATTAGCCTCTGACTTCTAATCTCTGATTGCTGACCTCTGACTTCTGTCCTACGCTCTCTAATGTGTGCCTTGCCATGCCACAGCTACGCGTCGGCGGATCCTCTGTCTTATGATCTGTCATCTAACTTCCGCTCAAAACGGCGCTGGTTTCTGGAGACGATTTTCTTTGAAGGACCTGTACTTAACTGTTGATAAGAAAACCACCAACTGTCCGAGGATATAATGAATCTTGAATCATTAAAGGATAGACAGCGCACGGTTGTCGATAAATTTGGGCCGTGGACCGCCTCGAACATCCGTTTGGCTGACCACTTCTACACAATCGGCGAACACATCCAGGGTGACGAAGTTAAATTGCGACGCATTTTGCAGGTCGTTTCTGACGCAGCTAGTGAGCCACTGGAAGCCATTCGCCTTTTAGATCTCGCCTGTCATGAAGGAATATATGCAATAGAGTTCGCGCGTCATGGCGCGAATGTGCTCGGTATCGAAGGTCGACAGGCTCACATTGAGAAGGCGATGTTTGTCAAAGATGCCCTCTCCTTAAACAACATCGATTTTGTTCGAGACGATGTGCGCAATCTTAGTCAGGACAAACACGGCTCTTTCGATGTCGTGTTGTGCCTTGGGATCTTATATCACTTGGACGTGCCTGATGTCTTTCAGTTTATCGAACGCATAGGCGAGGTATGCAATGATATCACCGTAATAGACACATTAATAGCACCCGGCCCGACGTCGTCTTATGTCTACGATGGAACAAGGTATTGGGGCAATAGAGTTAGCGAGGGACATAAACCCAGCGATACTCCAGAAGATAAAATCAAGAGATACTGGGCCTCATTAGACAATGTAACAAGCTTTCATCTCAGCCGGACCTCACTATATTGCATGCTGAGCCGCGTTGGATTTACCTCTGTATACGAATGCTATATACCGCCAGAACCCGCAAAGGCTATCGATCGCATAACGCTTTTAGCGATCAAAGGAACGCGGCAGCGCATAATCAACTCGCCACTTATGGATGAGTATCCCGCGAACAATACACCCGAGGAGTTTAACACTCATAAAATCGAGAAATTGTACGGCAGGATGTATCGAGCTGCAAGGCTGTTGATCCCGGAAAAGGCAAGAGTAGCCATAAAGAGTCACAGTTTCCTTGGGAAACTATTTAGGCCTTTCAAGCCCAACACATGACTTACTTCATGCAGGCGTAATGAACTACGTTCTGATCACTCCCGCACACAATGAAGAAGCTTTCATTGAAAAGACCCTCGCCTCTATGGTCGCACAGACACGGTTGCCTGAGCGCTGGGTCGTCGTGGACGACGGCTCAACCGACCGCACATCGCAGATCGTTCAGCATTATGCGAAACAGTATCACTGGATCGAACTGCTCCAGCGCCCGCAACGTCAGGATCGCAATTTCGCTGGTAAAGCGCACGCCTTCAATGCCGGATTCGAACAAGTCCGGTTCCTACAGTTTGATGTGATCGGGAACTTGGACGCGGACATTTCCTTTGAACGCGACTATTTTAAATTTCTACTGCGCAAATTCGCGGAATTTCCACGGTTAGGAGTCGCTGGCACTGCTATGAGAGAAGCAACTTACGATCCTGTGAAGGACAGCTTTTACCACGAGAGCGATGTCTTTGGAGCCTGCCAATTATTCCGCCGCGCTTGCTTCGAAGAGGTTGGCGGCTACACCCCGATCAGGTGGGGAGGCCTCGACTGGGTTGCCGTGCGCACAGCTCGGTTTAAAGGCTGGCAGACCAAATCGTTCCGTGACAAACTTTTCTATCATCATCGTCCAATGGGAGCCACTGAAAGTACAACGTGGAAAGCAAGGTTCGACTACGGCAGGAAGGACTATTTCCTTGGCAATCACCCATTCTGGCAGGTCTTTAGAGTGTGCTATCAGATGCTGAAACGGCCGTATTTAATAGGTGGGCTCATCTTATTTGCAGGCTATGTTTATTCTTTTGCGTCACGTATGAAAAGGCCGGTCGATGCTGAGTTGCTAAGATTCCATCGCAACGAGCAGCTTCGTCGGCTCAAGTACTTGTTCATGCAATTTCTAAAAACTGGCCGATTCGAGCTGCATACCTAACCGTCCATGAGTACAAGCATCGCCGAGGTCAAGGGGTTCTGGAATGCAAACCCTTGCCAATCAGCTTTGTCACGAGAGACTGACAGGCGCCGTTACTTCGAAGATATTTCAAGAAAGCGATTTAAGGGTCGCGAGTGGCACGTTCCCACTGTGGCCCAGTTTACTTCCTTTCGTGGTAAGGACGTTCTTGAAATCGGATGCGGGATAGCGACTGACGGTTTCGAGTTCGCGGGGAATGGAGCACGATATGTTGGGGTAGATCTGACGCCAAAGTCCATCGAGCTCGCAAGAGAGCGTTTTCGCTTGTTCGGCGTACCGGGCAGATTCGAAGTTGCCAACGCTGAGGAATGGCTTCCCTTTCCGGATGATAGCTTCGACCATGTTTACAGCTTTGGGGTGATTCACCATTCACCGGCACCGGAAAGAATCGTCAGCGAAATTTATCGTGTGCTAAGACCGGGTGGCACGCTGACTGCGATGCTCTATAATCGCAGCTCTATAAACTACTACGTGGAAATCATGTTTCTGAGAAGGATCTTCAGATGGTGTCTTCTGCCCCCATTCATGCCGGGGTTACTTGCTGCGGTTACTGGCTTTGATCGCTCGAAGTTGGAAGGGCACCGGCAAATGCTAAAAAGGAAGCTTACCAAGGAGCAATGGATCAGTATGAATACGGACGGCCCGTTTTGTCCATTGGCACGAGTTTATAATCAACGAGAGGCCGCTATTCTCTTCAAGGACTTTGAGAATGTACGACAAGAGATATGGGAGTTTAATGTCGATCATTGGTCGTTTATCGGCAAAGCTGTTCCTGTTCGAGTGGCGAAGTGGATCGGCCGACGCTACGGCTGGCACCGGATGATTTACGCAGCAAAACCTTCAAGTATTCGGCGTTGAAAAACTGAGAACCATTTTCGGAGCGTTTCTGGAAATTCAGGAAGGTTCACAGTATCCACTCGTTGAGGCAGTGGAAGTAATCTAAGGACAGATCACAGAGCAGAGGACAGAGGAGGGACAATGGCGTGGCAGGCAGAGGAGGCGGCCTCCGGATTAGCCTCAGGTCCGGCGAGAGAGCCTCTATGCTCCGGCCTGGAAGGCCGCCGGGCTAGAAGCGGGTCAGGCGGGAGCACAGAGGCTGAGGATCAACATGCGGAGCCGTTTTTCCGCCAGTACACATCGCAGGAGGCGGTTGCGAAATTCACGAAAGCTACGGCAGGATTCGGGATTAGTTATCTCCTCGATCACGATTACCAATCGGTGTACTTGAAAGCGCTCGATTTATTGCCTCAGCAAACGAGGGAGCGCGGCGTTCGCATACTGGAATTTGGTTGCGGAGCAGGCATGAATCTCATCCACCTGATTTCTCTGTTGAGGCGGGAAGGGATTAGCCTTGATAGCACTATCGGGACTGACTTCTCCCCGGTGCTCATCAACGCGGCCGTGCAGGAAGCAAAGAATTACCTGCGGACCGAGGATCGGCGCAAACTACAGCTCGTTGTTTCCAAGAATGAGGCTCTCATCGACGACCTATCGTCGGCGCTTGGCAAAGAGAGGACTCAATTAGAGAACTCGTTTCATTTCATTCTCGGGGTAAACACCATGCGATATTGTCATGACGTAAACAGGGAGTTGGATTGTGCCCGAAACATTTTTGATTTGCTTATGCCCGGAGGGATGTGCGTTGTCATCGACATGAATAATCGGTTTCCCTTTTTTCGAAGTGATTTGAAGAATCGATTTCGCAGGCACAAGGAGAAACAATGCTACGTGCCTTCATTAGAGGAGTATGCTGCGCCATTTTTCGACACGGGTTTCGAAGTATTGCGAAAGGAAAACTTTTGCTGGGTCCCTCATACCGCCGGTCGAATCATGGCCGGACTGCTTCGCACGTTGTCCCCGATTCTCGATGCGCTCGCTCGCCCCAGGGCGATGAGATCGTTAGTTGTCGCGAAGAAGCCGTCATAGTACCCGACTCTCCGGTCCCGGGTTATCCGGTGTCTCACCACGAATCAAAATCGGAATCGATGCAAGAAAAGGCATTGCTTCTAATCGCTGACTACCCATCAAGCGATGACCACAGGGCCGAAAGACTGCTCGAGTTTTTTGGTGTGCCTTGCCAAAAGCGACGCACAAAAGAGTTGAGGTTACCAGCAACCGACTTGACCGAAGGGTACAGGCTGGTCTGTGCGGCGCAGGCTTTTGCGCGTGTTATAGGCGAGCTGAAGAATGTGTCGCGCGACTCCAACTCATTTGCGCGGCAGATCCACTCCGTTTTCTTGTATTCCAACGGCGACCCTGTCGCTCTCGCAAACGTGGTAGGCCAACTCTCCGGAGCGACAATCTCAATTCGTAGGGGTGCGGGAAGCGAGACCGAGTGGCGCGTTGCGAACGATCCTGACGGTGTGTGCGGCGCGATGCGCGACCTTTGCATACGCCCGGCGGCTACCGCACTCCGCAGCTTTGACTTCTTCCGTACGGATGGAAGCTCTGCGAGTCCGTTGATCACCGCGGGAGATAAGGCTGCGTTCCTGAAGTTAACTTGGAACGGCGTGCCGGTGTTCATCTCATCAGAACAATTGATCGACATCGATGGAGAATTGACTTCGCAAAATTTTGATGTTCGTGAGCACTTCCTCAGCGCAGTGCCACTTGTCCTTTATATTAAATGGGCCTTCGCGGAGACTTGCTGGAACGCTCCGGAAGCGAACGCGTGCCTGGTCATTGACGATCCTGTACTAAAGGCTACGCATGGCTTTGTGGACTTTCGAGAACTTCTGTCCCTAATGAAGCGACACAAGTTTTCTACCAACATCGCATTCATCCCATGGAACTGGCGGAGAAGCGCTCCCGAAGTTGTGCGACTATTCAGAGAAAACCCCGAGCATTACTCACTCTCAGTTCACGGCTGCGATCACACCCGAGCAGAGTTCGGTAGCTCCAGCCAGCAACGCCTTTATTGGAAGGCACAGCAAGCGCTGGAGCGTATGAATCGTCATGAATCTATTACCGGAATTGATTACGATCCCGTGATGGTATTCCCTCAGGGTATTTTTTCGGAAGATGCTATGAGCGCGCTAAAGCGCACCGATCTTATCGCCTCTGTCAATAACGACATTATTAGCGCTGATTCCCGCCCTCGTGCGATAACAATCTCTGATGTATGGGATGTTGCAGTTATGCGGTACGCCTTTCCGCTCTTTACCCGGAGATACCCATGGGAGGGGATCGAGAACTTCGCCTTTGACACTCTGTTGGGGAAACCCGCGATAGCAGTGATCCATCACGATTATTGCAGCGATCATTGCGCGCGCCTTGTCAATTTCATCGAGCAACTAAATGCTCTGCAATGTGCGCCGACCTGGCGAAACCTGGGCGACGTAATTCGACGCAGCTGCCGTCGAAGAGAAGCTTCGCCGGGCGCGGTGGAAGTGGAGATGTACGGAACGGAGCTACTGATTGAGAACCGCTCTCATGAGCCAAAGCATTTCTTGATTAGAAGGCGCGAGTGTGAGCCTTCGGCGATTCATCAAATTAGCACAGGCGCTCGAGAAATCGCCTGGAGAGCCCTCAATGGGCGCATCGATTTTGAAATCGAACTCCGTCCCAGTGAGAAACGAGTAATCAAGATAAAATTTCACGAGCTCTCGGAGAAAGGTCACAACGGCGATAATCTACCATACAGGCTGAAGACGATGCTAAGGCGTTACCTTTGTGAGGTGCGTGATAATTATGTTGCGCCGTTAAGATGCAGGTTCGCCGGCTCGCATTAGACCGTCAAAGCGCTAAATCGGATCAGCGTGGGAGCAACTGTGAGGCAGAAAACGCCCAACACCGACAATCTGGTGCTCAATAAAACAGGGACTCCAATGCAAGCAGCACAGACACCCGATCCATTCGCGGCCAGGGTCTCCGACGTTCTAGCGGACTTCATCGAGTGGCTGGATGGCTATGGTGAAAAATCCTGGGACTATCAGAGCTTTTTCGCTGGATCGGTCGGTGGAAGAGCAAAGGCACTCTATTACCGCCACAGGCTTATTGGAACCGCAGCCGTCGCCCCCATGATTTTCTGCGAAGCATTCCTGCCAGCGGCGCGACGGCTATTCCATCATCCGATGCGATTTCCGATTGCGGATGCTCATTATGCGATGGGCTTTGCTTTCCTTTACGAGGCGACCGGAGATTCCTCACAACTGGAAAACGCGGATCATTTTCTAACCGAGCTTAAAGAATCGCGCTGCCGCCAGTTCAAAGAATATTGCTGGGGTTATCCGTTCGACTGGGTCTGGCGCGGCGGTGCGATTGAGCGGCAAACGCCTCTGATCACAACGACGCCTTACGCGTACGAAGCATTCCTTCAGGTTTTCCAACTGCACCCACGAGACGAGTGGAAACTGATCCTCGAATCGATTGGGCGCCACGCCGCATTCGACATAAAGG
>JBKOYG010000039.1:0-4537 GCA_046725285.1 Verrucomicrobiota bacterium
TGCGTTCTCCGGAAACGCTAAGCATGCCATCTTCGACTGTTACCCTAACGTCTTCCTTCTTCATTTCAGGCAAGTCTGCTTTGAGCAGGTACTCGTGATCATCCTGGCTGATGTCAACCTCCGGTGACCAATCTGCGACCGCCAGGCTGTGGATATCCCCACTGCCTATTCTGTTCGGACATCCGCTCAAGAAACGATTGTAGCGATTTTGCCTCGCTTCTTCCATCTCTTTAAACTGATTACCTGTTATTAGTGTATTCATATATTTACCTTTCTGGATTCAGTTAAAGCCATCTTGGTGCATCGCGCTCACCGCTTATTGTCGGAGTCGACCCTGATCTTGTGCACGTTGAGGAACTGACCCGGTAGAAGGATGCCCGACCCAAAAAGACTCCCAGTTACAAGTTTGCAGGGCTGCAATCCTCGTTTCGCATCCAAATGCACTGAATCACTGCTGCAGATTTACAAGGGATCAGCGATTCGACGGGCGTTCGCGCACGTCGCAATCAAAGACACCCCGCCCCTGGTGGGTATACCCCCTGCGCGAAGGCGATGGTGATTATCCTTTCGGCGGAATGCGATTTGTCGGCGAGTTACTGCACGCACCGATCCGTTCCAGCCAACCCTCCGTAACCTGCCAGTAGCCGGGAGCAAGCTCTGGAATGAACCGCACTCCTTTTTGGCGCGGCAAGACAAGGGAATGGCCGGCTCCATTAAAGATGCGGTATTCGTACGGTTTGTTCGATTGCGTGATGAGCCGCTCCAAAATGCGGACGCTCTTGATTGCTGGGATGCTCCAGTCGCGATCACCCTGCAACCAAAGACCGGGAATGTTCAAGGTCTCAAGATCCGGTACTGGATCAAAGCCGCTTGGCGCTTTTTCACTCATCAAGCGTTCCGCGTCTTGCGGCGTCATACCGTTGTGAGGATCGTGATCACCGGTGATGCGCGAGTATTCCATTTCCTCGCCGGTGGTGGTGGTTGCACCAGACACAATCACCATGAAGGCCGCATGTCCGTTCAATACGGCAGCCCTCGGGATAATCCATCCAGCCTGACTGATTCCCCAGAAGCCTACCGCGTCAGGTCGCACCTCTGGACGGTGGGCTAGCGTCCGCAGAGCTTCGGAAGCGTCACTCGCCAGAAGCTCGATGTTGTTCGTTGAAACGTTATTCTCTCCTTCATAGTGACCCGAAGAGGCGCTTACCCCGCGCTTGTCATAGAGGAGCACGGCGTATCCGGCACGCACGAGATGATCGGCGAACACATGGTAGAACCGTCGAGACCAACGGCCCGAGCCATGCACGATCACGATCCCCGGAGACGGGCCGTGCCCATTTGGAAGATAAAGTGTAGCTACGAGATGAGCGCCTTGGTTGTCAAAGCTGATGGCGGTTTGCCGATAGGCCAGAGCCTCTCCACGGTACTGCAGGATGCCAAAAATCAGACCGCATACGGCGGAAAGCAAGAGGATCGATTGCCCTACGCGCCCTGCACCCGCTCGTTTGCCGAAATACCAAGCAGCCGCGGACACCACGCTGCCGGTCAAAGAACATTCTGCGACGATGAAGCGGAACGGAAGCAAGATCCGCAACAATGTTATGTGAGAAAAGAACAGGCCCACCGCGGCGAGAACTAGAACTGGACCACAGCCACGAGCGATATCTCTGAACAACGACTTCGGGCTCACAGCGAAGATTGGACTCACTCCACCATGCAAAGCGAGAAGGAAAATACAGCTTTGCGGTTGGCCCTCTTCTCTTGCTGAAACCTGGTCATTGATGTGATCCGAATGGAGACCAGTAAAGGCAAATTGAAGCGCTGACTGCGGGCGTGCAAAAGGTGAGCGCGCAAGTCGAGGTGAGCAAACCTGCACCGCAGATGGTCGTCAAAATCAGTAAAAGTGTGCGCAACCTAACACATCACAACCTTGTCGATCCAACGCACGAGGATCGCGCTGGATTGGCGGAAAGCAGCCCATTGCCCGGAGATCCTTGAAACCCTGTTGTCGGGTAGCAGTGGAGCAAGGGAGCAGAGAATGCTTCGCGATTTACAGAACAACAATGTTGCAGGGTTGCAAAGAGAGGGCCGGGTCCTGGCGGCTATGGCGACCCGTGCGCGAACGCCGCCCACATAAACTACAGGAGTGAAAAATTTGTATAAATGCTAAGGAGCCCCAGGTCGAAACGCACGAGCACACCGGCGAGTCCTCAATGTGCACAAGATTCGCGTTGACTTTGACAATAAGCGGTGAGCGCGATGCCCCGAGATGCCTTTAACTGAGTGCAAGAAAGGACTAAAAACATGCAAACGAAGCTACCGATAAATGGGACAATTCAGCATCCCGACTTGGCAGAGGCGTTGCGCGGAGAGAGCGGCACATTCTTCTGCCAGCAAGGTGGCCAAGGCTACATTGTGACAGCAGCGGAAGGCTTCTCTATTAAATCATTGCGGCCAGTCGGTCGCAAGATTGTGGAAGCCAATGTGCTCCTGCAGACTACTCCAGAACCCTGGGCGATTACCAAAATCTCCGAGGATGTACTGGAATTTGGCGGCGTATCCTCTCGACAGGCAATGCGTGCGGCGTAAAAACCAAAAACAAACAGCGCCCTGAATGTTTAACCGCACCCGGGGCGACTTGTTTGAATGCAAAGAGACTGCCAACTATCCTGGCAGCTCATGTGACTAGCGTGATCGCTAAAAAAGACCACTTAAGCGCTAGCGCGTCAGAGGAGAAAACGGAAATCAGTCGGAAGTGACGTCCTAACGCCGGGCGCGACGACACTGCTGCCCGGCTTCAATGCCGCAAGGATTCAGGGCTGCAGGACAGCCCGCCCAACCACGTCCGTCACTATTTAGAAGCCAAGTTCAGCCCAGTCCCACCCCTCGTGCCATACATCCCCCGTGCGAAGCCAGGGTCGATTTATTTTATTGGCTGAAAAAATTCTTAGCTATCGCTATGCGGCCACTGCCGCCGCAGCGGGAGCGGTCGCGTAAGCGAGATTCTTGCGGTACTTGCCGTCTCGATCGGTATCGAGGCGAACAACTGTGTTCAGCGTTCCTGCCCAGGTGAAGAGACTGCTCGCACAGACTAACTCGATGATTTCTTCCTCGTTGAAATGTTTGCGCAACTCGGCAAAAAGCGCGTCGTCCACACTGTGCGGATCGACAATTATCCGATCCACGAGGGAGATCGCGGCGGCTTCGCGCGGCGTGAATTCGCCTTTCCTCAATTTATCCCGAAGCGCCTCGACGGCCTGCGATTTGGTCATCTCGCTGATGTCACAAACCCCCAGTGCGGCTTCCATCCCTTTGACCTCTTCAGCCACCGGCTGCAGTCGCACTGTCGCGCAATAAGTGCACGCGTTCAGATGCGCGCCGCGAACCCGCATCAGTTCCAGCAAACGCGGCTCGATCAGCCCACCTTCACCGGCAAGAAAATAGGCGAACGCGGACGCAATTCGTTTGAGCAGCTCGGGACGGCGCGCGAGCAAGCCGAACATTTGGGTATCGCCAAAGCCGTTTTTGGCGAAGTCGATCAGCGAATTGATGGCGGGATCATCGGAAGAACCCGCGGCGATGGATTGAATACGGGCAGACATATCTCCTCCTCTGTAATTTGGGTTTAATCAATTGTACGCCCCGGCGGTGCCTCCATGTCAAGTCAACCGTTCGAATGTCTTTGTCAGATAGCAAGGATTAGGGATGCAGGGATGCGGGGGCTCACACAGCATGTTGGCCCAAACGCATTGAATCACGGCTGCAAAATTACAAGGGAGCAGGGTTGCAAGACAGGGCCGGTCCTGGCTGCGGATTTACAGGGAATTAGAGGTGCAGCCCTTGGACTATGGCCGATGAAGAAAATTCTTGACATTCATTAGCTGGTTCCGCTAAAAGCTAAAATTCGGCGAATCCGAACAGGCCAAGCCGTTCTGGCGTTTCATGGATAGCCGGGGCCGAGCGCTGTGATGGTTTCCTCCTTCGGTCGCCAAAGGAATAATCCAAACCTCAACAAGAAAGAGTTTTCTCCAAAAAAATCTCAATTCAGATGATCACTTTGATCGCCCGTTTTCGCTTATGGCAATGAAAGGCCATTTACGAAACCAATCATCAAACAAAAGAAAGGAAAAAAATGAATCCACTCACACAGTTAAAAAAAAATAGGGGTGAGCGAGCAGGGACTTATAAAATGAAAAAAAACAGATCGATTCTGATGGCGGCACTGGTGTCGGCTGTGCTGCTGTCGATGACGGCTGGCGCCCTGCCGGTATATGGCCAAGCCCAAGCTGTACGCTGGGACATTATCCACTTCGACCCGACGACCACTCCACCCACGGTCAGCCCTGGCGGAGTAGCATTCGCCTCGGCTATCAGTGGATCGGCTCCCTCCGGTCTGAAAATCGAGTTCACGGGTTCCGGGACTTTCGTTGCGCCCGCAAGCGGCGGAACGTCCGGGGCAGTCACCGGCGGGGGAACCTGGGAGACATTTAGCGACTGCCTGACGACGTGCGTATCGACTGGAAGCGGCACGTATCAG
>JBKOYG010000015.1:0-42395 GCA_046725285.1 Verrucomicrobiota bacterium
CGCCTTCGGTCCATCTAGCCACTCGCAGCGCGGCACGCCGCAGATGGCGCGGATATCACGGATGTGAGAGAACAGCTAGGTAAGGCAGGAGACACGAATTACACTAATTGTCACAAACCTCAGCAATTTTTCACTCGTCATAGCATAGGATAACTCTGATCAGCACATCAGAGCATTGGACGCTCACGGCTGCTTTTCCTCGCAGAGCTTTGAGATGCGGGACCGGCGCGTAAGGCCTCCCAGACCAGATCGAGCCTTAGAATGCCAGCGTTTCAGAGTCTCTTCTTCACTTGGACGTACCAAAACCGGCCTTTGATCGTGGCAAGCGACTCATCGTAGCCGTTCTCAAAGCTGCCGGCGGCGAACGGCGGATCTTCATCGAGCAGGTTCTCTATCCCAAGGGAAATGGTGGTGTTATTCAACCACGCGCGCCATCCACAGGTGTTATACTCAGCCGTGGAGACCGGCACGACGTTTTTCTGCTTGCTGTCCTTCACCTTTACGTTCTTACCGCCATCCTTGGCGAGACCAGGCACTGGCGCCGGCGGCGGGAGTCGCGGCAGGTTAAACGTGTAGTTTAAGATCAAGTCGAGTGTGGTCCAAGCAGACACTTTCCGCGCGCGGAAAGGAGACAGTGCGGGATTATTTGGACCGCCAGTCCTAGGCATATTAAACTTGGGCGATTGTGTCAGAGCGGCATTGTCGTCATTATATTGGCCAATCCAGTGAACCACTGCGCCGGCATCGAGACCTTGCATCCACGTGTCACGCGGCCCGTCGTAGTACAAACTAAAATTGGCTCGATTCCATGGGAATGCGTTCCCAATGATAAACAAACCCGCGAGACCAAATCGTTTCGTGTTAGCCAGGGTCTGAAACTCGATCCGGGAGAGCCATGTGCCATTGACCGTGAATGTCAACCGACCATAATCCTCGTGGCCAAAAATCGACGACTCCAGAATGTAGATGGCTTCGTAGTCGAGACCTTCGAGAATGGCGCCAGTAAGGTTCGGGTTAGGATTGATTACCAAGGTAATTGGACCAACCACGCCTGGAATGCCGCTGGGCGCACGAAACACCAACGGCCCGTTCTGCACAGCAGGTGGCGCAGGCGGGGGGTTACTCTCAACAATGAATTGCGAGCCGACGACAGACAATATCACTGATCGCAGATCAATATGCCACCAGTCCGCGCTCACGGTAAGGCCCTTCAGCCATTTCGGGCTGTAAACCATCCCGTAAGACCATTCATAGGCGACTTCCGGTTGCAAGAAGGGATTTCCAGTATCGCGTTCTTCGACCTGGTTGGACGTCAATCTTGAAAACGGATCGATCACCGATACGAAGCTCTGTGTGCCGGCAGGCGTCATCTCGAATAGTGTAGGCGCATGGAACGCTTCAGTATAGCTGCCACGTAGAATAAGAGCGCCGATAGACTTGGGGTCAAGCGGCTGCCAGCGAACAGAGACCTTCGGCTTCTGCGCGTTATACTGGGAGCTGGTCGAAGGCTGGAAAGGAGTTAGGACAGGAGAAGTGTTCTGGCTGTACCATTCCTCCCGCTCGGCGAAGTCAACCTCCAACCTGTAAAACCCGGGGAAGTTCCATGTGGGGCTGGTGAAGGGAACCCGCACTTCCTCGTAGATTGACCAGACGTCCCGATTCGCTCGGAATCCTTGCCCATCCACCGAGCCGATCGAGTTAAACGTTTGATTAAGCGAGTCACGATCGCGTGTCATTCTCTCGCCGCGGTACTCACCGCCGATCGCAAATGAGACCGGCCCTGCCCAAAGATTAAACAAGTCACCGTTAATGGTTGCGTAACCTAAGGGTAACTCAAACTCGCCCGTATTTTGCAGGGTAACATAGACTCCGCTTCTGGCCGCCTTGCTGTTTTGGCCTAGGAAACCAAGGAACGGATTAAACGCCGTTGCCGGGTCTGTATCTAAAAGCGTTTGCCGTAGTCCAGGCTGGCTCACATCGCCGATGGACAAATCCTGTCCCTCATTGCGGGAATAACGGAAACCGGTTTCCCAGTTCCAGGTCTTGAAATAGTCACCTAATTCTCCCATCTCACCCTTGAGCCCAACATCAAAGAGAGTGTCCCAGTAAGTGAACTTTTCACTTCTAGGCCCGGTGTCGTTAATAGCACTGAACCGAACCCCAGTAGTCACTGGAAGACCGCTTCCGTCAGGAAAGAAATTTGCAATAGTCGCATCCGCGACGGTGAACGGATTAAACGGATTCTGGATTGGCACGCTGATGCCCAATTGACTAAAGGGTATGTTAGTGCCTGGTTGCTTGAATGGATCGGGCGCAAACGGCACAGCCGCCGAGGACGAATCGAAATACGTGCGGACATATTTGAAATCAGCAAATATCGTCAGGTATTTGTCACACAGATCGCGCGTGAAGGAACCGTAGAATGCTTGGCGGGCAGCCGGAGGAAGTGCTGGCGTTGAAACCGCAAAGTTATACAAGAAGTAATCGCCACCGCCCTTGTAATCAGTGCCGGTCTGTGGACGGAATTGTCTTGCATGGGGGCCGATGATACCGGGGGCGCCTGGATATGCATTGGGATTAACGGCAAAAGGGTTTTTATAAAATGGAGAAGTTGCCGCGTTCGGAGCTGAGTGCGCCAGCGGCGAGTTCGGACTGAAAAACAATTTTGGTATTAAGCGGAAACCTGGAAGATCATCTCCGATGTACCCGGGTTCATTCCTGCTGCGAGCCTCGAATCCGCCAAACGGAATAAAGAAGGCGTTGGCAGAAAGATCGCGGTCGCGGCTAAAGAGGCCACCAGTGCGCTCCCAGAAATCGGCAATCACTACGATATCAGTCTTGTCATCTCCAGTACCGGCTTTCAACCATGCTTCCCACTCCCCCATGTCGTTGGATGCTCCCAAGTTTGTGTTCCCGTACGTCCCTCCAATTTCCAGGCCACGGAACTTGTGGATCAAAAAGAAGTTGATCACGCCCGCGATCGCGTCGGAACCATACACAGCCGAGGCGCCGTCCTTCAGGATATCGATGTGATCGATCATCGGGAAGGGAATGAGGTTAATGTCCTCACCTTCGCTGGAGCCGGCGCCGCCTAACGAGCCAAAGGCGACACGTTTGCCATCTATGAGGACTAGTGTCTCCCTGGGCAACATACCGCGCAAGTTGATCTGCACAGTACCGTCGCCATTGCCCATGTTCAGGTTGAGCGTGCTGCCTGCTTCCTGCGGCAGAAAAGTTTGCAGGTCCGTTGCGTTGCGGATGCCTAACTTCTCAATGTCTGCCGGCCGGTACGTGTCCACTGGATTCGGCCCGATCTCTTCCGCCGTCGGAATGTTCGAGCCAGTGACGACAACACGTTCCACTTCGGCAACGCCAGCAGGTGAAGGCGCTGTTACTTGAGCCACTGCGACCGAGGGAAGGAACAAGCGCATTGCCACTATGCTCCATCCCGCCCGCCAGATGAACGGTCGCTTGATGACAAGCTCCTTTCGCTAAATTTTCCACGGTTTACCAAACTCGCCGAGAAATAACAACGCCTTTTAAGGGCGCTTTGGGGTTCACTGATGTACTGCATAAAATTGCGCCCGATATAACGCGGAAAGTTTGCTTCGCCACGTTAAATCGTTAAAGCGTTGAAGCGTTAAATCGGAAAACAAAGGATTACGCGGATATCAGGGATGCCGCAGACGGAATCTCGACCACGAATGCACACGAATGAACACAAGTGATCCCATTGGAGGGGATCGAGAGGACCGAGGAGGGGCGGGGATAAGACGCGTAAGGACGAAGTTTACTGGTAGTCAATGAGGCGGTCCGGCTAAGCGCTCCGCCTTCGGTAAGCTTTGGCGACGCAGGCGTGAATAAGGACGGGTAAATCGTTGAGCGCACGCGGCGCGCGTCGTGGAGAGGATGGCAAACGGTGGGAGGCATGATATTCTTTGAGCATGGAGAAGAGCTCGCTTTTGAAGACAATCCGCTCGGCGCTTGAAACGGTGTACGGTCGGCGCTTGCGCGGCGTGTTGTTGTACGGCTCGGAGGCGCGCGGAGAAGCGCGAGCCGACAGCGACATTGATGTGCTGGTGTTGCTGGACCGTGTTGGTGACTATGGCGAGGAGATCTGGCGTTGTTTGGAAGCACTCTATCCTATCGCCTTAACACTAGGCCGTCGCATCAGTGCAATGCCGGTGGCCAAACAGGATTACGAATCATCGGACTACCCGTTGTTCCAAGAGGTCCATCGTGAGGGGATCGCCGCGTGAAGGAGTTCGCGCGCAACCAATGGGAACGTGCGCAACGCACCATCAAGACTGCTTTCGCGCTGCTCGAAAGTGACCCTGAATCGGCGGCTTCGCGCGCCTATTACGCAGCTTTCCACGCTCTGACCGCCCTCTTTGCATTGCGCAGCCGCAGCTTTAAGAAGCACACCGCGCTGCGCGCCGCTTTGCACAAAGAGCTGATCAAGACCGACCAGTGGCCTGTTGAGCTGGGTAGGGATTATGATTTTTTAATGGACTTGCGCGAGATCAGCGATTACAGCGGCGTGGGTCGGGTTGAGCGAAGAGAATGCCCGCCGCGCAGTGGAAGCGGCCCAGCGCATCATCGCAGCATGTCGAGAAGAGCTTTCCAGTCTTGATTCGTGACAATTCGTGTCTTCACGGCTGTTTTTCCTCGCAAAGTTTTTGGAAAGCGGGATCGGCGCGCAACGGGTCCCAGATCGGATCGAGCCTAAGAAGGGCCGGTGTAACAGGTGCTGGGCCGTAAAGGTGACTACCATATGGCGTTTTTAACAACTGGGTGAGAGTCGAGATTGCGCGGCTGTTCTCGCCGAGGAACGTCTGAATTACCGCCAGTAGCTCTTCGAGGGCGAGCCCATCTGGATCACTGGTTTTACTTCTCGGACCAAGCGTCATTATCGCACGTTCCTCCTCTCTTAGGGCCGAGTCTCTCTCCCCGAGCACGGCGTTAGCTAGAGACAGCAACACGGGGTCGGCATCGTTAACTGGTTGCTTTTTGCAGAGCGGCTCCAGCGTGTTGCGCGCTTGTTCAGCGGTAACCTTTGCCCCGGCCGTGTCGCCGACTAAGCGCTGGGCGACAGCTAGATGGAGCAGATCGGGGCTGTTCCCCAATTCAAAGGCAGGCGGAACTTGGGCAAGACGAGCTTGCAGCAATCGGATGGCCTCGGCGTGATTTCGTTCAAGTCTCAATTGGCAGAGTTTGGCTCCCCAAGCAGCCCCAGAAGGAGTTTGCGCTAACAAATTAGCGGCTTGTTGCAGGTTACCTTCGGCCTGATACATGTGGGCCTTTAACTCGATCAGCCGCGGATCGTTTGGGATAACGTCCAGCGCACGATCGTAGAGCTTTATCGCGACCGGAAATTGTCGAAGCATGGCGTAGGTTTCTGCCGCGCTGACAAGTAGGTTCATATTACGTGGGTCCAGGGCGAGGCCTTGCTCGAAGTAGGCAATGCTTTCATCCACGTGTCCCCCCTTTCGAGTGACCTGGCCAAGGGCAGCAGGGATCTCGCTGCTGCCTGGTAACAGTTTGCTGACCTGTTTGAATGTTGTTTTGGCGAGCCGGTAGTCATCCAGCGCCCAGTATTGATAATAACCCAAGGCGAGCAGGGTTTCAGGAGAGTTCGGCTCCAGTCTCTGAGCATTCTCTAAAGCGCTTTTGGCAGCATCGCGTCGAGTGGGGGGAGTAGTGTCTTCGCGTCCGATGTAACGGGACGCTTGCGCACGAGAAAGCCGTGCCCAAGCAAGCGCAAAATTGGGGTCAATCTGCACTGCCCGCTCATAAAAACCCGCAGCTTCCGAAGCTGGGGAGGGCTGTGCGTCAAGCGACAAGCCGCGTAGATAGGCGTCGTAAGCCTCCGGATTGTTTGTCGGTTTAACTGCTAACGCTTGCTCTTCGCGAACAGTAAGCTTCGCTTGCAATGACTCCGCGATTCCTTTGGCGATCTCGCTCTCGACACCGAAGACATCAGTCAACTTCCGATCGTAGGTATCTGCCCAGAGATGGGAATCGGTTTGCGCGTTGATCAACTGCACATTGACCCGCACCAGATCGGCCGCTTTTTGCACGCTACCCTCAAGAATGTTTGCTACGCCAAGCTGCTTGGCGATCTCACGAAGATTCTTGGGCTTGCTCCGATATTGCTGTGTGGAAGTGCGTGAAATTACTTTCAAACCCGCGATGCTAGCCAGCCGCGTCAGGATCTCCTCGTGGATACCGTCTGCAAAATAGGCGTTACCAGGATCGCCGCTCAGATTTTCAAACGGCAAAACGGCGACTCCGTTGGGCACCGGATGAGGGACAAATTCACTTTCACTCTTCCAAACGATCCAACCAGCAGCTGCCGCCAGTGCGATCAAGGATGCTGCTAGTAGCGCGCTGGTTGGATTGCGTCGCACCCATTTGCGTCCGCGGGCAAAAATTCCAGTGCGGTGCGCCCGAATCGGCTCGTGTTTCAGCCAGTGTTCCAAGTCTTCCGCCAGCGCTAGCGCAGACGCGTAACGGCGCTGTGCATCTTTCTCCAGACACTTCAAGCAGATTGTGGAAAGATCGCGATCTATTTTCGGATTTAACAGGCGCGGTTGCCGTGGCTCAGTCTCAAGCAGTAACTTGATCGTCTCATAGGTTGTGCCTCCAGCAAAAGGCTGATGACCAGTGAGTAATTGGTAGAGGACCGCGCCAAGCCCGTAGACATCCGTGGCATTGCTGAGTTTTGTGTATTCACCGGCAGCTTGCTCAGGCGCCATGTAACTGGGTGTGCCCATCACTTCCATTGTGCGCGTGACGGTGCTTTCAGCTTCGACCAGTCGCGCCAGACCAAAGTCGGTCAGCTGCGGTTCGCCTTTTTGATCGAGCAGAATGTTCCCCGGTTTGATATCGCGATGCAGAATTCCATGCTCATGCGCGTAATGGACGGTGCGCGCGACCTTCGCGATTAATTCCGCTGCCTGTCGGATCGACATCGGCGCACGCCTCACTACTTCATCGAGCTGACCGCCTTCGACGAACTTCATGCTGAAGTAACAAGCGCCTTCGCGCTCGCCGACCTCGTAGATGGGAACGATGCTCGGATGGTCGAGACTGGCCGCGGCTTCCGCCTCCCGGCGAAACCGTTTCAGGTGCGCTTTGCTCGCCCACTGACCAAGGCTAATGACCTTTAAGGCGACCGTGCGATTGAGACTTTTTTGCCGGGCGCGAAACACTACCCCCTGACCGCCACGACCGACCTCCTCCAGCAGTTCGTAATCGCCCAGTTCTCCCAATATCTCTACCAAACGCTCGCTGGTCGTGCGTTGCTGCTTCGGCGCTACAGTAGGCGCGTCCTCGTCCTCGCTCGCAAGTAAACGAAGGCCGCTCTCGAGAAGACAACCTGGGCAGCCTCCTTCTGGTGCGTCGGCAGGGATTTCTGCGCCGCACTTTGGGCAAGGTCTGAGTGCGCTGATCATTGTCGGAGAGTCGCTTCTGCGCTCCCCTTTTTTACTGCGTAAAATTCTATCAGAGGTTACGCCCGGACCACAGCAATTAAGTAGCGCAACTCGTCCATAAAACTATCCGCCAAACACGCTAAATGACGCCAAAACCTCAGAGGAATATCGTTTCATCGGATTCCCGTTTGGATCGCGTTCTTGCGATGCGCTCGTATTGCAATTTTGGGTAATGGCCAAAGTTCACGAGCAGGCCGAGCTCAAATCTGCCGGCTTTAAGGTAATTGAGAACTTGAGCTCGATGCTCGTCCGTGAGTTCGGTGATTGCCTTTAGCTCGACGATTATTTTCTCGTAGCAGACAAAATCAGGGAAATATTTTTGGCTGAGAATCCTCCCTCGGTACTCCAACGACAGTCCCGGCTGCGCGATTGCGGGAATGCGGCAATGTTCGAATTCGATGCCAAGACATTCCTGATACAGGGGCTCGTAAAAGCCGCAGCCCTTATCTTTGTAAACTTCGAAGCAGGCTCCAACAATGGCGTAGCACTCGTCCTTGAAGATTAAGTCAGGCGCTAATTTCTTTGGCGTCATTTGGTGTGTTTGGCGGATCATCAAAATCTCATGCGCGGACCACAGCAATTAGATGGCGCAACTCGTCTTCAATATCGCTGGGCACGGCAACCGTGTGGGCGATCTCCTCTCGCAATAACGTTTGGTAACGCTGACGAAATCGGTAAAAGGCTTGTTTGACTGCGTTCTCGGTCATGTCGAACTCGCTGGCGACCTGGGCTTGCGAAGGTCGGTCCGGCTCGTCCATGAGCATTTTCTTCATCTGCTCAAAAAACCGCACATTACCCGCACTGCGATACTCTTCCCGCAGTCGCGCCATCACTTGCTCCAGGACCGTAAACGCCCAACGACGTTCGTAGATTTGGTCGGCCGTTAACCTGTCACTCCGTTCAACATTGATGCGCTCCCGTTCACGAATCTCATCCAACGGAATCAAGCGTTGTCCTTTGCCGCGCTTGATGGCCATCGCATGACGCGACTCGTCGGCCAGAAAATTTTTCACCGATGTAAGCAGGTAAGAACGAAGCCGTCCCTTTTCCTTGCGGACAGTACTCAGATCCTTGCGCTCTAACAACAAAGCGAAGAAACCCTGGGTGAGATCCTCCGCGTCCTCAGTCCCAGCCCCCTGTCGCCGCACGAAGCTGTAAATGGGTCGCCAATACGTGCGACAAAGTTTTTCAAGCGCCTCTTGTGCCTCTGGCGATTCACCTTGTACCTCCAGCACTACACTCCAATGCGTGGTAGTAAACGCCGCCGGACCGTGATTGGCATCGCCAATCCCGGTTAATGAAGTCACGTCATCCCGGGCGGGCACGCTACGATTCAATTAAAAAGGCGCGTCAAAAGCAAGCCTGCATCGGGACGAAAGACCTTGTCACGCAGCCATGCCGACTCTGTTGTCTAAAACAGCCGGCGATACGCCTGCCACTACAGGTCAGGTCTCAAATTGAGACCGTAAATCGCATCTACGAGTCGCAATGATTTCTCGTTAGGCAAAAGCGATTGCTCCATTTGATTCATGACATAGGCGAACGAAATCCTGTTTTCAGGATCGGCAAAGGCGTGGCTGCCACCAGCGCCGGGATGGCCGAAAGCGTTCGGAGACGTGCCAAACATCCTGCGTGCAACCAAGGAGGGGCGGTTTCCAATCCGCCCCATTTTTTGATTCGGCGGACTGGAGACCGCCGCTCCTTGCGCTTTCGCAGGATCTTTCATGAAGCCGGCTGAAAACGCTGTCGGAATTTGAAACACGCGGTCCATGCCATCCGCCAGTGCTGTGGTCATCCACGCGATTGTTTCTTCCGAGAAGAACGTTTGGCCATCAAGTTTTCCTCCGTTGGCAAGCATGGAATAGAACTTCGCAAGTGCCGAGGCGCTCCCGATTCCGCCGAATGAAACAATCGCTTGCGCGCGGATAGCGGGAGTGTTCATCCCGCTAACGGACTTCAGGCCGTACGGCGAGGAGGATGTTTTGCGCGCCAGCGTGCCCGGGGTGACAAGATCAAGGTAAAAGTCCGAGCCGGACTGGCGGTTTTTCGGTTCAGCCCCGAAAGCTTTCGAGGTTTTTGCTGCGTAAACGGTGGCCACACGAGAATTTTGCTCGTCAGGCAAACCGATCCAAAGATGGAGATCGAGCGGCTGCGCAAAAGCTTCGCGCCAATACTGCGACAACGTTTTCCCTGCGATCCGGCGCACGAGTTCGTCGAGCAAGAATCCAAACGTACGGGCGTGATAACCATGTGCAGTCCCCGGTGGCCACAATGGCTTTTGTAACTCGAGTGCCCTGATAACGGCGCCGTAATCGAGTATATCAACTCGCGCATCCAAAGCGCAAAGCCCGGCTTGATGGGAAAGCAACTGCGACAACGTGATTTTTTCTTTGCCAGCTTGAGCGAACTGGGGCCAAAACTCAGCCACGCGCCTGTCGATGCCAATCCTGTGCTCTTGCAACACATGCAAGACACACGCGCTGCCAATTCCCTTCGTGGCAGACCAGATCAGGACGAGCGTATCAGCTCCCCACGGTTTTTCGTGGCGGGCATCGCAAAATCCGCCGTAAAGATCTACAACTGGTTTTCCATTTTGCCAGATAGAAACCGCGGCTCCTAACTCGCCAAACTGCTCGAAGTTCTCTCGGAACAGGGGCTTCAATCGCTGAAGAAGTTTGCCGGCTTCCAATTGCATCGCCGGAATGGTAGGGACGCTGCGCTGCTGCGTCCAGACTACACGCGCTGCTCTTAAATTGTAGGGCGTTTCTGTGAAACGCCATGGCGTTTGACACAGACGCCCTACAGTAACAGCGATTCGAGCTCGTCCAGCCGCTGTTCAAACAAACGCAATGTGCTCTCGATTGGCGCCGATGTGGTCATGTCCACACCTGCCGCTTTCAACGTTTCTAGTGGAAACTTCGAGCCGCCGGAACGCAGAAAATTAAGATATGCTTCGACACTTCCGGACTCGTGGGCAAGCACGTGTTGCGAAAGCGCAACCGCAGCGGAAATCCCTGTCGCATACTTGTAGACGTAGAACGCGTGGTAGAAGTGCGGAATACGCAGGCATTCCAGATCCAGTTCAGGATCGAGCACGAAGTTTTCGGCAAAATACGCTTTGAGAAGCCTGTGATATTGCGACCTGAAGACGTCGAGTGTCAGTGCGTCGCCGCTCTCTTCGATGGCGTGGATGATTTTTTCGAACTCAGCAAACATGGTCTGCCGGAAAAGTGTACCGCGTAGATCGTCGATTTGCCGATTGATGATGTAGGCACGCATCTTCGGATCACTTGTCGTTTTGAGCAGATGATCGGTGAGGAGCTCCTCATTGAACGTCGATGCAACCTCGGCCAGAAAAATCGGGTACTCGTAATCCTGAAACCGCTGCGAATTTTGCGAGAACCAGCTGTGCATGGAGTGACCGGCTTCGTGTGCAAGCGTATAGACATCGGCGAAGACGTCCTCTTTGTAATTCATCAGGATGTATGGCGGCGCTTGATAGCTTCCGGATGAAAACGCCCCACTGCGTTTGCCTTTCGTTTCGTAGCGATCACACCAGCGACCAGCCCGCAGACCTTCCGCCAGGATATCGACATACTCCTTTCCGAGCGGGGCGAGCGCGCCTAATACCATCTCCGCAGCCTGATCAAACGTGAGGCGGGTCTCGATTTCCGGAACAAGCGGAACGTACGTGTCGTAGTGATGCAGCTCGCGCAGCCCAAGCGCGCGGCGGCGCAAAGCGAAATAGCGAAAGAGCGGTCTCAAATTCGCGCGAACCGATTGAATCAATCCGTCGTAAACCGCAACGGGCACGTCGTCTGGAAACAGCGCAGCCTCGAGCGCAGATGAGTAATGTCTTGCTCGCGCATGGAAGACATCTGCCTTGACGGAGTAAGCAAGGGACGCGGCAAGTGTGTACTGATGATCGCGAAATTCTGCATGGAATTGATGGAAAGCACGTTTGCGTAGCTCATCATCGCGCTTGACCAAAAACGAGCTGAACGAGCTTTGGGTGAGCGGTTTCTCGCGACCCCTCTCATCAATCAGGACCCCGAACTTCATGTCCACGTCGGTCAATTGCGAGAAGGTGTCGTCGTAACCGCTCAGCGCGACACTCCCCAACGCGAGAAGACGCTCCTCGGCCACGGAGAGCACATGCGGTTTCATCCGCCGAATCTTGTGCAACTTGATTCGCCATTCGGCGAGCGCGGGATCGGCAACGAATCTGGCAAACGTTTCGTCGTCGATCGCCAGAATTTCGGGAACAACAAACGCCGCCGCTTCGCCGATCTTTGTGAGCAGGTTTTGAACTTGCCCGATCCGGGCAAGGTATTCGTTGTTGGTGCTGTCCTCTGCCAGTTGCAGCGACGCGTAGTGGTAGACGTGCTCAATCTTCAAATCGAGCGACTTTTCGAATTCAAGCACTTCTGCCAGCGTCTGCGCCGACCCCCCAACTCTGCCCTTCCAGTCCTGAAGCTTTGGATACGTCCGCTGCAGCCAGGCAAAATCCTCCTGCCATTTGCCGACATCAGCAAAAAGATGCGTCAGGTCCCACTTGTCAGAGTCGGAAATATCAACACGAGTTGCGATTCTCGCTTCGTCCATGAGGAAATTGTCACACGGAACGCGCTGTCTTCAACGTGTCGAACCTGGCATGATCTCGAGACCCGATCGATCGTGGTGCGTGAAGCGCCGCGCGTTGCCATCAAAGTCGGAGGGAATGGCCAAATTGGCGTCGCAACCTTCGCAATTTCAGTGTTTCATGGCTGGCATGAAACGGTTTTTGATCTTGCAGTTATTTGGCGCGTTAGTGAGTGCTATGGTGCACGGCGCAACAAACTTCGATCTGGCGGCAAAGGCGACGAACGAACTCGCTGTCGATCTTCACCGTCAGCTGGCCACGGGCGAGGACAATCTTTGCGTTTCGCCATACTCAATCCAAAGCGCCCTCGCCATGACGTTCGCCGGCGCGGACGGCGAGACCCGCACGGAGATGGCGCGCGTGCTGCATTTCCCAGGCGACGGCACCGTTCCCGCCTCATTCTTCGCGCTCCGGCACTCGCTCGAGGAGATGAGTGCGAAGACCGCCGATCTCGTGAAGAAATCGATGGAATTCGGCGGCTCGAGCGAGCCGATCACGTTGAACATCGCCAACCGCCTCTTTGCTCAAAAAGACTACGATTTTCGTCAGGCTTTTTTGTCGCTGGTAAGACAAAACTACGGCGCTGCATTTGAGCCCCTCGATTTCATCGCTGATGCCGCAGCAGCTACGCAATACATCAACAAATGGGTCGCAAATCAGACGCGGGATAGGATCCGCGATCTGATTCCCGCCGGGGCGCTGAATAAATTGACACGACTCGTCCTGGCGAACGCGCTTTATCTGAAGGCGCCGTGGGCGAATCCGTTTTCAGAGAAGACAACGCAGCCAGAACCGTTTCATGTCCGCGGCGGCGCGCCCGTAGATGTGGCGACGATGAGGAAGACCGCCCATTTCGGTTATGCGAAGCGCGAAGGTTTCACCGCGGTGAGCGTCCCCTACGCGGGCGACGATCTCCAGTTCCTCGTTCTTCTCCCCGACGACGTAAACGGTCTGCGTGCGTTGGAATCGAAGCTCACCGCGGACGTTTTGATAGAGTGCACGAAGCTCGAAATGCGGGATGTCGATCTGCATTTGCCAAAGTTCAAGCTCGAGCCGCCGACGATTGCGCTCGCCGAAACGTTTCAGGCGCTTGGAATGAAAACCGCGTTCGACGTTCCGCGAGGCAGCGCCAATTTCGACAAGATCGCGCCACGCAAGCCGAATGATTACCTCTACATCTCGAATGTCTTTCACAAGACCTTCATCGCCGTGGACGAAAAAGGAACCGAAGCCGCCGCGGCCACGGCAGTGGTAATGATGAGGGCAACAGCGATCGCTAGGCCTAAACCGCCACCAATCGAAGTGAAGGTGGATCGCCCGTTTGTGTATGCCATCCAGCATGTCCCGAGCGGCGTTTGTCTGTTCCTGGGGCGTGTGACTGATCCTCGGTGAAATGGATCTCTCGACACTGGCAAATCTGATCAACGCATTTGCCGTCACGGCCGCCCTCATTTTCGCGGCGGCCCAACTTAGTTACTACCGTCAACGAAGACGAAGGGAAGCGATGCTTGAGCTGGTGCGATCGTTCCAAAGCCCCGCATTTACCAGTGCACTTCGACGTGTGCTGGCGTTGCCGGATGGGGCCGACACACAGAAAATACGCGAAGTGCTCGGACCGGACGGCGAAGATTCGGTTTACCTCGTTTCGCTCACCTGGGAAAGCCTCGGTGTGTTGGTATTTCGTCGTGAAGTCACGCTTGACCTGGTGGATGATTTTTTTAGCGGTCCCATCGTTCTTTCCTGGCAGAAACTTAAGGTTTATTCGGAGGAATGGCGTCGCAGGTTAAAGCGAGACACAGGTAACGAATGGTTTCATTGGTTGGCTGAAAGAATGATGGAGCGGGAGAAGATTTCACCGCCGGTGCCGGCTTACATCGCGCATCGCAATTGGCGTGAAGCACGGCGGGGTTTAGCCGGTGATGCATCAATGGCTTCGCGTTAGATCAAACGATCGCCCTCGCTGGCGTAACTAAGCACGCCTTCAACGATACGTGCGGCGGATGTAAACGGGTGCGACTCGGTTTTGTTTGCATCGAGAATGTGCGTCACCTCAATGCCGCGCGCTTTAAGGTAATCAGAAATCAGCGACCGATGACAACGCCACCAGACCGCTTCCGCGCACATGATCGCAGTTGGTCCGGCGCCGGTTGCAAGATCGAGAAGGCGCTTAACACCTTTCTGAAACTGTTCTGTCTCCATGTAATCGGCGTAACCGCGAAAGGATTCATTGCGCCAGGCTGTGTTGCGTGAATCGTCCCTTGGTTTTCTTCGGCCGCCAAGCTCGGGAAAATGTTCGTAGCTAATTCCCGCTTCGCGTAACGATGCCGAGAGCATCTCCTTGTTAAACTGCGGATAGCGCTTCGATCCCGGCAGCGATCGCACATCAATAAGCAGCTTGATTCCGTTCGCTCTTAACAACGAAATAAAATCATCGATCCGCCGTGTCGAATGGCCGATCGTCCAGATTCTCATAATAAAAGAACGAAGAGCAGATTTTGCCCGTGACAATGCCTCATGCGCCACCGGCCTTACCTGTTTTCGCACAGCTTTTGGAATGCGCACGCGTCCCCGCGTCGCTTTTTACGGTGGCTGTCCCCATGAGGAAAGCGACGCGAGCGCGCATCGCACTCCAAAACTTCGGTCCAATCTGCGCAAGCGAGTAAACACCGAGGCGGTGGGAATTATTGGGATTCAGCTATGTGAACCTCAGCAATTCTGCGCCAATATTATATGATGAACTTACCGCCTCGCATCACCTGTTCGCCGTCGAACCAGATGTCGAAATCGCGGCCGACGCAATCGATATGTGTTTTGGACATCCAGTTTGCGCCGGTGTGCTCCGCATAAGGATGACCAAAGGCGATGTGGACACCGGGAATTTTCTCATCCTGCAAAATGTGTCCGATGACATGTGTACACGCGGTGTTGGTGCCAATTGCGAATTCGCCCACGCGGTTACTGTTTTCGTCGGTGCTGGTGTAGGCGCGAAATTCGTCGCGCAGGTCCTTATTCTCCGATCGCAAGGAGCGGATCCGATTGTTTTCCACTTCGATGGTGAGCGGATTGGATTCGAGATCACCAAAACGTTCGCATAAGTAATCGCCCACTACGCCATCAACCACGAAGACGCCGTTAGTGTTCATCGGCGTAGTGAAAATTTCGCCGCCGGGCAGATTGCCCCATTTGTCTTCTGTGATGATACCACTCGTTTTAAGCCATCTCAGTTTCGGCGAAAGCTGGGCCTCGAATTCCGTGCCGTTTGGTGTTTTGCAGGTGATGCGGTCCACCTTGCGAGCCCGTTCGACGAGGCGCTGACTCAGTTCATCCACTTCGAGAAAGTCGGCGCGCATGCCTTCAAGCATGATCTGGCGATTGATGTTTACCATGTGTCCGTGTCGGATGCGGTGATGATTTACTACACCTGTCACTTCCGTGCGCGCCCCGAGTTCTTCCGGCTGAGCTTGTACGGCAAGGATCGAGACCTGCGAACAGGCCAGATCTTCAAGGATAATCTCTGGCATGAACTTCAGCGGACGCCGCGCGTGATGCTCCAGCACAAACAAGCTGTACTCCGAACCGACGCGCTCCACTTCCGTTTGCAATGCTGCTGCGATCTCCCGTGTCGGAGCGTCTGTAATGATTGTGATCCGCTCCTGTGTTTTTAATCGAAGGCAGACGTCGATCGCATTGCGCGCGCCGGGAATTAACTCCGGATCGATTGGATGCAGATACGCGCGGTCGGGCATATAAAAGTTTTCAGAATTACGCTGAAATTAGAAGCAGGCAAATCTTCTCTTCGCCGTGTTGACATTGATGGCATCGAAACACACTTGCTTGCTGCCTCATTACAATACACACAGATAGTGAGTTTTCGACGAAGAGAGGGTGTGACTATATTGAAGTCACTTTAAATCAACATCGTAAAGCAATAATCTTCCCGGCGCGTGCCATGAAATCGCAAATTAAATCGCTAACTTACTTCGGTGCTGTCGTCGTGATCTTTGGGGCGTGGGCAAGGCCAGCTCTCGGCGACGAGCAACAGTCCTTTTCGTTCCAAGTGCAAAAGAGTGATCTTGCGAAGGCCCAGAAACTGGCCGATGAACTCGCGTCACTTTCGCCAAGAGTGAATCGTGACGAAGCAAAGCTGCTGGCAAACTGCGCGTTCGCCACCGTAACCAAGCTCAGGCGGGAATACCGCATGTTTGGGACGCCGATTTTTAACAACTTCCTCATCTATCATGGCCTGAGAAAACGCGGTTACTGCTACCAATGGTCGGAGGATCTGCTCATCGCTATCGATGCATTGCGACTTAAGAGCCTCGACCTGCACTGGGGCGAACATGATCCGAACACGTGGCGCGAGAACAATTGCATTGTCGTGACTGCCAAAGGCCAGCCATTCAAGCAGGGAATCATGCTGGAGTGTTGGCGGCACCTGGGACACCTGTACTTTGGTCCAGTTGTTTCTGATTGGGAGACTTATACGGAGAACGCGGCATACGCGCGCTTGGTGCTGGCCCGATCCGCTGCCAAGAAGGTTTCTGAGCATAATCACCCTGTCGCTTTTCAGCGGAGCGTCGTAGTGAAGGGAAAGACTGGCGACTAGAACCCGACGCGGGCGAAGCAACCATAAGTTGCAGAAATTTCTTGCCCGTGCGGCAATGCGATTGGAGGATCGCAGCGCGATGAGCACGTTCGCGCGTTCAACAAACCATGGACGCGCGTTTATCGCGACCTGCGTTTTCGCGGCATTTGTCTGGGCACTCGCGCTGACTGGTTCGCCGCAGTGGCATCAGCGCGTGCATGCTGATGCGAAGCGCGTCGAACACAGCTGCGCCGTTACACTAATAGCGTCCGGCAGCTATGAGGGTACGGCCCATCCGCCGCTTGTCAGCGCGGCTCAGTCCACAATTGAGTTCTCTAAAACCGGGGACCTCAACTCCGTTTGGGTGCAGCCGCTCTTCTTCAGCGCCCACGTCTTTGCGCACGCGCCGCCAGCGCACTCCTGATCCGTTGATTCTTTCCGCTTTTGCGGATGGCGGCGTCTAGCGCGTTCCTCCCGCCGTTAAATCAACGTTCGCAGAGCGCAAACTCGTTGGGCGGTTTCGCCCAGACTTTTGAATCAGGAGTTCTGTATGAAAAAAATAATTTTGATAGCGCTCGTGACTTTCCCTGTCGCGATCGTTTCCGCACAGGAAGCGGCGCCCGCTGCCAGTGCGTCGCCAGCGCCCACAGTTTCAAATGCAACGCCGGCTACAGCAGCGGATGTGGAAGCGTTGCGCCAGCAAGTGCAATCACTCACCGAGACGGTGAAAGCCTTGCAACAACAAGTGAAAGATCAGCAGGCCGCGTTGGAAAAAGCAAACCTCGCGGGTGAGTCGGGACTGCCACAAAATCCCGAACCCTCGCCCCTTGCGGGTACTGAGAATTCGCCCGCTCCAGCCGCGAGCGTATCGCCACGTTTTCCAACGGAGGACACGTCGGTCGTTGCCTCGACAAGTGCTCCGGCTGCGTCGACCAGTCCGGGAGCGAACGTAAACCCCAGCCCTCTGCCCGGCGGAGGTTTTCCGACAACCGATACCGGGGTTGTACCATCTGCGCCGGAAACAATCTCAAGCACAGGCGCCGGCGCATCGTTAACGCAGCCAATCACCATCGGCGGCGGGAGAAATTACATGAACATCTCCTTTGACGGCTTGTTTGCGCTTGCCTATTCCAGCGCGCGCGATCTGGATCACATCGAGGTCGGTGATCACGATCCGCTACAGCGTGGCTTCAACGCGCGCAATATCGAGCTCGCTTTCGACGGGGCGGTGGACCCGTACTTTGAAGGTTTCGCGAACATCGTTTTCAAACTGGATAACGACAACGAGACCGAGGTCGAAGTCGAGGAAGCTTTCATGCAAACCACGAGCCTGCCTTACAATCTCCAATTGAAAGGGGGGCAATTCTTCGCCGCTTTCGGCCGGCTGAACCCGACGCACCCGCATACGTGGGACTTCGCTGACACGCCCCTCGTCAACGGCTTATTTTTGGGGCCCGATGGATTGCGCGGCGTCGGAGCCCAAGCCTCGTGGACATTGCCTCTGCCATGGTATTCGCAACTGATCTTTGCTTCGCAAAACGGACGCGGCAGCACAGGATTTTCGTTTAGGAATCCCGGTGAAGACGGAATGTTTTTCGATCGCATAACGACCGATCGTGAGGCACGCGGCTTGCAGGATTTCGTCTGGATCCCACGCTTCGAAAATTCTTTTAATCTGAGTGATACGCAGACTGTGCTGGCGGGCGTTTCCGGGGCGTTTGGCTCCAACGAAACCGGTGCGAATTCGCGAACTCAAATTTACGGCGCGGATCTTCTCTACAAATGGAAAAGCTCCCATGCTGAAGGGGGTTTTCCCTTTGTAAAATGGCAGACGGAATTTATGTATCGCCGTTTCCAAGCCGGCCGTGGCGCGGACGATTCCTTCCCGGTAGCCGAAACATTTCATGACTGGGGACTTTATTCTCAGGTACTATGGGGATTTAAAAAAGGATGGGTCGCCGGCATTCGGGGCGACTACGTCCACATGCAGGATTCCCAGTTTACCGACGACTTGGATCGGCAATCGCGCTCTCGAATCTCTGCGAATCTGACTTGGTATCCGACCGAATTCTCGAAACTCCGCTTGCAGTACAATCACGATTTCCTCGAGGAAAACTTCTTTCTGTCTGACCGCGAGGTCGATTCGCTCTTTCTCCAGTTCGAATTCATCCTCGGTTCCCACGGCGCTCACAAATTTTAAACACATGAAAAGAATTCTGTTAATCCTGTCCACACTCATCGCCTGCGCTTTCGCGGCCCAGGCGAAACTAAACGTCGTCGCGACTTTGCCTGACTTCGGATCCCTCGCCCGTGAAATTGGTGGCGACAGAGTCAACGTAACGGTCCTGGCGAAACCCACCGAAGATTCACACTTCGTCGACGCTCGGCCGAGCTTCGTTGTCTCAATGCGTAGCGCCGACGTCTTAATCGATGGCGGCGCGGAGCTCGAGCTCGGTTGGCTACCGCCGCTTTTGCAAAACGCTCGCAACCCGAAAATCGAGATCGGCAAGCCGGGGCGGGTTCAGGCCTCGCAAGGAATTCGTCTCATGAACGTGCCCACGAATGTGACGCGCGCTGCAGGGGATGTGCACGCGCTCGGCAATCCGCACTTCATGTCCGATCCGATCATTGCCAAGGCGGTCGCGCAGCACATCGCGCAAGCGCTCTCCGCGGTCGATCCTGCGAACGCCGCGTTTTATGAGGCGAACTACAAAAGGTTTGAAGCCACGATAAACGCGAAGCTGCAAGAATGGGGCGCGGCTCTGCTGCCCTTTAAAGGACAGAACGTCGTCGCCTATCACGACTCGTGGCCATATTTCGCGCACCGCTTCGGCTTAAACATCGACATTTTCCTCGAGCCGAAGCCGGGCATCCCCCCTTCCCCATCGCACCTTGTTGAGGTGATTGCACAGATGAAAGCGCAGAAGATCAAAGCAATCATCGTCGAGCCGTTTCACGATCGGAAAATCGCCGAGAAAGTCGCAAGCGCGACTGGCGCGAAAGTCGTGGACTTTTCGCAATTCCCGGGCGGACTGCCGGGAACGGACAATTACGTAAAGCTGATCGACACCCTCGTGTCGCGACTGGCTGCGGCGCTGAAATAGTTATGTGGGAGGTAATGTTTTGGCCGATCGTGGCCTGCGTGCTTTTGCCGTGGTTGCTGGTTTACCTCGGCCTGCATGTTGTACAGCGTGGCATCATCTTTATCGATATCGCCATGGCGCAAATGGCGTCGCTTGGAATTTGTCTCGCAGTTTTGTTTCATCTCGATCTTCAAAGCTGGACAACTTTCGGCATCGCGCTCGGATTCACCCTCGTGGGCGGCGCAATTTTTTCCGTGACGGGAAAACGCGCCAGCCAGATTCCGCAGGAAGCAGTCATCGGCATCTCCTATGTGGTTGCGGCAGCAGCGGCGGTATTACTCCTCAGCCGCGCAGCAGAAGGAGACGAACAAATCAAGCAAATGTTGGTGGGCAACATTTTGCTTGTGACTCCGCTGGAAGTTTGGAAATGCTTTGCGCTTTTCGTCGCGGTCGGCCTTTTGCATTTCGCGCTGCGCAGAAATTTTCTGCTCGTTTCCTTCAATCGCGACGCGGCGTATGCCAAAGGGTTACGTGTGCGCTGGTGGGACTTTCTTTTCTACGCGGCGTTTGGTTTGGTCGTGACCAGTTTCGTTCGCATCGCGGGTGTGCTGCTCGTCTTTAGCTATCTCATTGCGCCAGCGGTCTGCGGAATCAATCTGGCCGATCGAATCGGAAATCGCCTTCTTATCGGTTGGATGATTGCACTCATCGGCGGAGTTGCCGGTTTGTTTCTCTCCTTTTGGTGGGACTTGCCGTCGGGCGCAGCGATCGTCTGCACTTTCGGTGCGATACTGATCATCATTTCGATCGTTGGGCTGTGGCGTCGCCGCGCCAAGCTGTAGTGGCGGGCGTGCTGCCCGCATTCAAATAAAATTGCAGCCGGCACCCCTGCCGCTACAGAAAAGGATTCTGTTGGTCTCCGGTTGAACTTTCTCGTTCGAGAGAGGCAGTGTTCCGGCACGCTCGCCTACTATTTTTGATCTGATTTCTCGATAGCTGCTATCTTACTCGGAATGGAATCCTCAGAACATTCCGAGCCTCCCGTCCACGCGGCCGAGTACGTCCGGCTCGGGCTGATGGGTCTCGTCATCGTGGCCAGCCTGACCGGATGGTGGCGGCATTGGATGTTGCGCGACTGGCTTGCATGTACGGCCACACTTGTCGGTGGATTCCCCATTTTCAAGGAGGCGTGGGAGAATCTGCGCAAGCGGCGCATGACGATGGAACTCTCCATGACCATTGCGCTCGTTGCCGCGCTTTGCATCGGGCAGTTTCTCACCGCGCTCGTCATCGCGTTTTTCGTGCTCTTCGCCGAGATGGTCGAAGGTTACACGGTTGGCAGTGGACGGCGTGCGATCCAAACCTTGATCGACGCCCTGCCGCGTCAGGTGAGAGTGCGGCGTGGTGGCGAGGAACGTGAGTTGGGTACGAACGAAGTTGTCGCCGGCGAGACCATCATCATTCGGCCTGGCGAACGCATTCCGGCCGATGGCGTGGTGATCAAAGGCCACAGTTTCGTGGATCAATCCTCGATCACCGGCGAGTCGTTGCCGGTTGAGAAAGTCGAACAGACCAAGGTATTCGCCGGCACGATCAACAAGGATGGCGTGCTCGAAGTGCGCATCGAGAAAATCGGGCGCGACACCACCTTCGGCAAGATTATCGAAATCGTCGAGCAGGCGGAAAAGTCTCGTGCGCCCGTGCAGCGGATCGCCGATCAGCTCGCGGCGGGATTGGTCTACTTCGCGTTCGGCGCGGCGGCGTTCACACTTATTGTCACGCGCAATTTCACTTCGACTATCGCAGTGATCATCGTCGCTGGCGCGTGTGGCGTAGCGGCCGGTACGCCGCTCGCCATCCTCGCGGGAATCGGAAGCGCTGCGCGTCGCGGCATCATCACGAAAGGTGGGCTTTACCTCGAGCAGCTCAGCCGCATCGACACAATCGTCCTGGACAAAACCGGCACGCTCACGCTCGGAATTCCCGAAGTCACCGCCGTGCGAGCAATCAATAACGCGACAGAGAATGACGTACTCCAGACCGCTGCCATCGCCGAGCAACATTCCGAGCACCCGCTCGGAGAAGCGATCCTGCGTTGCGCCCACGAGCGCAAGTTGCCGCTACACGAGTATTCGCAACTGCGTTACTCGCCGGGAAAAGGGATCGTTTGTGAGGAATCGAGCACACGCATCTTCGTCGGAACCCGCGCTCTTTTTGAAGAGAATGGCGTGCCGGTTCCCGCAGACGCACTTTCCGAAGTTGAGGGTGGTAACGGAGCTGGCAAAACTGTTGTGCTGGTCGGGCGCGACCAAAAGATTCTTGGCGCCGTGACCCTGGCCGATCAGCTTCGGGCCGAAGCGAGGCAGGCAGTGAACGATCTCAAAGCGCAGGGTTATCGCGTCATTCTGTTGACCGGTGACAGCTCCGATACCGCACGTGCCATCGGTCGCGAACTGGGCGTCGATAAAGCGATCGGCGATCTTTTGCCCGAGCAGAAAGTGGAAAAAATTCGCGATCTGCTGCGTACGGGCCGCAAAGTGGCAATGGTCGGCGATGGCGTGAACGATGCGCCCGCACTGGCTGAAGCCACGGTGGGTGTCGCGATGGGACAGGGCAGCGATGTCGCGCTGGAGACCGCCGACGTTACGCTTATGACCAGTGATCTTTCGCGTCTCGTGGAAGTGCTCGCGATCAGCAAGCGCTGCTATCGCGTAATTATGTTTAACTTTTGGGGAACAATCGGCGTGGATACCGTCGGCATTATATTGGCGTTTTTCGGTCTGCTTGCGCCGATCATAGCGGCGCTCATTCACGTCGGCTCGGAATTGGCTTTCATTCTCAATTCCGCCCGGCTATTCCGCGAGCAACCACCCGGACCTTCTTGACGGCTGGACTACGTTCTACTGCGAGAACCAAAGTCTAGCCTGCGCCAGGCGTTGATGTGGGATGGCGCTCGAAGCTTTTGGCGACAGCAAAATAATGAATGGTCAAGTCACTCTCTGGCAGGTCGTCGCGGCCTATGTTTTCGCCCTTGCCGGTGGATCGATCAGCACATCCCTGCACTTAGCGCACAAACCGCTTTGCGCGCTGATTAGTTTCGCAGCCGGAACCCTTCTGGGCGTAACGCTCTTTGCAATTTTGCCCGAAAGCTTGGGCGACAGTCCTTGGTGGACTGTAGCCTTGGCGGCGGCGACTGGATACGCCCTGTTTTTCTTCATCAGCAAATACGTCCATCATGTCTGCCCCGCCTGTGCGGCCAGTCACTTCGACGCAGACGCGACGCGACATTTTAGTGAAATCGCGACTGCGCTGATTCTGGCACTGGCGATTCACAGCACGACCGACGGTTTGGCGTTGGGAATTCAGCAGGAAGCTCCTGCAACGGAAGCGGTCAAGTGGTCCTTATTCTCCGCGCTCTGCATTCACAAAGTTCCGGAAGGTCTGGCGCTAGGCAGCCTTTTGATTGGCGCTGGATTGCAACGCAGCGGTGCGCTTGGCTGGGTTGCCGCAGTTGAAGCAACCACGCTCCTCGGTGGCGTAATTGGCTATTTCTTCCTGGCGAAGGTTTCCACATTTTGGCTCGGCTTAATCATGGCGCATGTTGGCGGTGGATTTTTCTATCTGGCCGCACACGCAGTATTGGGAGAACTGATCAAGCACGGAAAGGCACTTGTGCTGACGAGCTTTTCTGCCGGGTTGGCCTTGATTGGGATTCTTAACATTTACTTGAGGATGCTCGCGCCCTAGGGATTGCATTTTGCGCCATGCACTCATTCCCCTATTGCGACGAAAGCTTTAGAGCCTGATTAAATGTTGTCGTTACTGAATCCATGAAAACTTAACGCCAACATCATGTCTCGCGCACATTCACATTCGCTCGCGAATTTCGATCGCGCATTCATCGTCGGAATTCTACTGAACTCCGGGTTCGTCGCGACCGAAGCGGTCTTTGGTTTCTTCGCCCACTCGCTCGCATTGCTCGCCGACGCGGGCCACAACTTCGGCGACGTGTTGGGGCTGGTGATGGCTTGGACGGCCAGCTATCTCGTTAAGCGCGCGCCGACTCGTCGCCACACGTATGGATTTCGTGCGTCTTCAATTCTCGCTGCGCTTGCCAACGCGATCATTCTGCTGGTTGTTACGGGGGCGCTTTCGTGGGAGGCAATTCGGCGGCTGATCCATCCCGAGCCCGTCGTGGGAACAACCATGATCTGGGTCGCTGCGGTTGGCGTCGTTATCAATAGCGTGACCGCTCTGATGTTTATGTCGGGCCGCAAGCGTGACCTGAATCTGCAGGGCGCCTTCATGCACATGGCGGCCGACGCCGCGGTCACGTTTGGCGTCGTGGTCGCTGGCATCGCGATTTACTTCACGCAATGGCTCTGGCTTGATCCGCTCATTAGTTTGCTAATCGGTGTCGTCATCGCGGTCGGCACTTGGGGATTGCTCCGCGAGTCACTCAATCTCTCGCTGGCCGCCGTACCCACCGGTATTGATTCCGCCGCCGTGGAAAATTATCTCTCCAAACTGCCCGGGGTTGCCAAAGTCCACGACCTCCACATTTGGGCCATGAGCACGACGGAGATCGCACTTACAGCGCATCTCGTAAAGCCAGATGGAAAGATCGACGATCCGCTTTTGGCTCGGATCCAAGATCAACTGCGCGATCACTTCGGCATCGGGCATATGACCATTCAACTGGAGTGTGGCGGCCCCGATAGCTTGTGTGCGCAGGAGTCCGCGCACGTGGTGTAGCCACACTCTTCATTCGTGGCTAGTTTTGGTTAGTGCACTCGTTTCGGTATCGCGACGGCCAGCTTCACTGCGAAGATGTCGATCTTGCCCGCGTCGCGGAGGAACTCGGCACGCCGACTTATGTTTACAGCGCCGGGACAATTCTCGATCACTACGGGCGCCTGGATACTGCGCTCCAGCCTCTGGATCACCTGATCTGTTACGCAGTCAAAGCAAACTCAAATCGCGCGATTCTGAAGTTACTCGCCGGCACGGGCGCAGGTTTCGACATCGTATCGGGCGGCGAACTTTATCGTGTGCTCGCTGGTGGCGGCGATCCTGCCAAATGCACGTTCGCGGGCGTGGGCAAATCGCGAGAGGAAATCGAGTACGCGCTCGAGCAACGCGTTTACAGCCTCAACGTCGAGAGTGAAGCGGAACTGGAACACCTCGGGCGCATCGCGGGCGAAAAAGAAACACGCGCGCCGATTGCATTGCGCGTGAATCCCGATGTCGATCCACACACACACGAATACATTTC
Source organism: Verrucomicrobiota bacterium (assembly GCA_046725285.1). Classification (GTDB taxonomy): domain Bacteria; phylum Verrucomicrobiota; class Verrucomicrobiia; order Chthoniobacterales; family UBA10450; genus Udaeobacter. The sequence goes on from JBKOYG010000015.1 coordinate 25,082, forward strand.
GACCGGCTCGCGCGAAAATAAATTCGGTATCGCGCTGGATCGCATCGCCGCGGTTTACGAGCGGGCCGCCAAGATGCGCAACGTCGAGATTGTCGGTGTGCAAATGCACATTGGCTCGCAAGTCACTGAGGCGAAGCCTTTCGCGAGCGCGATCGGAAAAGTGGCGCCAATCGTGCGCGAGCTTAAATCCAAATACGGAATAAAATTCTTCAGTATCGGTGGCGGCATGGGAATTGTTTATCGGCGCGCACTGGAGAGCGGGTCAGGAAAATGGTGGCACAACCACGGCGGCGAATCATCCGCGTTCAGTATCCGCGATTACGCTGAGGCGATTGTGCCACCATTGCGCGAGTTACACCTTCGGGTTCTGGTGGAGCCTGGTCGTTTTCTTGTCGGCAACGCAGGCGTGTTGCTGACGCGGGTCCGTTTCATCAAAAAATCAGGCGCGAAAGAATTCGCCATTGTCGATGCCGGCATGAACGACCTGATTCGTCCTGCGCTCTATCAGAGTTATCACGAGATCGTGCTGGTGGAAGAAGCGAGCACGAGCAGGAGCAAGAGCAAGAATAAGAAGATCGACATTGTCGGACCGGTGTGCGAATCGGGCGATTTTCTGGCGCTGGATCGGGAAATGCCGGAGCTCCATGAAGGCGATCTGCTCGCCATCATGAGCGCCGGCGCATACGGCTTTGCGATGGCTTCTAATTACAACTCGCGTCCGTTGTCCGCGGAAGCGCTGGTTCGCGGCAACCAGCTCGCGCTGATTCGAAAACGGCAAACGTGGGACGACCTTGTGCGCGAGGAGGTCGAACCTAGTTGGTTGTAGCCGGTATCGCTGATGCCGGCCCGCCGCGGGCAGCGACAATGACTACAGCGCCACTTGCGCAATTTCGCTGCCCGCATAAATAGTGCTTTGCCCATTGCGATGAAGCGCCTTTTGCTCGTTTCGTTTTTATCGATTTTCGCCCTTAGCTCACAAGCGGCGTCTCCAGCGTCGGGTGAATACATAATTCTGGTCGGAGGACCATCCATGTATCAGTGGGAAAAGTACAAGACTTATCCGCACGATCATTGGTGGGCGAACTTTATTCGGGCTGCGCGCCTGCGCACTGAACAATTGCGGGCGCAGCTGGGTCCGGATGCTAAGATCACGTGGCTCGTTTACAGGCAGGGTTACGAGGACCGCGCCAAACAGGAGCACCAGGATCTGATCAGCCTGATTGGCACAGTGCGCGACAAATTTAATATCAACCTTGTCTGGTTTGGTCCCGGCTCTGCCGTGATCAACTATCTTAACAACGGCGAACCGCGAGATCAGGTGAAGGTCATCGGCTTTGAATTTTTCGGCCACTCAAACCGGGCGTGTTTTATGTTCGACTACAGCAACAACATCGACAGCGCTTGTAAGTCGTGGTTGCACGAAAACGACCTGAGCAAGATCAATCGCCATGTTTTCGCCCGTCACGCCTACGCCAAGAGCTGGGGCTGCCATACCGGCGAAAGCATGTCTAAGAAATGGTACGCCGCGACAGGCGTCCACATGATTGGCGCCGTCGGCAAGACACAATACATGATGGAAGAACTGCCCGTCCTTGTTTCCCAGACGGACAAGTGGGTGAACTGAGAAAAATGACGAATGACAAATGTCTAATGACGAAGGAAGCCCGAATGCTCAAATGACCGAAGGAGCGGGAGCGTTCCTTTTTCACCATTCGGATTTCGTCATTCCTTCGGCATTCTTCATTCGTGCTTCGTCATTCTCTTCTTCTGGATTGCTGATCTTTCATTTAGTCTCGCCGTACGATGAAATTTGATCGGCTCCACGCTCTTTACCATCAACCCCTGTTCGACCTGATCTCGCAAAGCCGCGCTGTTCATCTTCAGCATTGGCGCGGCGAAGAAGTGCAGCGGTGCAGTTTGCTCAGTATCAAGACCGGCGGCTGCAGTGAAGACTGCGCTTACTGTGCGCAATCCGCTCATTATTCCACCGGCGTCGAGCGCGAAGAATTGTTGTCGCTAAAGACCGTGATGAACGCAGCTCGGAGGGCGCACGCGAATGGCGCGACGAGGTTTTGCATGGGGGCGGCCTGGCGTGGCGTGCGCGATGGCTCTGAAAAGTTTGAGCGCGTGCTTGAGATCGTCCGGGAAGTAAGCCAGCTCGGTATGGAAGTATGCGTTACTCTCGGTGAGATCGGTTCCGTGGAGGCGCGCAAACTTAAAGCCGCCGGCGTTACGGCTTACAACCATAACCTCGACACGTCTCCCGAGTTTTATCCGGAAATTGTGAGCACGCATACATTTCAGGACCGGCTCAACACCATCGCCGCTGTGCAGGAAAGCGGCATGTCGGTTTGTTGTGGCGGGATCATCGGCATGGGAGAAACGGAGACCGACCGACTGCGAATGGTGGAGGTATTGAGTAATTTCGATCCGCCTCCGGAAAGCGTGCCGATCAATTGTTTAATGCCGATGCCGGGCACGCCGTTGGTCGACCAACCACCAGTGGATATCTTCGAGCTGGTTCGTCTGATTGCTGTAACACGAATCGCGCTGTTGAAGGCGCGCGTTCGCCTGGCGGCTGGGCGCACGCGACTTTCACGCGAGGGTCAGGCACTCTGTTTTTTCGCAGGCGCGAATTCCATTTTTTACGGCGATAAACTTCTCACGGCGAAAAACCCAGCAGCCGATGTGGATGTCGCTCTCTTGCGCGAACTCGGGTTGCAGCCCTCAAAGCCTGACGGTTTCCTACCTGTCACGGAACGCGACGGCTGATAAGTCTTCGCTCCCTGTTGCCACCTAAGATTTAGATCGACATCGGCCACGCGTTTTGCGATGAAGGCATCGGGCGCAACGGGATTAACAAAAACCTCAACAGAAAAAAATTATGAACTGGAACAAATTCTTCATCGCATTCATCGCAGCCTTCGTTTTTATGTTCGCGTTTGGCTTCGTTTGGTTCGGGATGCTTATGCAGGGGGCGCATCAGGAAGTATCCACGCTTTTTCGAACGAAGCCCGATTTTCCATGGCTGATTTTGGGCCAGATCGTCACCGCGTTTTTTCTCGCCATGCTGTATGCGAAGTTCGTTCGGGCAGGCGGCATCGGTGCCGGCGCGAAATTGGGCATTCTTGTTGGGCTGGTGTTTGCAGGGAACGACCTGATCGCGTTTGCAGTGCATCCGCTAACGACAAAGATTCTCGGCGGCTGGATTGTGGGCGATCTGATCATGTTCGCTGTCGCTGGTGCAATCATTGGAGCGATCTACAAGCCCAGCTCACCCACGACCACCTAAGGTTTTAGCTGAATCTGAATTCATGAAGCGATTCATTATCGCGTTCATCGCTGCGTACATTTTCATGTTCGTGGCGATCTATGCTACCGGTTTCGCTGGTGGCGGCGTAATGGCGGGAATCAAGCTGGGGAGCCTGTTAGAGATCGCGGCAATCGGCATGCGTCTCGCCATCTACGCGGTTCAACCGTTTCCCGGAAAGTTGATCATTTACGGGAGCGGCAGCGGCCTCATTGAGATGATAATCGTCGGCGCGATTGTGGGAGCGATCTACAAACCCGCACTTGCGCGGACCTCTTAGCGAAGGAATCGCTTTCGATCCATATCAATTTGGACGTTGGATGTTGGGCGTTGAGCGTTGCTCGCGAATATTTCGGAGTTGAACGTTGACGTCCATGGAAAAATCTTCGCAAACTCCAGCAGCCCTCGGTTATCGGATGCCGGCGGAATGGGAACCGCACGCCGCGACCTGGCTCTCCTGGCCGCGGCGCGAAGGGATCAGTTTCCCGGATTCGTTCGATCGCGTCATGCCCGCGCTGCGAGCGATGATTGAGGCGCTGATCGAATCGGAGCAAGTTCGTATCAATATCTGCGATCGCGCACACGAAGCGGAAGCGCGCGAGGTATTACGCGGATTACCAACCAAGCGAATCTCGTTTCACCTGGTCCCTACAAATGAGCCCTGGTGCCGCGATCATGGACCGATATTTCTGACGCGCGATCCTGATCCAAGACTTGCAGCAGTGGACTGGGATTACAACGCCTGGGGCAACAAATATCCGCCATTTAATCTGGATGAAGTCGCGCCCACGCGCGTCGCGGAGATTCTCGGCGTGCCGGTGTTTTATCCGGGCATGATTTTGGAAGGCGGCGCAATTGATGTGAATGGCGCGGGGGCGCTGCTTACCACCGAGTCATGTTTGTTAAACAAAAATCGAAATCCAAATCTTTCGCGCTGTAAGATCGAGCAACGTCTGCGGGATTATCTTGGAGTTAACGATATTCTCTGGCTCGGCGACGGCATCGCTGGCGACGACACGGATGGTCACATCGACGATCTCGCCCGGTTTATCTCCGAGCGGACTGTTCTGACCGTTGTCGAGGAAGATCGCGAAGACGAAAATTACGAGCCGCTCCAAAAAAATCTCGCGCGCCTGCAGGCGATGAAAATTAGCGGTTGCGCGATTGAGGTCATCACGCTTCCAATGCCAAAGAAAATCGTGCGCGAAGGGCTCCGGCTGCCGGCTACGTATGCGAACTTCTATATCGCAAATACTTGCGTGCTTGTGCCCACGTTCGCCGATCCTGCTGATGAAATGGCACTCTCGATCTTGCGCGAATATTTTCCCAATCGCTACGTGATCGGGATTGATTGCCGCGAGCTGATCTGGGGACTCGGCGCATTTCATTGCCTTACCCAACAGCAACCGGCCGTGTGACGCAGACAATCCTCGCCTGCGTCACTCAATCAGCAGTTGGTCCCGGTTTGTAACCGCTGTTCAAAATCGCATCGTGAAGGTCGGGCGGATGCGTCTTGCGCGCATCAAACGTGACGATGACGCGCTCATGCTTGAGATCGACTCTGACATGGCGCACTCCCTTAATTTTCATGAGCGGCGCTCGCAGCTTGCGAACGCATTCATCGCAATCTTCACCTTCGGTGGCGATCTCGATCGTTTCCAGGACGGCGTGATCGGCCCGCTCTGGATTGAACGGGTCGGCTGGATCAGGTTCGTTTGGTCGTGCAGGGTCCATCTTTTTCTTTATGTAACGCGCCACACGCGCGCGGCGGTCGTCTTGTGCACGTTGTCATCCTGAACGAAGTGAAGGATCTCACTAATTTACCGTACATCACGCAGGGTTTCATTTGTGTGATTAACGAAATTGGGTGGGGTCCCTCCCCAGCTACTTGGTTGATTGTTCTGCGGGGGTTGTGTGAAGGCCTTGTAAGTAGCCGGGTCGGGATGACATCTTGGAAACTGCACGCGCTACGGGTTCGAGCACGCGCCAGACGTTTTCGGCCAAAATCTTCTGGCCGTTGCCGTTTGGATGAATTCCGTCAGGCAAATTCAACGAGGGATCGCCTGCAACGTGCTCCAGGAGATAAGGCACTAAGCCCGCTTCGTTTTTCGATGCGAGCTCGGCAAACATCTTGGCGAATGCCGCAACATAATCGTCGGCCGTGTAATTAGGTAGTTGCATTCCGCCGACTACAACTCGCACATTTGGATTCCGCGCTTTCACCTCATTGATGATTTGCTGGAGATTATTTTGGATTTGATCTACGGGCACGCCTCGAAACGCATCGTTGATCCCGAGCTCCAGAATGAAGATGTCTATCCTGTGTTTCAGGTGATACGGGAGCCGCTCCAAGCCGCCTTCCGTGGTGCCGCCGGCTGCGCTGGCGTTGGTTACCTGAAAATTCAGGCCGACAGCGCGCAACTTCTTCGCGAGCAACATCGGGTAAGCTTCGTTTGGTGCGAGTCCGAAACCCTGGGAAAGACTGTCCCCCAGGACGAGGATCGTTTTCGTTGGGCCGGCATGAACTGTCTGAACGGAAAAAACTGACCAGGCGACAAGCAACGTGATGCAAGCTCTCACAACGCAACGCTCAACTCCTAGGTATTCGCGAGCAAGCGCTTAACGTCCACCTCTCAACTGCGAGAGCTTTCGGAGTTGGACGTTTAAGGTTTTCCGCGTAACGGTTTAACCCTTCAACCTTCAACTTTCTTTTATGCCCAACTACGCTATCAACGGTTTCGGGCGCATCGGACGCAACGTCCTTCGCGCCATGACGCAAAAACAAGTTCAGCAAGTCCTCGCTATCAATGATCTCACTGACACACATACCCTGGCGCATTTGCTCAAATGGGATTCGGTGCACGGCAAATTCGACGGCGAGATCGGTTACGACGACGAGAACATCATCGTGCGTGGTCACAAAATTAGAATTTTGAAGGAGCGCGATCCAGCGAACCTTCCATGGAAAAAACTGGATATTGATGTCGTACTTGAATCGACTGGGTTGTTTACGAGCCGCGACAAGGCCGAGCTGCATTTGAGCAAGGCAGGCGCCAAACGGGTGCTGATCAGCGCGCCAGCGAAAGATCCGGACGTGACAATTTGTATCGGTGTAAACGACGGCATCTTTGATCCTGCAAAGCACAAAGTTGTTTCCAACGCGAGCTGCACCACGAATTGCCTCGCCCCGATGGCCAAAGTCGTACATGACAAATTCGGTATCGCGCACGGATTCATGAGCACGATCCATAGCTACACCAACGACCAGCGCATCCTCGATTTTCCACACAAGGATTTGAGACGTGCGCGAGCGGCAGCGATCAACATTATTCCTTCTACCACGGGCGCGGCTAAGGCAATCGGCGAAGTCATTCCGGAATTGAAGGGGAAGTTGAACGGCGGCGCGTTCCGGGTGCCGACCCCGGACGGTTCAGTCACGGATTTCACAGCCGTGCTGGAGAAGGACGCAACCACGGATGCGATCAACGCCGCGTTCAAGGAAGCCGAGTCGGATAAAAGTTACAAAGGCGTGGTCGAATACGGCGATGAACCGCTTGTTTCGGAGGACATTGTTGGGAATCCGCACTCCTGTATTTTCGATAGCCAGTTAACGCTTACTCTTGGCAACCGCTTCGTGAAGGTGGTTGGCTGGTATGATAATGAATGGGGTTATAGCAACCGCTGCGTGGAATTGATGGAAATGTTGGCTGGGTAGGGCCTCTTGCTCATGCTCATGATCGAAGCATGAAGACTTATTTCGATCACGAAAAGCTCGACGTTTATCAGGAAGCGATTGCGTTCTGCGGGCGGGTCGGGGACCTGCTGAACGAAATTGCAGCTAAAGCTGCAGCAAAAGATCAACTCGATCGGGCTTCGACCAGCCTTCCGCTCAACATAGCTGAGGGAAATGGGAAGTTTTCGACTGCAGATCGCGCGCGATTCTTGGAGATCGCGCGAGGGTCGGCCTTGGAGTGTGCAGCCTGTCTGGACGTCCTTTCAGCGCGAAAGCTGGTCAGCGGGGAACGAACTATTCCCGCGAAAGAGCAACTCGTTCGAATAGTTAACATGCTCATGGGAATGCTGAAGAGGTTTTCCGGACGAGCGGAGTTCTTGCGTGAAGACGAAGGGCTATATGAAATTGAGCATGAGCACGAGCGGGAGCACGAGTAATAAATGACGAAGCTCTCACTTCGTGATCTTGATGTGCGCGGCAAACGCGTGCTGGTGCGAGTGGATTTCAACGTGCCGACTGAAGTGCGCGGCCACAAGGTCCGTATCACGGACGATACGCGGATTCGCGAAAGTCTGCCCACGATCAACTATCTGCGAGAACACGGCGCGAAAACGGTTTTGATGTCGCACTTTGGCCGGCCCAAAGGGAAGCCGGTTGAAAAATATTCGCTTCGTCCGATCGGCGATTATTTGCACTCGCTAATCCATCAGCCGGTCATTTTCAGTCACGACACGATTGGCGAAGTGCCGGAAAAAATCGTCGAGCATATGCAGAACGGCGACGTCGCGCTGTTGGAGAATGTGAGATTCCAGCCCGGTGAAGAAGCAAACGATCCGGATTTTGCCAAGGCGCTCGCCAGTCTCGGTGACCTGTACGTAAACGATGCGTTTGGCGCCGCTCACCGCGCGCACGCGTCCACAGTGGGGATCACAAGATTCGTGAGCAAATCGGCGATGGGTTTCCTGATGGAAAAAGAGTTGAAACACTTGCGTGACGGCCTCGAGAATCCGGCCAGGCCCTTCGTTGTCATTTTAGGCGGCGCCAAGGTCTCCGATAAAATCGGGGTTTTGAAGGCGCTGATGGAAAAGGCCAACGTTATTTTGATTGGTGGCGCGATGGCGAACACGTTTTTAAAGGCGGAGGGAATTCCGGTCGGCGCAAGCAAGGTGGAATCGGACAAACTCGATCTTGCGCGCGAGCTTCTCGAAATGGCAAAGAACCGCGGCGTGAAATTCTTACTTCCGATTGATGCAGTGGAAGCGGACGAAATTCGCGCCGGCGCAAACATGCGAAACACAAGTCGGCTCTCACCACAGCATGGAATCAGTGGTGGATGGCAGGCAGTTGATATCGGCGCGGCGACAGTTGCACTTTATCAGGAAGAAATTGCCAAGGCCGAAACGATTCTGTGGAACGGGCCACTCGGCGTCTTTGAGATTCCCGAGTTTGGCGACGGGACAATTGCAATCGCGGAAGCGCTTGCGCAATCAGGCGCGACGACGATCATCGGCGGCGGCGATTCTGTGACCGCGGTGAAACAGGCCGGGCTTGCCGACAAGATGACGTTCATCTCTACCGGCGGCGGTGCGTCGCTTGAATTACTGGAGGGCAAGGAATTGCCCGGCGTGGCTGCGCTAAGCGACAAGAAATAAGCTGTGCCAGTTCACGAGGTCGTTTCGAAGGTTCCCGTTGAGCCTGCACCGCCGCACAAAGCGACCGGGCGCCAAACTCTCATCTGGGGAGTGACCAATTCGGCCATTGGTGCAGCCGCATTCCTTATAACCTGCATCGGTCTGCGCGCGGTGCTGCCATTTCCAGAAATCGACGGCGGGGTCTCCCAGAAATTCCGATTTTTTGCCGCGCACAAGGACGAATTTGACACACTCTTCATTGGATCGAGCCGCGTCTACTTTCAGATCTCACCTGCAGTTTTCGATCGCGCCACGCGCGAGAGCGGAATGCCGACGCACAGCTTCAACTTCGGCATAGGCGGCATGTATTTGCCGGAAACCGCTTACCTGCTTGAGCAGATCTTAAACCTGAAGCCGCGCAAGTTGAGATGGATTTTCATTGAATACGATGAGCTGCAAACGAAGTGGTCCCCCGAGAACCAGACCAGCCGTCGCGCACTTTATTGGGCCGACTGGAAGCGGGTATCGCTGCTCCTACGAAAACTTACCGGCGCCGGCACGGGTGCGCTTTGGCGGCCGGATCCTACAAAACTTCGCGATATTATTCTGCGTCAAAACGACGAGACAAATACGCGCAGCCTGCTGACATTTTATGCGGCGCAGTTTCAAAGAAATTCTACCAACGTCGCAAGAGCTGCTGATATTCTGACCTTCCTTTCGAGGCGCAACAGAGATAGGTGGGACGCAAACTACCTCGGCGCAGTCGGCGATGGTTACATCATCAAAACGAATCGAATGTCTCCCAGCCAGGCCGGAGCGTATGAGCGTGCGCTTGCGGCTGCGATGGCACAAACCGCCGCACATCCTCTTTCACCTTACACTGTGGAAGGCTACCGGCAGTGCGCGCAGGAGGTCAGGAATATTGGAGCCGCGCCAATCTTTTTGATCACGCCAAGCACGGCGCAAATTAACATCGCCAGCGAAAGTACCGGGCTGCCAGGCGTTGTGATGGCGTTTAATAACCCGCGAGCTTATCCGAGCCTCTATCGCAGCAGCGTACGTCGCGATGGGCAGCATCTGACCAAATCGGGAGCGGAAGAATTCACTCATATTGTGGCGGCGAATTTTGTGGAGCTCGCACGAGCGGGCGAAATCAAGTGATCAACAATCAATGCCTGGCGATTTAACTTCGCATCCCATTCTCTGTTCCAATGTCTTTCGTTGAGTTTCGCTTCCTCTGGTTTTTTCTGGTTGTGTTCATCGTCTACTGGACGATGCGCAACAACACCGCGCGAAAGGTGTGGCTTCTCCTCTGCAGCTATGCTTTTTACGCCGCTTGGAATTGGAAGTTTACATTCCTAGTTCTCGGGTCCACGACGGTGGATTACATCGTCGGACAAATGCTCGGACGGCGTGACACGCCGGCATGGCGGCGCTTCTGGATTGCCACCAGTGTGTGCGTCAATCTCGGCGTCCTGGGTTTTTTCAAATACTTTAACTTTTTTGTCTCCTCGGCGTCCGAGTTTCTGGCGTGGATTGGCTTACCGGCGAGCGTGAACACGCTCAACATTATTCTGCCGGTCGGCATTAGCTTCTACACGTTTCACTCGATGAGCTACACGATTGACGTGTACCGCGGCAAGCTGCGCCCTATCTCGAATTTTGTCGATCTTACGTTGTTCGTCAGTTTCTTCCCGCCACTGGTAGCGGGACCGATTGTCCGTGCGTTGTACTTTCTGCCGCAGCTGGTTTCGATCCGCAAATTCTCCAATGTCGATGTGCGCGGCGCGGTAATGTTATTCCTGGCGGGATTCATCAAGAAGGCGTGCATCGCCGATGGAGTCGCGCCGACCGTCGACCGTTACTTCGCTCATCCGGCTGATTTCACGCCAACGAGCGCGTGGATTGCCGTGCTGTTCTATGCAATCCAGATTTACTGCGATTTTTCGGGCTACACAGACATGGCCATCGCGGCTGCCCAGATGCTCGGGTATCAATTACCGAACAACTTCCAGTTTCCCTACTTTGCCCGGAACGTATCTGATTTCTGGCGACGCTGGCACATTAGTCTCTCAAGTTGGTTGCGCGATTATCTCTACATTCCGCTCGGCGGAAATCGCGGCTCACGCGGGTTTGCTTACCGTAATGTCATGATCACGATGCTGCTCGGCGGCCTATGGCACGGAGCTGCATGGACGTTCGTCATCTGGGGTGCGCTGCATGGACTCGCACTCCTCATCCATCGCGAGTGGATTCGTCTTACCGAAGGTCTCAAGTGGGCGGCGCGGGCGATGCGTTGGTTTGCGTGGCCGATTACGATCTATGCGGTATGCCTTGCCTGGATCTTTTTCCGAGCGCATAACCTCCGCAGTGCGGGAACAATATTAAAGCAGTTCACCCTGTTTCACGGCGGTGGTAATGAACATTTCCACCGATGGTTTCTGTTGGTCATTGGGGCGCTTCTCTTCATCCATTGGCTCAATTCGCGCCGGTGGTTTGCAGAATCATGGCGACGCTGGCCCGCCCCGGTGTTCGCCGCGGCTTATGGTTGCACTTTTGCGGTCGTCCTTTTATTTGTTCCGCCGCACTACACTCCGTTCATCTATTTTCAGTTCTGAGCCCGTCGCCAGGAATCAAATCACATGAGAAAGAAAATCGTTGCCGCTAATTGGAAGATGAACATGACGCAGGCCGAGTCGGCGCGATTCGTCGAGTCGATGCTGCTGGATCTCGGTGACATCACCGATGTGGAAGTGGTGATCGTGCCGCCGTTCACCGCGATTGCGAAAGTGATGGAAGCGCTGGGCAAGGCACAGAACATAAAGGTAGGCGCGCAAAACATGTATTGGGAAAAGCGCGGTGCGTTCACCGGCGAAATCAGCGCCGCGTTGCTTCGTGATTTATTTGTGCACTACGTCGTGCTCGGGCATAGCGAACGCCGCACGTTGTTTGGTGAGACTGACGAAATCGTGAATCGCAAGGTGCGCGCCGCGCATGAGGCGGCGCTGCGTCCCATTGTTTGTATCGGGGAAACGCTCGAGCAGCGGGACAGGGGCAACGTTGAAAAAATACTATCGATCCAATTACGTGGCAGTCTCGCTGGTCTGACCCCAAAGGAATTACACGAAACAGTGATCGCGTATGAGCCGGTCTGGGCCATCGGCACCGGGCGCAACGCCACGCCCGCTCAAGCGCAGGAAGCCCACGAATTCATTCGCCACATCTTGCACCAAATGGCCGATGACGCGACGGCCGAACGGGTGCGCGTTCAGTACGGCGGCAGCGTCAAACCGGAGAATGCAGGCGAACTGATGAGCCAGGCCGACATCGACGGCGCCCTCGTCGGCGGCGCCAGCCTGGATCCGCGGAGCTTCGCTCAAATCGTCAAAGCCGCGCAAGACAGGTAGGACGCGCCCAAGCTTGTCTTCCGTGACCAAATGGGGTTTGGCGCGGATGGAACGCACCAAATCCCACGATGGTCACAGACCGAATCTCGTGCCGGCAACCTCACCACATGCAGTTGTAATTAAGTTGCCGTTTGTGTCGTAAACCGCGATGTTTGCCGAGCCTGTGTTGGCGTTTCCTGTCTCATCCACGTTTAGTTCTGCCTCGATGATCACCCAGCCCGTAGGAACGTTCTGGGCGTTAAACGTGAAGTATTTGAACCGAAGCGCATAGTTACTGTCGGCGGTATGGCGCCAAACACCTTCCCCAGGCGTCTTGAAGGCCTGCGGCGTCAGCCTTTGCGACTCGATCATCGTGCCTCCCGCCATGAATATTACTATTGTCTGGTTGGTCCCTGTCACGTGACCCGCGCAATCGGTTCGACTTATCTGCATCTCCCAGGTCCCTTGAAGTCTTCCGCCTTCCGTGCCCTGGCCGGCCGCGATTGTTACCGCAACCAGCGAGGCAAGCGCGAGGGCAAGTCTTACAACGTTTGGTTTATTCATCATTTTAATTTTCCTTTTCTTGTTTTGGCTTTCTTTGACTTCTCGTTGTTGAGTTGTCATTTCTGGCCGTTCAGTGAGGTACTTCGCAAGTTTCGGTGACGCGTTACGCGGAAAGTGCAGAAGACCTAAAGGACCACGGATAGCGCGGATGCCGCGGATGGTTTGATGCACAAAGATGGCGCCCACGAAACACACGAAGGAAACGAAGTAGTTACCAATTGCCCAAGTTTTCGCCTCTTTTCGCCCATTTAGTGGGCAGAAGAAAAGCGGGGCGTCCGCCTACGCCAAAAGGCTACGGACGAACAAGGCAGCGCCGTACGCCAACACATCGTGAGCATTGAAATTCAGGAACGGATCAAATGTTGTAGCTGGGTCCGTATCCAAAAGTGCTTCCCGCAATCCAGGCTCGCTAATTGCGCCGGTGGACAAATCCTGCCCCTCGTTGCGGGAATAACGGAAGCTTAACTCCCAATTCCACGTCTTGAAATAATCGCCTAATTCTCCCATTTCACCGCGCAGGCCAACATCGAACAGGTAATCGTGGTAGGTGAACTTATCGTGTCTCGGACCGGTGTCGTTAATCGCGCGAAACCCAACTCCAGTATTTACTGGGAGACCGCTTCCGTCGGGGAAGAAATTTGGAATAGTTGCATCCGCGATGGTGAAGGGGTTAAACGGATTCTGAAGTGGCACACTAAAGGCACGCGGACTAAAAGGCCCATTCGTGCCTGGGATCTTGAATGGATCGGGAATAATCGGGACCGCTGCGGCAGACGCATCAAAAAATGAGCGGACATACTTAAAATCCGCAAACACCGTCAGGTATTTGTCACACAGATCGCGCACGAAAGAACCGTAGAATGCTTGGCGATCAGCCGGCGGAAGCTCTGGTGTTATAGCCGCGAAGTTATAGAAGAAGTAATCGCCGCCTCCGTTGTAATCAGTGCCGATCTGTGGACGGAAGTGCAACGCATGTGGGCCAGTGATACCGGGAGCGCCTGGGTATGCATTAGGATTAACAAGAAAGCCGTTCTTATAAAACGGAGAAGTTTGCGCGTTCGGAGCCGAATGCGGAAGGGGTGTGTTCACGCCGGGCAGCGGTTTACCGCCCGGACCGAAAAACATGCTCGGTCGCAGACGGAACCCAAAAAAAGAAGAGAGTCCAGCTAGGCTGCCAGGTACACCGAAATCGCGGCCATCGCCTCCTCCCCAGGGTATGTAAAACGCATTCGCCGTCAGGTCCCGGTCACGGCTAAACAGGCCACCGGTACGCTCCCAGAAATCGGCAATGACCACTATCTCGGTCTTGTCATCTCCGGTACCGGCTTTGATCCATGCCTCCCATTCGCCCATGTCGTTAGACGCTCCCAGGTTTGTGTTCCCGTAACTCCCCCCGATCTCCAGCCCACGGAATTTGTGGATCAAAAAGAAGTTAACCACGCCGGCGATCGCATCGGAGCCGTACACAGCCGAGGCGCCATCCTTTAAAATGTCGATGTGATCAATCATCGGAAACGGAATCAGGTTAATGTCCACACCCCCGCTGAACCCGACGGCGTTCAACGAACCAAGGGCGACACGTTTTCCATCCACCAGCACCAGGGTTTCTTTGGGCAACAAGCCACGCAGGTTGAATTGGACGGTGCCGTCCCCGCTAGCGCCGAAGTTCTGGTTGATCGCTCCGCCCGCCTGTTGTGGCAGAAAAGTTGTCAGGTCCGTTGCATTGCGAATTCCCAGTTTTTCGATATCTGCCGGACGATACGTGTCCACCGGATTTGGGCCGACTTCTTCAGCTGTGGGAATGTTCGAGCCAGTGACAATGATACGCTCCACTTCGGCCGTTGTGCCCGTTGTCACCTGCGCCGGAGGCGGCGACGCTCCCGTCGCCGGCACAATCGCTTGAGCGGGAATCTCGGGAACGATCAATAGGCTAACGCCGACAGCAAGGGCGAAGGCCGTTTGGCGTATTGGGGGTAGGATTACGCTAACTTTCACTGACAGGTGTTCTCCTGGGCCGCCTGAGTCTGGGCGACCAAACCAACTGCATTCAAGCTAAATCGAGGCTAACTGCGCTCAGTCGACGCGGCGCTTCTATATCATGCCTTTGGCGCGAATGTAGTACGTAAAATCCAGCGCGAGGTTACGCCCAATACGGCTTCGTCACGTTGCCTCCTTTGCCAAGGCTTCGGCGAGCCAGGGAATCGCTGAGCCGGAACTGATGTAGTTCCGAAAGCCCTCGCGCGTAGCGCGGCGCTGCGCTACCGAGAGGAAACAGGTGTTACTTGGAAACCATTTCTTTCGGTGCCAACGACGCGACGATTTTTTCGAAGCGCGGATCGCCGCGCAAGGGATCCCACATCGGATCCAAGCGCAATTCTCCATAACTTGGACCGCCCGGAATTTTGCTGACGGCTTCAAGTTGCTCGAGCGCCAGGTCAGGTTCGCGCGCCCAGGCACAAATCACGGCAAAGGACCTTCTTATAGATGTCTCATTCGTGTACTGCCCGAACATTGGGTCTTGGGCAGTGGGCAGCGCGCGTAGGCCCAGTTCCATCG
This sequence comes from Verrucomicrobiota bacterium, assembly GCA_046725285.1. Classification (GTDB taxonomy): domain Bacteria; phylum Verrucomicrobiota; class Verrucomicrobiia; order Chthoniobacterales; family UBA10450; genus Udaeobacter. Next base: position 40,262 of record JBKOYG010000015.1, read on the forward strand.
CGCGCCGGCCTGCGCTCAGCGCCTCTTCTCTTCTTCCCAGGAACGCGTCAATCAACCCGAGATCAAAAAGTAGGCTCATATCATCAGGGTGAACGCGCATCGCTTCCTCCAAGCCTGCGCGCACCTTCATAAAGGCAGCGCGCGCCGCCGTCGCATCTCCCTTCAACAGAGCAACTACGCCCAGTGAAAAGTCACGGCTACCTTGCGTGAAGCCGACGTCAAGCGTCTGCTTGAGGGGAAGCGCCGCCGCAAGGCTGCTGGCGGCGTCCAAATCGCGATCATACAAAGCAAGATCCAAGCGTTGGCCCGCTATCCAAGGATCTTCTGCTGCTCCAGGTTCATTGGCCAGGGCTCTTTCAATTGCAGCACGCAGAGGGCGTGTGTCCGCTCGCCTTTCTTGTTCTATGATAGCACGAATGATTCGCGGTTTGTTGCGATCCGGTACAAGTGAAATGATACGATCCATCACCCTCGCCATTTGATCATAGTCGTGTAACCGCAGGTAGGTCGTTGCGAGGGTAATGAGATAAGGATTATTTTGAGGATCGAGCTCAGATGCGCGCTCGAGATTTTGTGTAGCCTCAGCCCAGCGACCTTCACGACGGTCAATCAATCCAGTTACCTCGTAAACTACCGGGCTGTTGGGTAAACTCTGTTGAGCAAGAGCAAGTTCGGCGCGGGCACGGGCGTAGTCGGAATTTCCCCAGTAGAAATGCCAGCCCAGCGCCAGGTGTGCTTCCCCCGAATCTGGCCTTAACCGAAATGCAGAATCTATGGCCGACTTTGCGAGGGCCAAGCGAGCGGGCGTATGGTCTTTCTCTTGCTGATAGATCAAGTCGTGCGCAAAGGCTAGCTGGCAATAGGCAAGAAAGAAGTTAGGATCACGAGCAACTGCCTTATTGAGCAGGTCCACAGTCTCGGAAAGATCCACTGAATTCGCCAGAGAGGGCAATTGGGCGTTGTAAATTAGAGAGACAGCACGGACATAGAAATCGTACGCGACCAAGTCCTGAGTTGGCTTCTCCTCAATGGCTGCTCTCTCACTACTTGTAAGCTTGGCACTGAGGTGCTCGGCAACTTTTTGAGCTATCTCACTCTGGATTGCGAACAAATCATTCAAATTGCGGTCGTACTGCTCGGCCCACACATGGGTGTCGGTGCGCGTGTCAATCAACTGCGCGTTTAGACGAAGGTGCGTGCCGGTTCTGCGAACGCTGCCTTCCAGGACGTGAGCTACCCGCAGATCATTTCCGATCTGACGGAGATTTCGCTTGCCGCGATATTCCATCACGCTCGTCCGGCTGATGACTTTAAGATCGCCGATTTTTGCCAGCTTGGTCAGAATGTCGTCCTGCACACCATCAGCAAAGGCCGTGTTTTCTTTCTCACCGCTCAAATTTTCAAAGGGCAAAACGGCAATTCCAGTTGTTACCGGATGCGAAATAAATTCGCTTTTCCAAACGATCCAGCCTGCGGCCATGGCCAGGGTAACTAAGGACGCCATCAACGCTGCGCTGGTTGGATTGCGTTGCACCCATTTCTTTCCTCGCGCGAAAATTCCAATGCGGCGCGCCTGAATCGGCTCGTGTTTTACCCAGTGTTCGAGATCTTCGGCTAGCGCGAGAGCGGAAGAATATCGCCGCTTTGAATCTTTCTCGATACATTTGAGACAGATTGTTGAAAGATCGCGATCTATTTTCGGATTTAGGAGGCGCGGTTGCCGCGGTTCAGCATCCAACAGGAGCTTGATGGTTTCGTAGGTCGTTCCACCGGCAAAAGGCGGCTGACCTGTCAGCAATTGGTAAAGTACTGCGCCAAGTCCATAGACATCTGTAAGGCTGCTGACGGCCACGTTGTTTCCCACTGCCTGCTCTGGCGCCATGTAACTGGGCGTGCCCAAAACTTCCAGCGTGTGCGTGACACTGCTTTCAGATTCGACTAATCGGGCAAGACCAAAATCGGTCAGATGCGGTTCGCCGTTTACATCCAGCAGAATGTTCCCCGGCTTGATGTCACGGTGGAGAATTCCATGTTCATGAGCGTAATGAACAGTGCGTGCGACCTTCGCGATTAATTCCACCGCGCGCCGAATCGGCATCGGCTCGCGCCTGGCCACTTTGTCGAGTTGTCCGCC
>JBKOYG010000024.1:0-43327 GCA_046725285.1 Verrucomicrobiota bacterium
CTGGATCACCGTGAGACCGGTGTTGTGCCAGTCATCGGCCGATTTCAGGCCGGTAACTCGAACAAGTGAAAACGCCAACGGCTTCTGCGCATCGGTGATCGTCGACGTTGCCATTTGTGGCTGATTCTTCGCCGAGCAGTAATGGGTGGCAATGAGATGATCGCCATCGATGGTAAACATTGTAATCATTTCCGGCCCCTTCTCGGGTCGACATTCCTCCATCAATGCACTGCCATTTGCTGTGAGCGTATAAATCAACGTGGTGTCGACGCCGTTTATTTCTCCTTTCCACTCGCCTTTGAGTGACGCCAGGCGATCAAACGCTTCCTGACTTTTTGTCTTGTCCGCTGCGAACGCAACTGATGCCACAACGAACAAGGGCATGCTAACTACTCCAAACACAACGATCCGTTTCATAACTACCTCTGATCTCATTTAGATTTCGCTGTCGAGCCCTTGTGTATCCGGCGTTGACGCTCGGCAGTTGCAGATGCTCGCGGTTTTTCGAACACGGTTTCGAACACGATGGTTTTGAACCGCTCAAGGGCCGCGGGACTGCGTTCCACTTTCATTCGCAGAATGGCGCCTTCCCATGACGCCAACAGAAATTCAGCCAGTTCTGTGGCGTGAAACCGTGAATCGATTTCACCAGCCGACTGGGCTGCCGCAATGCATGATGCAAACAGCGCTCGCCACTCTCGAAAGATTGAATTGAGCCGTTTGCGTAAAAGTTTGCTCTGAGAACTGACTTGAAGACTGAAGTCACCGATCAAGCAACCGAGCATCCACCGATCGCGCTCCAGCTTGTCCGTAATGACGTCGAGGTAGCGCTTCAGCCGTTGGCGCGGTGTGAGAGTCTCATCGTTTAGCGCTTCGCTCACGAGTCCTTTCAAATAGTCGAAGTACTGATCGAGCACTTCGGCGGCGAAGGCCTCTTTCGACCGAAAATGGTTGGTGAACGAACCTTGTGGGGCGCCGGCCGCCGCGCAAATGTCGCGCACGCTCGCTGCGTGATAACCGGACCGAAACAGGACTGGCAGCCCAGCCCGCAAAATTTGATCGCGTAAAGAACGCCTGCCCATCCTGCGCAAATAATACGTACGTCCGTATTGAACCGTCAACACTATTTTGCTGCCGGGATTGAGGTAAGCTCACGAGTCAGAAGTCGGAGCCTTACTCTCCGATGATTTTCACGAGGACTCGTTTGCGTCGCCGGCCGTCGAATTCGCCGTAGAAAATTTGTTCCCACGGCCCGAAATCCAGTTTGCCTTTGGTGATCGCGACGACGACTTCGCGACCCATGATCTGACGCTTGAGATGGGCGTCGGCGTTGTCTTCGCCGGTTCGGTTGTGTCGATAGGCGCTCGTTGGAGCGTGCGGCGCTAGTTTTTCCAGCCATAGCTCATAGTCGTGATGTAGGCCCGGCTCATCGTCGTTGATAAACACCGAAGCAGTGATGTGCATGGCGTTCACGAGACAAAGACCCTCAAGCACGCCGCTTCGGTGAACGAATTCCTCTATCTTCGGTGTGATGTTGATGAATCCGCGTCGGTCCGATAACTCAAACCAAAGATGTTCAGTGAATGATTTCATATGAGGGAAGTTGATGGTTGATCCGCCTTCGCCCAAGGCTACGGCGCGACAGGTAGTTGAGAGCTGAAAACTAAAGAACTTGATGCGGAAGTGACAAGTGATCCATCTTCGCTGACGCTATGGCGTAATAGTGGAGTTGCGGAAAGAACAAGCGGTTTGGGAAGGAGAAATAAATGTCCGCCATTTTCGATCGAGTCCTAACGATAAATCTTGTCGCGAACACGGTGATTTTCTATGTGGCGGCGCGGCTCTATTTGCTGCCTTTGGTTCCACGTGTCCGGCCGCAGGTGATTCTTGTTCCCATTCTTCTTTTGCATTCGATGCGACATCTTGGACTGATGTTTCTCACTCGAGGCGGCACTTTTCCGGGAATGCCGCAGCAGTTTGCGTATCCGGCCGCATTTGGCGACCTGATAACGGCGATACTCGCGTTTGCAGCAATTCCACTAGTGCTACGCGATTCTGATTTGGCCAAGCTGGCGGTGTGGATTTTCAATATTGTCGGAACGCTCGATCTACTTACAGCAATCATGTTTGCCACTATTTATAATGCGCCAGTGACAATGGGCCCAGCCTATTGGATCCCGGCGTTTTGGGTTCCATTGTTGTTAGTGACTCACTACGTGACTTTCGTTCTACTGCGTCGGCGTTGGGAGCCCTGAGTCGAATTGATTTCAAACCCAGACTTCGTTACTTCACGCGTTTACCGTGTTTGATGATCAGATCGACGTGTTGTAGGAGATCAATATGACGCAGCACATCGCCTTTGACGGCGATGATATCGGCGAATTTACCTTCGCTGATTGAGCCGTAGTCCTTGTCTACTTTCATCATGACAGCAGGCCAGTAGGTGGCCGCGCGAATGGCGGTCATGGCATCCACGCCGAGATGATTGACCCACGCGTCGAGCTCGTGCCAGGTGGAGGTGTTGTGAAATTTCATCGGGATGCCGCTGTCCGTGCCGATGAGCAAGACCACACCGGAGTCCTGTAGCTGTTTAAATTTGTGCCAGACCGTTTTGGCGCGCAGCGGTGTGATTTGGTAGTAGGCAAGCTGATTCGGGTGCGCAATTGAGCGCTTGATGTCCGCGGCGATGTCGGAAGGAATGCCGTCGTAGTTGGCTGGATCGTCCAGCGGCTCGGGATTGTCGACTAACGACTCGTAATTGATGAATCCCTCGATGGTCGGACACCAGAACAGCGGGCCCAAACTCATTTTCGCAGTACGCTCGTGCAGCGTCTTCAGGATGTCGTCCGGATAAACCCGGTGCCGACGCGAGGCCCGTGTGCTCAAAGCAATCCACGCCAGCGGCGAGTCCACGCCGAATTTCTTCCGCGCGATGTGCATGTGCGACGACGGGAAGTTTATGCGCGTGCGCTTCGTCGACGACGGCCTTCACTTCGTCCATCGTCATCTGGTCCTGGTCGATGAGCTTGATAATGTTGACTCCCGCGTCAGCGAGCTGCTTCACTTTAGCTTTGCCGTCGGCTGCGCCTTTGACGCCCCAGCGGAAGTAATCGGTGCCGGGATAAGGCTCGTGCTGAATGAATGGACCGGCGACGTAAAGGGTAGGTCCGGGAATTTCGCCGCGATTGATCCGGTCACGCAAACTAATGCTCTCCTTGAGCGGACCGCCGAGATCGCGTGCACTGGTCACACCGGCCATGAGCAGTTGTCGTGCGGCCGCTGGCATGATCTCGCCACCGAGCCGCGGCGGATACGTTTTGTCCCAATACGCGTAATCACTGTGACCGAGTATCATGGTATGGACGTGGCAATCCCAGAGGCCCGGCAACACGTCCATGCCTTCGGTCGAAATAACTTCCGCATCGGCGGGCACCTGCAGCGCGCCGACGGTGCCGACGGCGGTGATACGCTCCTTGTCGATGACGATCACGCTGTTCGCGAGTGGATGGCCGCCAAAGCCGTCAATGAGGCGGCCACCGACAAGCGCTAGTGGACGGGCGTGCGCAGAGGCGAGCATGAAGAAGAGAAACGTTCGGACGAAGTAGGGATTCATACTTGAGAGCGCATGCTACATGCGGGTTCGCGCGCAGGCGAGCCTGTTCACTCACAACCACGAGGGACGAGTAGCCAACGAAATCCAAGCTATCTGGAAAGGCTCCATTCCCGATTTCCTTGGTGTGTCATAACTAAGCGCGCGGGGAGATTGCGCTTCGATTCTCAGCTTAAGGAGGGAATCAGGACTAACTCTAACGTGGCGCTACAAAATCCCACACACGCGCAGCGACTTTGAGTTGATCGTGGTCGATAAATTCAGCGTGTGAAAACGAACCGATTCGATTCTTGATAAAAGGAGATAAACTCAACCATGCATCCAACTACGTACAATGCGAAAGCTTACTCCGCTGCCAGCGCGACATCGCAGCTGGCTTCAACCAACATTCAACGTCGCGATCCGACTGAACGCGATGTGCAGATCGAAATCCTGTTCTGTGGCATCTGCCACTCTGATCTTCATTCGGTGCGCAACGAGTGGAGTGAGTTCATGGCCACGAACTACCCGATTGTCCCCGGCCATGAGATCGTCGGCCGTGTCACGAAGGTAGGGACGGGAGTGACCAAGTACAAGCCGGACGATCTTGTTGCCGTCGGCTGCATGGTAGATTCGGACGGGAGCTGCCCAAATTGCAAAGCTGGCCTTGAACAGTTCTGCCCGAACATGGTCCTCACCTTCAATTCTCCGGACAAGCACCTCGGAGGTTTTACCTACGGCGGGTACTCCGAAAGCATCGTCGTCGACGAACACTTTGTTCTGCGCGTGCCCTCCAACCTCAATCCTGCCGCAGCCGCGCCGCTCCTCTGCGCCGGTATCACTACTTACTCCCCCATGCATCACTGGGGCGTAACCAAGGGCAAGAAAGTTGGCGTGGTTGGTCTCGGCGGACTAGGCCACATGGCCGTGAAGTTTGCTCACGCGCTCGGGGCTCACGTTGTCGTTTTCACCACTTCGCCTAACAAGAAGGAGGACGCGCTACGGCTTGGCGCCGACGAAGTGGTGATCTCACACAACGCCGACGAGATGAAAAAGCATGCGGGCACCTTCGATTTCATCCTCGATGCCGTCTCTGCCGATCATGACATCAATGCCTACATCAGCCTGCTCGGGCGCGACGGCAATATCACCATGGTCGGCGCTGCCGCGGAGCCTCTGCGGGTCCCCGCGTTTAGCCTAATCATGCGGCGCCGCAGTCTCTCCGGCTCAGCCATCGGCGGAATCGCCGAGACGCAGGAGATGCTCGATTTTTGCGGCGCCAATAACATCACTGCCGATGTCGAAGTGATTCCTATTCAAAAAGTCAACGAAGCTTACGAGCGATTGCTTAAGTCGGATGTGAAGTACCGGTTCTCCATCGACATGGCTTCGTTTAAGTCGGAGTGATCCGAAAAGTTGATAGTTGAGAGCTGATTCGCACGTGAAGTTCAGAAAATGAAAAAGCGCAAACTCGGAAAGAGCGGCCTGGAAGTTTCGGCGATTGGACTCGGCTGCATGGGGATGAGCTTTGGTTACGGTCCGCCCAAAGACAAACAGGAGATGATCTCGCTGCTACAAGAAGCCGTTGAACTTGGTGTGACATTCTTCGACACGGCTGAAGTCTACGGACCGTTCACAAACGAGGAGCTGGTTGGCGAAGCCCTCGCGCCTTTTCGCAAACAAGTGGTGATAGCCACGAAGTTCGGGTTTAAACCTGCTCCCGGCGATCAATCGAGATGGAGTGAGCTGGATAGCCGGCCGGAACACATCAAAGACGTTGCTGAAGCATCGCTGAAACGACTCAGGACGAATGTCATCGATCTGTATTACCAACACCGCGTCGATCCCGACGTGCCAATCGAAGACGTAGCCGGAGCGGTGAAGGAGTTGATTGATGAAGGAAAAGTGAAGCACTTCGGTCTTTCCGAGCCGGGGGCGGAAACGATCCGTCGGGCACACGCAGTTCAGCCGGTCACGGCTGTCCAGAACGAATACTCGTTATGGTGGAGGAAATCCGAAGAGGAAGTGCTGCCGACGCTCGGGGAACTCGGAATTGGCTTCGTCCCGTACAGTCCGTTAGGCAGAGGCTTTCTCACTGGCAAGATAAACGAACATACGACGTTCGACAGTTCGGATTTTCGCAACATACTCCCGCGCTTTACCCCAGAAGCTCGGAAAGCAAATCAAGCATTGGTGGATCTACTTGGCGCGATCGCGACGCGAAAGAAAGCTACACCCGCTCAGATCGCGCTCGCCTGGTTGCTTGCCCAGAGGCCATGGATCGTTCCGATCCCAGGTACGACGAGGCCGCACCGTCTGGAGGAGAATCTCAGGGCAACTGAAATTGACCTTACATCTGATGATCTCCGTGAGATCGACACCGCAGCCTCAAAAATTCCGCTGCAAGGCGCGCGATACCCGGAACACTTGGAACAAAAGACGGGTCGCTGAGATCAGAAGTAAGAAGTAAGAAGGCATAAGCAAGAAGTCAGAAGTACTGCGAAGTTGGTCAACTCCGTGAATTCTCTCTAAGGATCTCCACGACTTTTTCGATTGTGTTCCAATTGCGTGTCGTCGCCGGTACGCCGAGGAGCTTCTCGATCTTGCCAAGGTAGCTGATCGTTTTCATCTGCCGGCGATACAGACCCAGGACGAATCTGTCTTGGATCGCGATGATCTTTAGCAGCCAGTCGTTAGCGGAGGGCAAACTGAGAGGAAGAGTAGGCGGGGAGGGAAGTCGTTTGGCCAGCACGTTCACAAACCGCGTTATGTCCGGACCAGAGGGTTGCCGAGCGAATGGATCCTTTGATGCGAGCTTGATGATGTCGCGTGCGGGACAAATCATGATCTCGCATTTGACTCCGAAAGTCTTCGCGAGTTGAACGGCAATTTTTTTGCGCAGAATTGATTCACCTACATCTTTGCGCACTACAAACGTGCCGACAGCTCCGATATTCACGACACCGAACTTCGCCAACTGCTTGGCGATCAATGCCGGCTGACACCGATTAGCCTTGCCGACATTCAGTGCGCGAAGAAAGACAACGGAAGCCACAAGTTGATCGTTGATAGTTAAGGGCTGAGAGTCGAGCAAAACGTGAGGACTCTGATTTTTTCTGCCGCGTTGCTTCTGGCGAGCAGTTTGGTAATTCGAGCGCAGGAAGAGTCGGCGTCGCCAGCGACTGAAGAGAAATCGTATCCGGAAGTTCCAAAAGAATATGAAGTCGGCGAGGACACGATTTCGCCCGATGGACGATTCGCGATCCTTTATCCGGTGCGCGATGAACAGTCGGATGCTGCGTTGCCACCAAACGTTCTTGTCAGGCTAAAGCCTTACACAGTTCTTAAGGAGATCGAAAGTGAAGACGGGTATGCCGGCGGGTATTGGCGGGGGATGCGCGGTGAGCCAAGAGCGAAATGGAACGGCAATTCGACCGTCGTAATCTGGCATGCTCACAAATGGGGTGATGAGGATTTCGCCGTTTACGAGATTGAGAACGACCAAGTCAAACGTGTGCAAAAAATTTGGCCCGAAGTTGTGAAATATTTCGATCGCGATTTCCATGCGCGGTTCTTGAAAAAGTATCCGAATGAGTCGGATAGCTACACGTTTGTGAATGACCCGAATATGAAGGAGATCGAATTCAAGGGTCGCAAGTTGTTGCTGAACATTTTTGCTGATAACAAACCCAATCTCGCGGGCGGGCCGCACTGGACAGCCGAACTGCATGCGATCTGGAATCTGGACACGGGCAAGTTCGATAAAGTGGATTTTCGACCGGGTAAAATCGAAGTACGCAAATCGCTTGAGTGAAAAAGTAACGCAGCACGAAACGCGGTCCATCATGCGACAATCTGCTGCAGCGCGAGTTGTTTCTGTAATGCTCACATTGTTGCAACTGACCGCACAAGGAACGGATGGCGAATATCCGACTTCTTATCGCACGAAACAGATAGATGGGCTCTCCATCTTTTATAGAGAGTCCGGTCCGAAAGACGCGCCGACCATTCTCCTATTGCACGGACTTCCATCTTCATCGCGAATGTTCGAGCCACTCTTCGCCCGGCTTTCCGATCATTTCCATCTTGTCGCGCCTGACTACCCGGGCTTCGGACACAGCGACTGGCCGGACCCGAAGAAGTTCGCGTATACGTTCGATCATATTGCCGAGATCATGAATCATTTCACCGAAGCGCTCGGGCTTACGCGTTACACGCTTTACATGCAGGATTACGGCGGCCCCGTGGGATTTCGCATGGCGCTTGCGCATCCGGATCGCATCGAAGCTCTCATCGTTCAAGACGCAGTTGCGCACAACGAAGGTTTGGGCGCGAACTGGAAGACGCGACGCGAGTTTTGGAAGAATCGCACGGCTAACGAAAGCGCGCTTCGCACAAATCTCCTGTCGCTGCAGACGACGCGAACGCGTCATGTTGGGAACGATCCAAACGTGGATCGTTACGATCCGGATCTTTGGACCGATGAATTCGCCTTTCTCAATCAGCCTGGGCAGGCGCAGATTCAAAGCGATCTGTTCTATGATTATCGAACGAATGTGGATGCCTATCCAAAGTGGCAGGCATGGATGCGTGAGAAGCAGCCCCGTCTGCTCGTCATTTGGGGAAAGTATGATCTCTCGTTCGATCCCGGCGAGCCGGAGCGCTATCGCAAAGATGTGCCGGGCGCGGAGGTTCACGTTCTCGATGCCGGTCATTTCGCGTTGGACAGAGCTGCAGATGAAATCTCCGCATTGGTGCGAGACTTTGTTAAAGAAAAGTGACGAGTGACCAGTGGCTAGTGACGAGCTTAGAGATTCGTCTGAATGAATCGCGGGCTCGCGTGGATGTCGATCTGACGCAGGATTGTCTCCCCAGAATTAATGAAGCGGTGCGGCGTGTTCGCGGGAATGACCACGATGCCGCGGGATTTCATTCCGACAAACGGCAGCTGCTCGACATTAATGAAGCTCACGGGCCGGAACATACTAGAGATTTGCGCGCGCTTGACATGCAACCATCTGGTTGCATAAGTTGGAGCGATGGATGCAGCCTTCAAAGCGCTGGCCGATCCCAGCCGTAGAAAGTTGCTCGACGAGTTGCACAAGGAGAATGGGCAAACGTTGAGCGAATTATGCGAACACCTGGACATGACACGGCAGGCGGTGACCAAGCATTTGGTATTGCTGGAAAAAGCGAACCTCATCGCCGTCGTGTGGCGCGGGCGCGAGAAGCTGCATTATCTCAATCCGATGCCGTTGCATGAGATCTACGAGCGCTGGATTGGCAAATACGAACGCCACCGCCTTCAGGCGTTGAGCGATCTGAGAAAAGGTCTCGAACAAACCAAAACTAAAAGAACAAAAAAGTAATATGATGAAGAAAGATCAATTCGTTTACGTAACCTACATTCGCACCACGCCGGAGAAATTGTGGAAGGCGCTAATTGAGCCGGAATTCACCCCGCCAATTCTGGTGTGACACGACTCAGGAATCTGAATGGAAGCCGGGCTCGTCATGGCGCATCAAAGCGCCGGGCGACCTGATAACCGACAGCGGCGAAGTACTTGAGATCGAACCGCATCGCAGGCTTGTTTTGAAATGGCGCAATGAATTCAGGCCCGAATTGAAAGCGGAAGGTTATTCGCGCCTGACCTACCAGCTGGAAAAGGAAGGGAATTCGGTCAAACTCACCGTCATTCACGAAATTGATAAAGAAGGCTCGAAGTTCATCGAAGCCGTGTCGACGGGATGGCCGCATATTCTGGCGAGTCTCAAAAGTCTTTTGGAAACCGGCGAATCACTGGAAGAGACCCGCGAATGGCCGCGTGAAGCTTGTAAGTGATCAATTTGTGAGTTCGACAGAGATTTAATCATCCGGCCCGGCGTTTGGCCGATCAAATCGGCCTACGCCGGGCCGATGAATTTGTCCTAACAAGGAGCGACAGTCTCCAGTCCGCCGCGGGGCGATCTGCCGGCTTCGCTTGGCTACGGCGCGCCAAGGGAGATCGCCCCGCCTTGAGAGGCTGTCACTCCGCCACAGGACGGATTCGCCGTGGCGAACCTGCCGGGTCAACCAGACCGGGTTTTGCGAAGATCCTTTGGCAAATGTCGAAATGCGGTGTTGCAGCGCGTCTTCATTACGGAGGTGATTTTCCATGTTTACTGCATACATCATTGCTACCATTTCGACCGCCGCGGCCAATGCCTATGCGGCTGCAGTTGACTTTCGACGTCCCCAGTGGGTTCTGGACAACATGACCAAATGCGGCGGATCCCATTCCTGGCTGTTCACGCTAGGCGCCCTAAGGGAGCGGGCGTGGTTGGATTATTGATAGGTATTAGCGTTCCTCTGATCGGCGTTGCAGCTGCGATTGGTTTGGTCCTGTTTTTTGTTGGCGCTATTGCTGTCGTGATGCGTGCTCGCTGGTACTCACATCTTCCATGGTCGACGACGTACCTCTTGCTAGCCATGGGATCTCTCGCGTTGCGACTCGCGGTGTCGTGAAACTGCGTTGAGCGGCAACAATGTCGATCTTGTGGGATGCCCGAAAAATTTTCGGGAAATGTCGAAACGCGTAGTCGGCAAACGTCACCATTATGAGGCCGTGAAGTTTTCCGGCCTGATAACAAACAAAAACGAATAAGAAACAGGGAAAACAAAATGAAAACCATACAACCACGAATGAAAAACCCAGCGATGCTAATTCCTGAGGCGATGCAGCCTCTAATGGCTTTTGTGGCGGCTGTGAGAAAAAGCGGTGTGTCCCAGCGCACGCTCGATCTTATTCACCTGCGAGCGAGCCAAATTAATGGCTGTAGCTTTGCGTTGATATGGGGTCTCGAGAGCTTAAAAAGGCGGGTGAGACAGACGATCGCCAGCGAATCCTTTAGTGCTGTATTTGCGGTCCCGAATCCCTTGGGCACCAACCCACTGGTAGTTTCCGGTTCTGCAAATTTTAGTGAGGCCTCCACTACCGATAATGACGAGAATATGCTCATCATTCGGGGTAACCCGCGAGTCGCCGATATTTATCTTGGCGAGTTCATGCGTCTTTACCGCCACTTCGCCTTTCGCGACTGACTTACGCAACATCCGGAGGCCGACGAAGTACAAGTCGGTCATCTCGATGAGACCGATCAATGGTGGAAACGCTACTTTGGCGACAGTTTCAAATCCCGACAGCGCAGCTACTTCGTTAGTTAGAAACTGCCTGACCAAAATTTAGGCAAGTGATCCCCCGGCAAGTGAAGGCTACACTCCCGTCAATTTGGCAGTGTGCGAATCAGCACATTTCGAAATTGGACGTTCCCCGTATGGCATTGCAATCCGATGTGCCCCTCGCGCCCGCGCGTGTCTGTCGCCGGGATGGTATAGGTCGTCACCAGTTGGCCGTTGAGCCTCACCTTGATCGCGGTAGCGGTGGCCTCGATCTCATACGTATTCCATTGGCCAGCCGGTTTGGATGCAACAGTCGAGGATGGCGCAAGGGCGTAAATTGCGCCGGTCTGATGCAAAGGATCAAACAGATGGGGGGACACTGGGTCTGGGTTGTATCCCATGTCATCAATCTGAATCTCGTAGCCTTTATCCGAGGCCAGCCTCCAATCATTGGCCGGATCGCTCGCATTCAGAGCCGGGAAACGAATTAAGATGCCTGAGTTGTCGGTGCTCGGCGGCATGGTCATCGAGTTCGTCTTGGGGTTGAAAGAGAGCCAATCAACTTTGAGAACAAAATTCCGGAATACCTCGCGGGTATACCAAAGGAGACCCAAACTAGGCGGGCCTGGCCTGGCCTCGAGGATGGAGCCAAAAATTGTGAGAAAGTCACCGCCGCCGGCCATCTGCCAACCGACGCGCGATCCCGTGAACAGGGTCTTAAATGCTGGACTCGGTGGAAGCGTCCGGCTCGTCACGATGGCATCCGCAGTTCTGCGTGCCAGAGTCGTCGCAGTGAGGGATGGGTTTGCGGAACCAATAACTGGGAACAGAGCCGGCCCCGCGACATAGACGTTGTCCAGATGATGGAATTTACCGTTTGAATCGGTGACCGATTGTCCGGGGTCACCCATCCACAGCGTGCCGGCCTCGTGATGTGTGGTTCCGATCGCGTTCCGGTTGACTTTGATGTTCTGGATGTCTGCAGGATTGCCAGCGACCGCTTTGACGAGTGCGACGGCTGCATCCTCCATCTCCTTCCAAGCTGTATTGTCGGCATCCGATGGTTCGAGGTTGACCCAAGCGCGGGGGCGACCGGTGCGCAGGTCGTTTTGCCATGCCAGGTTAACCCAACTCTGTTTCGTATCCCCGGGCTGTGCCGCTGGATGCCCAATCACTTCTCCGATGGCACGGAGAGTTATCGGGACCCATGCCGGGTCTTGATTGGCTATGAGGGCATCCAACAATTCCAAATCGGGCACCGATGTAAAAAGATTGGCATCGGAACCAATCCCTCCACTTGCAGTAACCTGAAAGTGGTAAGCATGACCGTCGCTGGTGGTACCGCGAACGAGCAAGGCAGCGATCTCGAGCGTGGTGGCCTGTGGAGAAAGTCCCGGAATAGCCGACCTGCGAATGCGGGCTGTGATGTCGCTCCGCAAATGCGCCATGAGGTTGGACCCCATGCGTCGCGTTCCCATCGCAGGTGCCGGCAACGAATCCAACGCAAGCCGAGTGGATTCAACGGTGCTCGCGGCCAATACCACCGTGCAATCGGGGGAGAGAAGGGGCGGGCGCAGGAACTGTTGCTGGCCGTTGACCAGCAGTTCGATTTCGCTGACTCGGTTGCCTGACCTTGTCAGGCTCACGACTTGCGTCCGAGGAAGCATCATCAAGCGTCGCCAGGCATCAATGGTGTTCCGCCAACGCTTGTTGATGTCTTCGCGGACGGCATCGAACAGAAGATATGCGCTGCTGTATTTATCGAATGGGAACAGCCCGGGCGCTGATAGCGGCGCCTGAGCTTGAACCGCGAGCGGAGCATCCTCGACCAATGCCGGATTCGTGACGGACTTAAACCGAGCCAGCAGTTGTTTTACCAGATCACTCTTGCTGGAGATGAAGTCGTCGGTGGGCTGTACGCCCATTTCGGCTGCCACGGCATCGTAGTTCGCGGTCAGGAAGGCCACGGCATCGGCGGGCCATGCTGCCTGGGCCGCCGGTCGCGGACCGAGATCCGCAGAAGTGAGTTTTGGGGACCATCCGCCCCAGAATATCGATCGTCCTCCAAGGCAATAGGCCAGTCCCGGGAACGCTTGGTTGCTGTGCCAAGGATGCCCCCAAACAAGGTTTTGCGCTCCGGGGTCCTGCGCATTGGATGCCACCACTTGTTCCGCTGGTCCGAACAACCCCAACCGCGGCAGGTTCTGGACGTGAGTAGGCAGGAGAAACGAGCCTGCTTCCAACGCCAGAACCCTAAGACCGATGTTTTCAGCGCGGCGATAGAGCTTGTCGGCGATGTAACCGCCGAACATGCCGGCCCCAATTACGACGACATCGAACGGATCGCCGCCGTTGTTGCTCACCTCCGGCCAGCTGCTGCAAACCCACCGGCCTAGCGCATCGTGGGAGAATTCTGTCTGCTGAACATCGATGGTCGCGTTTGGATCTGGGTTGAGGCGAGGTAGCATAATGGACTCCTATTTTAATGGTTTTGTTTGGTGGTTTAGGCAGGATCTCGTTGTATTACAGATCTTGAATGGATTGCCAGCTCAGCCCAGGAATCTATTTCACTCTTCCAACCGGAGCAATACGCCGATTCGCGCGGCGTATACGAACCACGGAAATTACAAAGGCGCTTCTTGATCGCTAGGTGATGAATGATTAGTTGGCCTTATAGCAATGGCCAACCTTCGATTCCTCGCAGACTGGACTTCCATTTTGGCAGGCGATCTCGCGCAGGGTGAGAAGCTGGCAATTGAATTTGATCCGCAGCGGTTGCCGCAATGCCGATTGAATTGGCGCGGCGCGGAAGTTTGGGACATCACCGGTTACGCGCGTTTTCATCCAAGTGGTCAGGTCTTTAGCGGTAGCTTGCTTCAGCGCGTTTCATCTTCGAGTGGACTCGTGACCACACTGCAACCGATTCCCTGGGAAGTGTTGGTGCCGTTCGACGCAGCTCAGGTCGAATTATGGTTTCACAATTTTTACCAGGTGAGCAGCCGCTGCGATGCCTGGGACAGCCGCTTTGGTCAGAACTATTGGTTTGATGTGGCCCGACGCGGGCCGAGCCAGCCGGTCATCTATCGAGCCGGGGCGAGTCCCCGATTGGATATGGTCAACGCGTTTGACGTGACTGTTACTAAAAGGAAGCATTTCTTTCCCGGCACTGGTCCTGGTGCTCCGGCCGGCAGCGAATTTCAAACCGTGCTAACTCTCCAAGCGTGGGTGCGTAACGTCGCTTACGTTAAGTTCGTCTGGGTGGATGCGCACGTGTTTGATAGTACTGACGCGCTCGTGCATGCGGCGACATTTCCGTTGCAATACCTTGGGATGGCAGGCGGCGACGGAGATTTTTATATTTACGACGACAAAATCTATCAGGGTTCCGGCGGCGGTTCGGGCATGGGCGCATGGACGCTGCCAGATGCGCGCAAAGTTCAGTTCAGGTTGTATTACGAGGTCAACGGCGAGCTCTTCACAGATCGACTTTTGCACCAGCACGAGGTCCCAGCGGACGATTCGGCCCACTAAACCAGTAATCAGGATCGTTGCCGAAAACTTTAGAATGAAGAAATCGATCGTGTGCAGCTGTGTCGTTGCGCTGTTGTTGATGGGCCCCATCGGCTGCGAAAAGAAAAGTGGCGACGCAGTCGTGATCGGAAAGGATTACGTGGCCGCGGTGAAAGAGGGCCAGGAAATCAAAGACGAGCGGGCGACCAATCACGAACAATGGATCCTGAAAGTCCGTATGCGCGACGACGGCCGCAGGATTGAAGTCCACGCTGACCAAGCGCAATGGGAGAAATTACGCGAAAACGATCGGGTTAGAGTCACATATCGCGTAGGCAAATACACAGGGACGGTTTGGGACGCCGAGATTGACTGACCCCAAACTGGTCTGACGCAATCTCGAATTAGCGCGGCGCGATGGAGCGCAGGCGGGCCGTAGCAGTCGCGGGGCGCATGTAACCGTCGTGTTACGTGGAAGTCACACGTTTTTTACATGCTTTAAACCGGCGCGTCACAATTGGCCTGTAGATGTCTCGATAGAGCGGTGAAATGCCGCCCAAACCCAAACAAAACCAATCCAACAGAAATTAACTATGAAACTAACTCTTAAGAATCAATTGCAGGCAAAGGCCTGCGCACTCGTTGCTACCGCGCTCGTCACGATGGCTGCCTCAAGGGCTGCCGCGGACCACGTGAGGGTCTTTAACGAAAAGGTGAACGGTGTGCCAGCAGCCAATCCTGTGGCGGTCTCGCCCAACGTGTTGTCACCCGAGTTTACCGTTGGGCTTGTCGCTCAAGGCGTCGATCTAATTGAGAACCCGTCGGGCGTGATCACGCAATTCGGGAACCTAATCGACGGCAGTCACACAGAGCCGGATGAAAATACTTATCTCATCTTAGATCATAACCCAGGTGGTCCCACGCCTGGCTACGATTATGGGCGCCATTTCCTGTTTCAGGGACATGAGAACAGCGATGATCTCGCTCACGTTACGCGCGTTAATCTCGATGTGGCGGATCCCGACCATCGTTTCACGCTCTTGACGCCGGTCGATGACAGTGGCTTGACTCACTTCAACAGCATCGATGGTTCAACCTGGAACCCGTTTAGTCGCACGCTGCTCTTTACTCAGGAAGATGGCGCGGACGGCGGCGTGATCGAGATGGGCGCCGATTTTGATCCGAACACTGGAGGGGGCGCTGGTTTGCGAACGCTCTATGGCAGTCTCGGCCGCGGCGGTTACGAAGGCATCCATCCTGATGACTGGGGTAACATTCTGATCGTCGAGGATGTCGGCGGCACCACGGTTCTAAATAGAGGAAGAAATCCAAACTCGTTTGTTTACCGGTTCGTTCCCATATCTCCAGACGACCTAACTCATGGCAAATTGCAGGCGCTTCAGGTCTCTATCAACGGCAACCCGCTCGTGTTCGTGCCGGTCGATGACCAGAACCCGAACGGCGATACGCGGTCGGAGAACCAACTGCTGCTCCACACAGTGGGTGCGTCCTGGCCGGTGCAATGGGTCACGATCCACGACACCGAGATCGATGGCACAGATCCGTTCGAAGCTAACGCCCTGGCAAAAGCTCTCGGCGCGACGCCATTCAAGCGGCCGGAGAATGGACAATTCCAGCCTGGTTCGCACTTTCAGACCTTTTTCTTCGACATTACTGGCGACACCGATAATCGCGCAGGCACGGACCCTGTTCTGGCAGCGCGTGGTGCCTGGGGCGGAATCTTCCGTGTCGATCTCGATGCAAGCCGCGAGACCGGAAACATTTCTCTCGTTGTCCTGGGCGACGCCGACCATGCTTCCTTTGATAATCTGACATTCGTGGACGACAAAGATACGATTTTGGTGGCAGAGGATCGCGGCGACACGTTGCACGATCAGCTGAACAAGCTCGATTCGATTTGGGCCTACAAGCTGAACAAACAGCATCCGGACCGAAATCTCGTGACCCGATTCATCGCGCTTGGCTTGGATCAGATGGCGACGGATGAAGATAACGAACCGACCGGTCTGCACATGTCCGAGGGAGATGTCTCGATTGGCGGATTGATCGGAGCGAAGACGTTCAAGAAAGACCGGGCGAGGCTTTTCTTCACGCAGCAGCACGGCGAAAACAACTTGTTCGAAGTCTTCCCCATCGATTGAGTTCGAGTGTGTCAGGTAAAGTGGTCTCACGCCCCAGACGTGCACGCGTCTGGGGCGCGTTTTTGGCAGTGAAAATTCAAATGCGATGACGTTTCACAGACACCAATTACTGTTTATCCAAGAACAATGAAAGCGACAGAAGGCTATTTCTTGGTTACACCAAACGATCTTCACTGGCGTCCATCTAACTTGATGAAAATCCCAAACGCGGATTTTCTTGAGCGAACCAAGAGCGAAAATCTCGGAGCGAGGCTTTGGCGGTTCCCACCCAGCGCGAACACGCTGCACAAGCACATCCGCGCAGAGGAATTTTATTTCGTTCTGGAAGGCGTGGGCCGTATGCGTGTAGGCGACGAGACGGTGACTGTGCCGAAATACGGCGGCGTGCTGGTCGGGCCCGGCGAGTTGCGCCAGGTGTTCAACGACACCGACGCCGAGGTGCTCTGGCTCGTCGTGGGCGCGCCGGAGGAAACTGAGTTTCTCCCTGGCGCAAAATCTAAACCTAATATGTCACTCATCTATCCGGTCGACGCGAAGCAATTGCCAAAGGAATTGGCTAGCGTTGAGTGGCCGCCGAAGGATTGATCTTCGGTTGCCGCTTCTGCTTGCTCATCGTTTCACGGCGACCTGCGAATTCGTAGTCGTGATCGGTTCGTAAAATCGCAGGGCTTCGATGTCGCTGCCAAGCTCGCGCAGCGGGTAGAGTCCCTTCGCAGAGCCGGCACCGGGATCGGCAGTGAGGTAGTCGAACCCGTCTTTGCCTGCGATTACCACGAAATGCGTTACGCCACCCGGCAACCGCACCCGCACGATGACCGGATTTCCGCGGGAAAGATTCGAGTCAATGAGTTGATAGGATGCCAGATTTTCATACACATGCCGCACCCGATCAGGCGCGAACCAGACAGCGCGGTCCCAATAAATCCAGCCGTTCTCAGTGTAGCCGCCAACCGATGTCAGGAACCAATTCAACTGCTGGGGATCTACATCGATCCCATAAAACTTGAACACCATCGCTGCAGCGGCCACGGCGCAGCCTTCACCGCCGAGCGTTCCGTTGGCTTCAACTCCACCCAACGGGTCGTCACGCCATTTTTCTTCCGACTGACGGAACGACGGCACTGCTAACTCGACACGATGAAAAAAGTAACGACCGCCACGCGGTGAAAGTTTTCGTTTCCATGTCCAATCAATCTGCAACGCCAATCCAGCGACGAGCAAAAGAAGGATGAAACCGAAAATGACGAAAGGCCATCGACGCTTCAAAACAAGAAACTGTAGAAGCGTCTGTGTCAGCCGCAAATTTGCCTTTATAAAAAGACAAGTTGCGCGAGGTCACCGATGGTGCTGATTTCGGCATCCATGACCCAAGCCCCCGAACTCCGCCTCGCCAAGCGTATGGCGCGTCTCGGCACCGAGACCGCCTTCGAAGTGATGGTGCAAGCGCGGGCGTTGGAGGCAAAGGGGCGGGACATCATTCATCTTGAGATTGGGGAACCCGATTTTGATACACCCGCCAACATCATCGACGCGGCGTGTGATGCTTTGCACAAAAGCTTCACCCATTACGGTCCTTCGGCTGGTTTGCCCCAGCTGCGCGACGTCATCGCCCAGTACGTAGGCGAGACGCGCCGGGTAAACGTCACACCGGAAGAGGTCGTCATCGTCCCCGGTGGCAAACCGATCATCTTCTTCAGTATCCTTGCGCTGGTCGAAGATGGTGATGAGGTCATCTATCCGAATCCCGGATTCCCCATCTACGAATCAATGATCAATTACGTCGGTGCGAAGGCCGTGCCGATTCGGTTGCGCGAGGACCTGGATTTTCGTCTCGACGTCGACGAGTTGGCGGGACTGATCAACGACCGCACAAGGTTGATCATTTTGAATTCACCGCAGAATCCCACCGGCGGCGTGCTGGAGAAGAAAGACATCGACGGCATCGCGCGTGCGATCGGTGATCGCAACATCATGGTGTTGAGCGACGAGATCTACAGCCGGCTTATCTTCGAGGGCGAGCATCACTCCATCATGTCGATCGACGGCATGAAAGAGCGCTGCATTTTGCTCGATGGTTTCTCCAAAACTTATGCCATGACCGGTTGGCGGATGGGCTACGGCGTGATGCGCGCCGATCTCGCGGCGCACATCTCGCGTCTGATGACCAACTCGAACTCGTGCACAGCAAGCTTTACCCAAATCGCCGGCATTGAAGCGCTGCGCGGAAACCAGAAGTCGGTTGATGCAATGCGCGAAGAGTTCAAGAAACGGCGCGACATCATGGTGGCTGGGCTGAATAAGATTAAAGGTTTCTCCTGTCGTTTGCCTCATGGCGCGTTTTACGTTTTCCCGAACATCACCAAAACCGGATGGCCGTCGAAAAAACTAGCCGATGCATTGCTCGACGACGCTGGCGTCGCGGCGCTCTCCGGCACTGCATTTGGCAATTTCGGCGAAGGCTACCTACGATTTAGCGTCGCCAACTCGATTGAGAACATCGAGAAAGCACTCGATCGCGTGAGCGCGTGGACGGACAAAAATCTGTAAGGCGCGAGCCTAATCGGAGTGCGCGTAAAGGCGTTCCTTCGATTTATTTAAAAGAAGCTTTTCGCCGCATTCTTCGAGAGCGTTGCACCGACAGCCTTGCAGCTGCCTGAGCAACGTCTCCATGAGCTTGAGCTGCTTCATTCGGATCTGCAGTTCTGCAATCTTGCGTTCTGAAAGTTTGTGCCAGCGCTTTGGTGGACGCGTCGCGGGTTGAAAGCCGAAAAATAGCTCGCGTATCTCCTCCAGGGTGAACCCCGTCTCTCGGGCGCGCTGCACCACAGCAAGCCGAAAAAGCGCACTGTTACCGTAGCGGCGGTGGCCATTCTTGCGAATTGCCGGCGGGAGAATCCCGATCTGCTCGTAGTAGCGAATGGCAGAGGTGCGCAAACCAAACACGCGCGCGACATCGGAAATCGCCAGGTCTTCTGCCACTGTGAAATTTACCAAGAAGCCGCGCCGAACGCCACCGGAAATCCCTCACAATTTTTCTTGAAAAATTTCCTTGGACTTAAAGTCAACTTGAAGTCGTAGCGTCGAAAACTATGAGAAAAATATTCCAATTCATAACTGCAATCGCCGTCGTTTCTCCAGTAGCTATTTGGGCAACATCCGAGCCCTCGTCGCAACCCGAGCACGTGTCGCCTTTCGCCTGCAACGCATTCGCGTTGTCACCGGAGGTAAGAAAACGCCATTTCGAGGAGCTAGGACCAGCGTTGTTAAACCTGAAGAAGAGCACGCGCGAACTTCCAGATGGCTACGAGTTCGAGTTTCCGGCAGATAACACAACCTATCAGCTTTTAACGGAATGGGCGTTCCAGGAGCGGTTATGCTGTCCGTTCTTTGAAATCGACCTGCGCCTCGACAGAGAAGGCGGGCCGCTGTGGTTACGTCTCACTGGCCGGCGCGGAACTAAAGAGTTCATTAAGGAGGAGTTCGGGATCTGACCACCAAAATAGGTGCGTTAGATACCGAAGAACAAAGACAAGGAGGAGTCAGTCATGACAATTGTAGCAGGATGGATACTCGTCGTCCTGGGGGTTGGCCACACCGTGGTCGGCCTGGTCAGGTTCAAAAAGCCGCTCACGGAAGCCATACGTGCGGGGTTTGTCGGACAGTTCGTGGGCTATCCCGATCGGCTGTCGGCGTTTTGGTTCATGATTTTCGGCCCATTGCTGGTCATGGTAGGCCACATGGCGATCCATGCCGCTCATGCTGCAGATCGGGAGCTCCTTAAGATCATCGGTTTTTATTTGATAGCCGTTACCGCAGCAGGAAGTCTCGCCCAGCCAACGTCGCCGTTCTGGGTGGGGCTTGTGTCAGCGCTCATTTTCATCGGCGCGGGGTATGGTCGGATTTCGTAATTCACGATGCAATAATTCTCGTTAGAAGCACCATGCCACAGGTCTCATCTCAAGAATTCGAACGACTGCCGCTGCGAGTTCATACCTTCCTGGCTGGCGTTCCGCTTCACGACGTATGGGTAATCGATCTGCCGCGTTGGCGTGCCGGAGTAACGCTCAATGAATTCCTACGGACGACAGGCAACTGTGAGCTTAATACATGTGGTTGTTCGAAATCGTCGTCGCTATTCACGCTCTCACCTCTCGTGAGGATGCTGCTCGACATTCGGCTCTTTGTTGGACGCTTGTTCGGTTGGGATTGCGAGCCAACGGCAACTGCCACTTTCGCAACACGTCTTACCGACACCGATCGTTCGAGATCCCACGTCGCACCCGGCACGCGAGATGGGTATTTCCGCGTCGTCTACCGTTTCGAAAACGAGCAGCTCGTCGAGTTGATCAATCGGACAGCCCACGCTGCGGCGTTAAGCGCCTTGGTCGAGACAGCGACCGCCTACCGGTTCTATTTCGGAGTCTATGTGCGCAGCGTAAGCCGCTTGACGCCGTTCTACATGGCACTGATCGACCCTTTTCGAAAGCTGATCGTCTATCCGTCCCTCTTACGTAGTGTCCGTGCCCGCTGGGATCAAGCGTTCGGCGAAGAAGAATCTGCAGGCAAAATTGAATCGCGCCTTCAGCGCTAGATTATTGGCGCAATTGCATTCCTGCGGCGATACCGCAGGCTACGAATGAAATTGCGCCGTTGGCGCTGCGAATTCGACACGCTGCGCACACACGCTCCAGCGCCGAAGGCGCAGGCAGTCAACTGAAGCTTGGGGCAACGCCCCGGGATTTGTGAAATCAAGTAACGCTAGCGCTGAAAACGCAATTCATTTTCGCCCGGCTTTTCGACAAAGCTGAATTGCATTTATATTCGCGCTTTCATTGCTTCAATCATGACGGAGAAGAAACGTTTTCGAATCTTTGCGACATCCCGAATCGGCGATGCTGCCGAGAACCGGCTTCGCGAACGTGGGTATGATCTCGAGGTCTTCCAAGGTCCCGAGGCGCCGCCGAAGAAATTAATTATCGAGAAAGTGAAGAGCGGCATCGACGGATTGATCACTACGCTACGCGATCCAATCGACGCCGAAGTGTTCGAAGCGGGGAAGGGGACGCTGAAGGTCGTGGCGCAAATCGCCGTCGGCTTTGACAACATCAATCGCGCCGACGCCAACAAATACAAAATCCCGTTCACGAACACAGCGGACGTGCTCACCGAAGCGACCGCCGAGTTCGCGTTTTTCATGATGGGCATGCTTGCGCGCAAAATGTGGCAGAGCGAGCGCCTGGTGCGCGAACAGAAGTGGCCGTCGTGGCATCCGTTCCTGCCGTTTCTCGGCGACGAGATCACCGGTAAGACGATTGCGGTCATTGGCACCGGACGCATCGGCCTTGCGATGATCAAAAAATGCTCCGGGTTCGACATGAACATCCTTTGCTACGACCCGGCGTATCAGAATCATCAGTTCATCGACGGGATCCAGGAAGTGATGGACCTGCGCCATGCGCGTGACATTCAAGGGGAGAAAACTTCGATCAAATACGTCGAGTTCGAGGATGCGCTGCGTGAAGCTGATTACGTAACGATTCACGTGCCGCTGTTGCGTGAAGGCGAGACCGATAAACCGACCTATCACCTGATCAACGAGAATACGCTCAAGCTCATGAAGCCGACGGCGTACTTGATAAACTCGTCGCGCGGTCCGGTCGTGGAGGAGGAAGCGCTCGCAAACGCGTTGAAAGAAAAAGTCATCGCCGGCGCCGCGCTCGACGTTTTCGAAAAAGAACCGCTGGCGCCGGATTCGCCGCTTCTCGATCCCGAAATCGCCGATCGCTGCCGCGTGTTCCATCATTTCGCCAGCGGCGCGCGGATCACGCGGCTATCTGTCGATCCCGATAAAGGCATGGCTGGCCGCACGGTGCAGGGACTGATTGACGTGCTGGAAGGCAACTACGGCGGCGACCCGACCAAGATGCCATACGTTGTGAACAAAGAAGCCTTCGCCTTTTGACCGAAAGTTTTATCTTGGTCTGACGCGAGATTTGCTGCCAAGAGAAATGATATACCCGTGCTGCTTAGAGCAACGCCGGAGCGGCTGAGCGCGTTCTCCGACGGCGTGTTCGCTGTCCTTATTACCGTGCTCGTTTTAGAACTGCGGCCACCGGAGCTTCCTACCTTTAAGGCGCTTCTGTTGCTGTGGCCCACGTGGCTGGGCTACGCAGTGAGCTACCTGTTCATCGCCATCGTGTGGACCAATCACCACTATCTCATGCGCTATGCCACGGAGGCGACCCCACGTCTGTTGTGGTTCAATTTCGCGCATTTGTTTTCCATGTCGCTACTTCCGCTCTCTACCGCCTGGATGGCCGTGAGCAAATTGCCGCCGCAACCGGTTGCCTTTTATGCGGCGGTATTCTTCCTCGTGAACGCAACTTACATATGCCTAATCAGCGAGCTCATTGACCGAAGTCCAGTTGCCGCGGTTTCACCGGCGCTGCGCCGGATCATGCACTTCCGATCGATCACGACTTTATGCCTTTTCGGGGTGGCTGCGTTGGTCGCATTGAAATATCCGCTGGCCGGACTCGGAATTTGTATCTTTTGCCTAATCGTTTATCTGAAGCCCGATCCACCAGGCGTTAGGATGCAGATATCCAAAGGATAAGGTGGGACGCGATTGAAAAATCACTCCGACAACATCTAATACGATAAGCCTATGAAACGCATGAAATACTTAATCACCATTTTGTTCCTTACGATTTGTAGCTTCGCGCGAGCTCAAACAACGGCCCTAACGGCCGATCCTAGTTTGCCAATTCCCAAATTAAGTTTTGACGAGAAGGGCGACTTAAAAATTACGGCGTCTGCGACATCGTCTCCGAGCGATTTCGATTTTCTGGTCGGCAAATGGAAAATGCATAATCGGCGGCTGAACAAAAGGCTCGAAAACTGCAAAGATTGGACCGAGTTCGATTCGTATGATGAGAATTGGAAAATCCTCAGCGGGACCGCTGATACGGACATTTATTCCACCACTGAGATGCCGGGGCAGGAAGGCAAACATTTCGAAGGGCTCACGCTGCGGCTCTTTAATCCCAAAACCAGGTTGTGGAGCTTGTATTGGGTCGCCAGCAACTCAGGCGTCCTGGATCCGCCTGTGGTAGGCTCATTCGAAAACAACGTCGGCCATTTCTTCTGCAAAGATACGTTCAAGGGAAAACCGATCATCGTGATGTTTCGGTGGGACGCCCGAAACGAGGATCGCCCGGTGTGGAGCCAGGCGTTTTCTTCCGACAACGGTAAAACCTGGGAATGGAATTGGTATAACGTGTCGGAGCGAGTCCCCTAACTATTCGTGTTTGTTGGCTCCGCGGTTCCGATTCAAGATTACGAAGCTAACCTGATTTGAACACCGGCGACGGCCATGCCGCCTTCGCCGACTGCGGCGGCGCACCGTTTGACCGAGCCGGAGCGCACGTCGCCCGCCGCAAAAATTCCCGGTAAACTTGTCTCGAGCGGGCCGGGTTGATGCTTGTTCGCCCGCCATGCTGGCGCCCCGGCGACGCTCGTCCCGGTCTTAATGAATCCTTTATCGTCGCGCTCGATTTCTGGCGGCAACCACTCGGTGCACGGTTTCGCACCGATCATGGAAAAAACAGCCGGCGTTTGAACCATTTGACGTTCGCCTGTCTGCGTATTTTCCAGCTCGATTTGTTCGAGCTTTTTCCCGCCGAACATTTTGCGGATCTCTGTCTGGTAAAGGATCTCAATGTTCTTGCGAGCTTGCACCCGTCGCGAAAGGTAGTCCGACATTTTGTTGGCTATGCTCTTCCCGCGAACAACGAGCAATACCTTAGCAGCGCCATCGGAAAGATACATCGCCGCCTGGCCCGCCGAGTTGCCGCTGCCAACGACAACAACCGTTTCGTTGCGGCAAAGCTGGCCTTCCATTGCCGTCGCAGCGTAGTAAACGCCCATATTCTCAAATTGTTCGCGCCCCTCCGCGTCCAGCCGGCGGTAATCCGCTCCGGTAGCGATGAGGACAGCTTTTGCTCGAAGAACGGCCGAGCAACCTTCGACTTGAAGACAGGCGCGGTATTCGTCGGTCGCATTGTACTGAAGCGAAAGCGCCTGCGCTGGCGTGGAAAATTTCGCGCCGAACCGGTATGCCTGAAGCTGCGCGAGCCAGGTCAAGTCGCCGCCACTGACGCCAGTCGGGAATCCAAAAAAGTTCTCAATCAACGAGGATGAACCGGCCTGGCCACCCGGGGCGTAACTTTCCAAAACAACCGTACGCAATCCCTCCGAAGCGCCGTAAACAGCCGCGGCAAGGCCGGCCGGACCCGCACCGACGATCGTCAGGTCCGACATAATTTCATTTTCATCCTCGAACGCGAGTGGACGCAGCAAACCGGCCACTTGCGCGACTTCGCGTAATGAAGGCCTGCGCAGAGGAGCGCCGGCCGGCGTGATCAGTGCAGGCAAATCGCGCGTGCTTAAGTGTAGACGTTTGCTGAGCGCCTGTCCTTGTTCGCTCTCAAATTCGATGAGGCGATGAGGGATGCGATTCTTGTCGAGGAAATCATCAAGCTGATGTCCTTCGCGCGAGCCGCCTGACGCGAGAACGCGCAACCCGGCAAATTCACGATCGCGTCGTAGTCGCTTCCTACGCATGATCAATGCCTTTACGATTGGCTCGCTGACACCGGGCAATTCGGCGAAGGCGCGTCGGAGTTCAGTCGCGGGCACATGGAGTATCTCCGCCTCTTCCGACGTCACCCTCGCTGACGCGAGGATCGAAGTGCCTTGGAGCATGGCGACGTCGCCGGTGAAATCGCGCTCGTGCGCGGTAGCGAGAATCTGTTCGACGCCATCGCGTTGCTCAAACGCCTGGAGTTCGCCGCGCAAGATAATAGCCAGGCCGACATCGCGCTGCCCCGCTTTGAAGACTATCTCCCCACGTTTTAGCACACGTCTTTTTCCCAAAGGCTCAAGCAAAGAAAGCTGGTGATCGTCCAGCTTTGGGAAAGCGACGCTTTCCGTATCCCGGTAGAACTGTTCGTCCTGTTGTTCGTCAGTCATTTCACAGAGTTTACGCCGGACTGCGGACAAGCAAACAGTAACGAGGCGCTCGATCGAGGGATTCGCGCCTCTCCCTTAAGGTAGTAGTGGGGGCGGTGTAAGGCCCCGTTTTTGCAGCCTCGCGGAGCCGCTTTTTGAGGCTGGGGATAAAAAAACCTAAAAAATTTTGAAATTTTTTGAAATGTCCGCCCGTAAAATCTTTAGAAAAGGAAAACGCAATCGAGTCAACCAACCGAAACTGACATGAACCTCCTCGTAGAAGATCCACTTAGTAAGACCGGTTTCAGTGGTCCGTTTGTTCTGTTTCCGAACTCTCCCGAGGTCGAAAACGAAGCAAAACAGCCCACCGCGCGGATATCGCGCGAGGCAATGGACGCATTTTTAAATGCGAAATCGGATAACGCTCACGGCGGACATTTTTTTGTTGCCCCACCTCAACCCCCAGCGGCGACGCCGGAGAAAGACCTCGCTTTGGGCGTGTTGAAACAGGCCGCTCACGATTTACGCCGGTTCCGTTCCGCAACCAAGGGAGTCAGGCGGGAGCTGTATGTCGATGCCTATGATTGGGTCACCGCGAATGATTTTTCCTGGCCCTACTCGTTTGTGAATGTTTGCAAAACGTTGAATGTCTGCCCGGAAGCGGTCCGGACGGAGCTTTTCGCGGACGCCTCGCTAAGCTGGTTCGATTATTGGGCAAAGCGGGCAGGCCAGGTTTCCCAAAGGTTACAGTCCTCTTTTGTCCGCATTTTCGCAGGCTGCTCCAATCCGGAGCATGCCAACGCCAACCCGTTAGCATCAACTATTTGAGCGAATATGAAAAACCTCCTCATCACACTTTTCGAACGGTTTCGTTACGCGTGGCGGTCACTCGCTGGCAAGCGCAGGCGCCACGATATGTTTTTGGTACACAACATGGCCTATTTTAATTTTGGCGGCGGCTGGAGGGAACTCCTGATGAACAATCAGGTCCAGAACACATGAAGCTATCGATCGAAGCAAAAGTAGCAGTGGCTGTGGCGATGGCCTTTGCAGCGTTGAGCATCGGCGCCATCGCGCAAGAAGGAAGCGAGCACGGAAGCGCCGGGCTGAGCCAGACCACCCAGGAATCCGAGATTTCGTTGGCCGTCCAGCACGGAAGCGGCGAAGGCCAGCTTCTCGCCCAATACTGACCAAAGGCGGCCTCGTCCGTCACCCGCGTGGTTTAGAGTGCGCTGTCCTCAGCGCATAGGTACAAAGGGCAATGTCCGCGATTTTTCTCGCAAAATCGCGTTCATTCGGCGACCCTGCGTGAACGAAAGCGATCCCGGGAACGCTACAGGAGGGCGGTGCTTCGTTTCAAACGACGCATTGGACCGTCGTGTTGCGTGCGCGGAATGAGGACTCAACGGAATCCTCTCAGCAGGCGCTCTCGGGATTTTGCGAAGCCTATTGGCCACCGCTTTACAGTTTTCTTCGCCACCGCGGTCATTCATCCGCTGACGCCCAGGATCTAGTCCAGGGTTTCTTTGCTCATCTGCTTGAGCAAAACTCCTTGACCCGCGCGGACCAGCAAAAGGGCCGACTTCGCACGTTCCTGTTGGGGTCACTGCAAAATTTTCTGTACAATGAGTATGACCGCGCCCGAGCGCTGAAGAGAGGCGGCGGTCGCGGAATCGTCTCAATCGAGGAACATCTGCCGGAGGCCGAGGCGGCGATGATGGCAACTGCTCACCTCAGCGACGCCGCTTGCTATGATCTTGTCTGGGCATCGACAATCGTCTCGCGGGCCTGGCAGAATTTGCAGGTGGCATTTGTGGCGGAGGGTAAAGCTGAGTGGCTTGAAGAACTGAGACCGTTCGTCGCGGGCGGCAGCGTCAGGCCACTGAATCAGGAAGAGGCCGCAGCTCGACTAGGAGTACCGATCGCCACTCTGCGCACCTGGCTTTCGCGTCTCCGCCAGCGTTACCGCGAATCGTTGAGAATGGAAGTGGCAAGTACCGTCTCCGATCCGGCAGATGTCGATGGGGAACTTCAGCACCTTTATCAAATATTGGTAGCTTGAGGTGACTTTTGCGCATGGAAGACAAGGGCATCGGTCTCGGAACTGCGGACGCTCAATCTCAAGCTGCGGGGACCTGCACGACGTGTGGGCGACCGCTGACTCAAGTTGGTCCGAAAGGCGAATGCCTGCGTTGTCTCGTTAGTCTTGGCTTTCTCGCAGACGGGGAAGAAATGAAAAGACCAGCGGCCCGCGGTCGACTAACGCCCGGACCGTTGAAATACGCCCACTTCGAGGTGGAGATAGGCGCGGATGGTTTTCCGGTCGAGCTCGGCGCTGGAGGGATGGCTATAACGTACCGCGCTCGCGATACAGTGTTGAACTCGACTGTAGCTCTCAAGGTCATCAACCGGAGCGTCGCGCAGAATCCCGATGCACGATCACGTTTTCTGCGCGAAGCGCGCGCAGCTGCGAACATTCATCATCCCAATGTCGCTCGGGTGACTTATTACGGAGAGCAAGATGGCGAATGTTTCTATGCCATGGAGCTGGTTAAGGGCGAAACACTGGAAGCCCGTGTTCGGCGTAACGGACCAATGCCCCTCGCGTCGGCGTTGGAAGTAATTGAGCAGGCCGCGCGCGCGTTGGCTGCCGCCGAAGCGTGTGGTGTTGTGCATCGCGACATCAAGCCATCGAACATCATGCTCGAATCCGACCCGAGCGGAGAGCTCACGGTGAAACTGATTGATTATGGAGTAGCGAAAGTTATGGGGCCTCAGGCAGAGCTCGGCGCCGAACAAACCCAGGCGGGCTTTATCGGCACGCCGGCTTTTGCAAGTCCAGAGCAGTTCGCCGGCGCTGGGCAATTACCGATTGACACGCGTTCCGACATCTACTCACTGGGCGTTACTCTTTGGTATCTGCTGACTGGTCGTACGCCTTTTGTAGGAGGCACGATGGAAGAAATCCGCGTGAGGCAAACCGGTGAGTTACCCTTGGAACACGTCAGAGGTCTGCACCTGCCTGGTCAGGTTATTGCGCTGCTAAAATCGATGCTGGCGCCGGATCCGAAAGACAGACTGCAATCAGCACGCGAATTACTTTCTGCTGTCCACAGCTGCTACGCACGATTTAACCCAGAAGCGCGCGCGAGACGCAGACGAGTAGTGCTCGCAAGCGCTGCTTGCGTGTTGGCATTCATGGCGATTGGAGCTTGGTTGTTTCAACGCGCGCGCTCCTTGACCCCGGTCGAGCGATCAATCGCGGTGCTGCCCTTTGAAAACCTCAGCAGCGACAAGGAGAACGCTTATCTTGCTGAGGGACTACAGGACGAAATACTGACGCGATTATCCAAGATCGCCGATCTAAAGGTGATCTCGCGCACTTCAACACAGCGTTATAAAAGTGCCCCGGAAAACCTGCCTGAAATCGCAAAGCAACTCGGCGTCGCCCATATTCTGGAAGGCAGCGTGCAGAAGAGCGACGACGCCGTGCGGGTCAACGTGCAGTTGATCAAGGCGGCGACTGACTCGCACCTTTGGTCGGATACTTTTGATCGCAAGCTGACCGACATCTTCTCGGTCGAAAGTGAAGTGGCCAAAGCCATCGCTGACCAATTACAAGCCAAACTAACGGGACTGGAAGAGGAAGTCATCGCCGCTAAACCGACCAACAATCCTCAGGCTTACGATGCCTATCTGCGAGGCCTGGCTTACACGCTAAAGACTGCATTTACACCCGAGAACTCGCTTGGCGCGCAAAAGTATGTCAAAGAGGCAGTGCGGTTGGATCCTAACTTCGCTCTGGGCTGGGCGCTGCTTTCTTATGTCGATGCCAGTGGCTATCTTACGCAGAGTCTTCAACCAACGACTGCACTTCGCGAAGAAGCGCGCGAGGCGGCAGACACGGCTCTTAGACTACAGCCCAGTCTCGGCGAGGCTTTGTTGGCCAAGGGTTTCTATCACTACGCGTGCCTGAAGGACTACGACACCGCGGTGAAGTACCTTGAGCAGGCAGAGCGCCTCCTTCCCCATAGCAGCCGGGTTCTTCAGGGCCTCGCTTATGTCGAGCGCAGGCGAGGCAACTGGGAAAAGAGCGAAGCATACTTCAACGAAGCCGAGAAGCTCGACCCACGCAATGTTAACCTACTCTCGCAACATGCGCGGTCCTATGTCTGCCTTCGCCGTTTCCCCGAAGCCCTGGCGAAGCTTGAGCAGATTCTCAATATAACACCCGACGACATAGATACTCTTGTATTAAAGGCGCGAATAGCACAAGCCGAGGGCGACCTGCCGCGTGCTTCGACGCTCCTGGCGCCTCTCCGGTTGGGGGTCGGGTATGTCAACGCTTTGGAAACACAAGTTTACCAGGCAATCCTGGAGTCGCGCCCCTTCGGGGTCATTGCTCAGCTAAAGGAGATACTGGCCAGTCCCGATCAGGCGCTTGGTTACTACAATGGCGAACTGCGATTTTGGTTAGGCTGGGCACAGGAAGTTGCCGGCGATCACGGCGCGGCCCGTGAAAGTTGGAGTCAGGCTCGCAGCGAACTGGAACCTTTCCTCAAGGAACAGCCTGAAAATTTTGTTCTGATAGGAGACCTCGCACTTACAAATATGTTTCTCGATGACAACGCCGCTGCACTGGCTCTGGTCGAGCATGCGATCGCTCTGTTTCCAATCGACAAAGACGCGCTGACGGGTCCCAGGCCGCTCGAAATTCTCGCGCGGGTCGCAGCCCGGATCGGCGACCCCGATCGCTCCATAACGACTCTACAGAAGCTCCTTTCGATTCCCTACGAGGCGCCCCTGGCTGCAAACCCGCCGCTCACTCCCGCGTTGCTCCGGCTCGATCCAATGTTCGAGCCACTACACAAAGATCCGCGCTTTCAGAAACTGATCGCCTCCTCCTCGGCAAAGTAGCGAAATGACGAGTGACGATTCAAAAACTGCCGTGCCGGCTAGGTGCAACGTGCTGTCCAATGTTCAACAGCCGCATCTCCGTCTTGAGGTGGGACATATTTTGTTTCTCGACATTGTCGGATACTCGAAGCTGCTCATCGACGAACAAAAAGAGTTGGTGGAGCAACTCAACCAAATTGTTCGAGAGACCAAGCAGTTCCGCGCTGCCGAAGCGGAGGGAAAGCTGACGCGTTTACCGACGGGCGATGGGATGGTGCTCGTCTTTGCAAATAATCCGGAAGCCCCGGTGGAGTGTGCGCTGGAAATCAGCAAGGAGCTACAAAGCCACCTAAAACTTAAACTGCGCATGGGCATTCACAGCGGCCCGGTCAATCCTGTCGCGGATGTGAACGATCAGTCCAATCTCGCCGGGGCCGGAATTAATGTCGCGCAACGAGTCATGTATTGCGGCGATGCCGGACACATTCTCCTCTCCAAGCATTTCGCCGAAGACTTGGAACACTACGCCCGCTGGCGATCGCATTTACACGACGTTGGTACAGTCGAGGTTAAGCACGGCGCCAGGATTCCAATCGTTAATTTTTACACGGATCAGCTTGGGAATTCAGCCCTGCCAGCAAAGTTAAGGAGAGCGAAGACCGCCTCTCGAATTAAATCTGCCGCCCTCGCAGCGTTTCTGCTGGTAGCAGTGCTTGGAGTTGGATTTTGGATGCTACGTCGTTCACAAGAGAAATTCACGAACGCGGTCGCGGCGATTCCGTATAAGAGCATCGCGGTCCTTCCCTTTGAGAATCTAAGCGCCGATCCCGAAAACGCGTTCTTCACTGATGGCGTGCAAGACGAAATCCTTAATGATTTAGCAAGAATCGCCGACTTGAAAGTCATCAGTCGAACGTCGGTGATGCAATACAAGAGCGTCGTGAAGCGAAATGTCCGCGAGATTGCGAACGAACTCGGTGTTGCGCATGTGGTTGAGGGAAGTGTACAGCGCGCCGCAAATCGCGTCCGGGTCACCGCGCAGTTAATCGACGCAAGAACCGACACGCACTTGTGGGTAGAACGGTACGATCGACCATTGGATGACGTCTTTGCAATCCAAAGCGATATTGCTAAAGAAATTGCCGATCAGCTTCAGGCGAAGCTTTTGCCTAACGAGAAATCTGCCATCGAGGAACGACCCACCAAAGACCTCGGCGCTTACGACCTCTACGTTCGTGCAAAATCACTCATGTTGAAGGGGTTGATCGATGCATCGAACTTGCTCGAGGCCGCACGCCTGCTTGATCAAGGCATCGCGCGCGACCCGGATTTTTTTCTAGCGTACTGCTTGCTAGCCGAAGCGCATAGCCACCTTTACTCGTTCTATGATCACACGCCGGCGCGACGGGACTTAGCCGACCGCGCGGTTAAGGCTGCCCTTCATTTGCGGCCCGAAGCGGGCGAAGCACATCTCGAGCGAGCACGATACCTCTTAAGGTGCAATCTCGATTATGACAACGCCCGCGCGGAACTTGTCGTTGCCCAGCGCACACTACCTAACAACGCGCAGGCCTTCGCATTGCTGAGTGATATCGACTTGTTCCAGGGCCGCTGGAGCGAGTCGGTGCGCAACCTTGAAAAAGCCCTGGAGCTTGATCCGCGCAACGCATTTAGTCTCCGGAAACTGGCGCAGCACTACGCATATATGCGTCGTTATGCTGAGGCGGCAGTCGCTGTGGACCGTGCCATCGCGTTGGCCCCCGAAGATGCTGGACTGCGAGTATATCGAGCCTCGATTGATCTCAACTGGCAGGCCGATCCGACGCCTTTGCACAAGATATCCGATACTATAATGAACGAAGGCTCATCCGTCGCCGCAGCGTGTGGTGAATTTTGGCTGGATCTTGCGCTGTGCGAGCGTGATCCAGTTCTAGCCGAACGCGCTCTCGTGACGATCGGGGATGGATTCAGCCAGCAGCAGCTTTCTTTCTCGATAACTTTTCTAAAAGGTTGTGTGGCGCGGGCCTTCGGGGACGACGCGGCAGCGCGAAACGCGTTTACCGCAGCGCGTGCCGAAGTCGAGCGCACTGTTCGCGAACGATCCGATGAGGGACCGCCGCTCTGCGTGCTCGGTCTGATCGATGCCGGCTTGGGACGAAAAGAGGAAGCCCTCCGCGAGGGCCGCCGTGCGAGCGAACTGACTCCAGTTACAAAGGATGCATTGAATGGAGTGCACATCATGCGTTACCTCGGCGTTATTTATGCCTGGACCGGAGAGAAAGATCTCGCGATTGACCAAATCGCCGCGACGCTGCAAGTCCCGAGCTTTCTAAGTTACGGCGAACTACGTCTGCATCCTTTCTGGGATCCGCTGCGCGGCGATCCGCGTTTTGAGAAACTCGTAGAGGAATCGAAGAAACCAGTCGCGATAAAGTGAGTGTTGAAGAGCCGGCCGCAAACTCGCGAGGACTAAAACTATTTGAGCGCGGCGTGAAATGCGGTGTCGAGTTTTGCTTCTTTATCTTGGCAATGCCAGCGAGCTCCAAATTCTTAGTCAGCATGTGCAATGCAGAATGGCGTAAGCCTGGCCCTTCTTAACGTCCTCCAGCAGCTGACAAACTTCCGATGTGGGCGCCGCAATGAGCTCGATACCGCGCCGTTTCGCCTCCGCCAAGACTTCGTCCATTATTGGAAGCGCGCCATGGGCACCGGTTCCGACGATGAGCTGCTTGCCTCCCCAGGGAATTTCCTCCTTGGCCGAAAGCGGCGTGTGGGCGAATTTTTGTCGGAATTGCTTGGAAGGTCCTTTCTTCCGTTTCCGCACTTTGCCGCCGTCGATCACCACATCGTGCGTATAGCGCTTTCCCTCCACCTCGATCTCGCCAAATTCGATCAGTCGCGCTTTCATATCTCAATCCTCCGCTCGCTGGAGCTCCAACGCAAGGCAGGGGAAGATGGGGCCAAATATAAACATTTAACGTTTTTCTGCCGCAAACTTGTGATGACGCAATCTGTTTGAGCGTAGCGTGAATGCGGCGTCGAGTTTTGTTTCTTTCTCGTCCGCGCGGGCAGCGCGACTTCGACCGATGAGCGGTGTTTGATCAACGGAGTGAACGATGGAGCCCTTATGAAACCAGGCCTTTTGATTTGTATCGGAAGCTTAACGCTCGCGCTGACGACAGGCGCGCAAATGCCAAACAACCACAGAAAGGCCCCGCAGCGGACGACGTATTCCAGATACCGTGGTATGAGCGCTGTTCCGCAGCCGGTGTCACGGCGCACATTTTCAAACGCGCGCTTTCGCCAGCCGGCGGTTTCAACCGCACGATTCCGCGAGCCGACGTTTAGGACCACGCGGATGCAACCACGCACGAACAGTTCGTTCATGAATCGGCCGGCAATGGCGAGCACTGCGGTTCGGAGACAGACTCATCTCCCTGTCGCTAATGATTGGAGGGAGTCCAGGTTTAGCGCACGGCCGCGTCCAAACAGCACCCTCATAAATCGGTCCGCAATCGACGACATTGCGTCCCGACGACAGACGCGTCTATCTAGCACCAATGATTGGAGAGAGTCCGAGTTTCGGCAACGACCGCGTCCAAGCAGTCCGTTGCTTAATCGGTTTACAATGAATGACGCCGCGGCTCGACGCCAGACGCGCGGAGAGTTCAACAATAGGTGGGCAGACTCTAACTTTAGGCGACAAGACCGTAGTTCGTTCGTTAATAGGTCGCGAAGTACCTCGTTTTGGAGCGAAAGACGTGCAGCTGTCAGCAATAATTGGAGAAGTGACGCGTTCAACGGACGACAATACTGGGCATTTCGCAATTACCAGTCCCAGTGGCACGATAGCGGTTGGTGGCACCACCATTGCGATCGAATCGTCTTCGTTACTGTCTATTCCCAACCGTTCCCATTCTTCTTTGATGCGGGCTATTGGTATCCGGCGTGGGGATACTACCCTGACTCTTATTATCCCTACGATGGTCCAATCTATGGCTACAACGATTTGCCGCCAGACGAAGTGATCACAAACGTTCAGACGCAACTGTACTACGAGGGTTATTACGGCGGACCGATCGATGGCATCCTTGGGCCGGACACGCGCGCGGCAATCGCGGATTACCAGGCCGATCACGGGCTCGCAGTCACGGCAGCGATTGATGAGCCGACCGTTGAATCACTGGGTCTGGTTTAACAAGACCTGCTGCCAGCTCGCGAAGACCAAAACTATTTAAGCGTAGCGTGAAATGCGGCGTCGAGTTTTGTTTCTTTCTCGTCTGCGCTTGCCCTCGCAGTGCCGGTGAGATCTTTGCTAGGAGGATTGTCGATCTTGAGCTCGAAGATACCTGAGACGCTCGATTGCCGGCCGCTCATGTGCACGTCGGAACGAAAAGATTTTCCATCTTTGTCGAGAAAGAAAACGACTCCGCTCCATTTCGTGTGGTCCCGCATCATGTCGAATTCACTCTCCCATTTTTCCACTGGAAGTTTTTGGTCGCTAATTACGAGAACAATGGGCTTCCGCTCATCCTTTTGATCGACAAACGCCGCGGCGAACTTCAACTCGGCGGTCGCGCCATCGAAGGTGAGCGATCCTTTAGCAGAACCGGCGGGCAAATCAGTGGCGGCTGAGACTCCTGTAGCCACGGCCCTGTGGGCCGTTTCCCTGGTGTGAGAACCAACGACGATGCAGACCGGCCACAGGCAGGTGGTTACAGTAATTGTGAATCGCGCCACGATCGAAATCGCACAGACAGTCGAAAACGAGCTCCGAAAGCTTTCGCAAGCAGTGCTGTCCGTGCGTTTCTTCATGGCCGCGAGCGTATCGGCCTTGAATCGGACGTTCAAGGAATTGTGTCGCTTTGAAGGAAGACTAGCATTCTTCGCAAGATGCAGGCAGTATCGTCAGCGTTATGAAACGGCTGCTCCGCACAATCGTCGTCTCTCTGTCGATCTTCACCCTGTCCAGTGCGAGTGAGGTAGCGAAGGCGGGACCTTTCGAGGACTTTTTTAAATCGATACGCAACTCATTTGCACGCCCCGCACCAAAGGCGCGATCGCCGCAACCGCACCGGAGCAGTCGTAAGCAAAATAATGAAGCTCCGCCAAGCGATGCTTCAGATGCTTCGAATAGTCAGACTTCACCAACTCCGACTCCGGTCCCTGCGCCTCCGAATCGGAGCAACGTCCGCGTAGCGAAAGCAACCGCTACAAGGAAGAACCGAAATAGCGACCTGCCTTATGGAATTCCCGTGCCCGGAAAACAAGGCTTGGTAACCAGTCCTTTTTCGCCAGACAGTGGTTACATCGACGTCCGGAGTTTTCCGCCCGGAACCGAAGTAAGAGATCCTTATACAGGCAAGAGCTTCCTTACGCCGTAACGCCAGGCCTACGGAAGGCAGAAGTAAGAATGGAGCGATGGGATTCGCGACATAGAAGGGTCCGAGCCGGACTGGCATTAACTGCGCGGGCAGCAGTGAGCGCGCTTGGGAAGTGAGCGAATTTCAAACTAAAAAGTACGAAGGAAGAAGTAAAAAGAGATCTACCTACTTAAATAAGTTTAGGTCAATTGAGTCTGCCATTGCTTTGTATCCTTCATCATTGGGATGAAGGTGGTCCCTGGAAGAGAACTTCGACAACAACTGACTGAGATGATTGGGATCGCGCACAACCGCGTCGAAGTCGATCACGCCATCGAAGGCGCCGCTTGTCCTGATCCATTTGTTTACCTCCTGGCGCGTTGCTTCCTTTGCTTCCGAGTAATAGCCGGGAATGTCTGCACCTTCACAAGGTGTAATCGTGGCGCCAATCAGCTTCAGTCCCCGAGCATGTGCGCGCGAAATCAATTGCCGGTACGCGTCGGTGATGTCCCGAGCGCTGCGAACCTCAGCGGGATCAGCAAGATATTGTCCATCGATTTTTGCGCCGGGAAAACCGATGTCATTGATCCCTTCGAGCAGCACGATGTGAGTGACGCCTGGTAAAACAAGCGCGTCACGGTCGAACCGGGCGAGAGCGCTCACTCCGAAGATGTCGCCGT
Source organism: Verrucomicrobiota bacterium (assembly GCA_046725285.1). GTDB lineage: Bacteria > Verrucomicrobiota > Verrucomicrobiia > Chthoniobacterales > UBA10450 > Udaeobacter. The sequence goes on from JBKOYG010000024.1 coordinate 36,372, forward strand.
CGCGTAGCAGTCGATTGCCAACGATGCCCTCATTGACCACGGCTAAAGTTGAAGTCTTTCGTGCCTTGGCTACGCGACGAATCAAATTGCCCGGCCAATTGCTGTCCGCATCAACCGTTGATCCGTCGCCGTCGGTGATCGAATCACCGAATGCTACGATCAATCGCTCCGAGGGATCCGCCGGAACTAAAACAGCACTGAGCGAAATCGATGCAGTTGACGTAGCAGCGGAATCGATTTTTTCAGCGTGAGTAAAATCGCCAGACGGTGAGATCGCGGCGCGCTTGAATGCAAATGCGTGCAGAGTGGGAGGAGATATCCGTTTTGGGAAAAAGATGCTGATGCTGACTTCGGTTCCGGACTTTACCGGAAACATTATTGGATCGCTGAGAACAGGCGCTCCGGTTGGAATCGTTGTCGAATTACGTCCTCCAAACGTGACGTTTTGAATCGATTCTCTTCTTATGGTCGCGGCATCAGTTGGGAGCGCGACGGTGGCCGCCCCGATTAAAAGAGGTGTTGTGCCGCACTCATTCGAAAAGCGAAGCCGTATCTGGCTTCCGCCGATCGACACGCGGACTCGCTCACGCACTGTTTGATTGTCGATATTGAGGAGAGGTTCGCGCCGATTCGGAGTTCCCGATTGTGGACTGGTCGCCCAGGTAGCGATCCATGGATTTTTTGAATCGCCGAGCAGTTCGGTAGCGAGGAGAAGAAGTGAGATGACGACGCAATTCCGGAGCGCGTTCATGAGATAACTGTCGATGCCGGGAACTACCGCATCGGAGAAAAATCGGTCGGACGCATGTATACCTCATCCACTCGAAACGTTTTGCCCGCTTTGTCTATAAGGGGCTTCGCGGCCTCAACGTACGGTCGAAACGCTGGGTCAGAATGAAGCGCGTCCCAGTTCTTTTTTTGCCTCTTCCCGGCTGGAATGAGCGACGACGTAGATGAATGTGTCTTTCCAGGCGGGATCTTCCGTTGGCACCCAGTAGCCCACCACGTTGATGCCGTGATTAGCCATCACCTTTGAAGCGTCGCGAAACACCGATTCGAGGGCCAGTACTTTGCCTGGCACGGCGTGATAAATGCGGAGCTCGAAGAGGCGATTGCTATCGACTTTTGTTTCATTCGCATGCGTTAAGCCGGCAAGAAATCCAACAACGCAAGAAACCAGTGCCGTGGCGCAAACAGTCCCTCCTTTGAATTTCCACCGGTTGGGGAATGCGAGAGCCGGTTGATAGTTCATTTCCATGACGTCTCCTTCGTTTGTGCTCTTTCAGTCAGTTGACTAACTAATACAATAGTGTACCGTCTAAATCAGTCAAGGATCCCGTAATGCCAAAATCGAAAACAGACAACCGGACGCGGCTCCTCCAGGCAGCCGTGAAAGTCACCCATCGCTACGGGTTCGACCCCATGACTCTTGCTGACATTGCGAAGGAGGCCAAAATTCCTCTGGGCAACCTCTACTACTACTTCAAGACGAAGGACGAGATTGGCGACGCCATTGTCGACCTGCGCGTTTCGCGATTGAGGCTGCTGCTGCAAGAACTGGACAAAAAGGATTCTCCTAAAGAGCGGCTGTGCGGCTTCGCCCAGCTGAAGATCGATAACCAAGACGTGCTGGCCCGCAGTGGCTGTCCTGTCGGGACCTTGTGCTCCGAATTGCGTAAGCACGGCGGCGCAGTTGCTAACAAAGCGTCAATATTATTCGCGGAGGGTCTCGCTTGGATGGAAGCGCAGTTCAAGGCGCTTGGTAAAGGAGCGAATTCGCGCAGGCTCGCTGTGCATCTTATGGCCGCGTTGCAAGGCGTATCGTTGCTAGCTCACACTTTCCGCGACCCCGGCATGATCTCAATCGAGGTGGCGCATCTCAAGAAGTGGATTCGCGCGCTGTAAGCGTTAATGCCACGTGTGGAACAAATGCTGAACTAGTTCGATCTACCAAGCCATTGCGCGGTTAGAAATGTGCCTCTGCGCTTAGCAGATGGCTAGTCGCAACCCAGAGCTGCTACCAGTAGCAGAGAATTCCCTCTGGTTAGTTTTGTTTCTTGCTTAGCTGCTTGAGAATTTTCTCCGCGCCGCGACGAATCTCTCCTCGGTACTGCTCCGTATCCGTCCATGACGACGCTGGACCTTTGTGAGCGTCGAGAATAGTCAGCGCTTTTTCAGCATGTTGCCGCGCCAGATCCTTCTGCCCGTCTGCCAAATACGCTTCGGCTAGGGTCTCGTTCGCGTCAGCGGATTCAGGATAAGCAAGTAGGACGAGCTTCAAGACTTCGACCGCTAACTTTGGCTGGCCCGCGCGCATGTGATCCTGGCCTATGGTGCTGACGGTGATTTCCGGGAACAACTGCGCGTCCGGATCTTTTTTGTGCGCTTCAATCAATTGCTGCGTGACCTGGGCGACTCCGCCGGGCATCTGAATTTGATTGATGACCGACGCAGATGCCACAGTGTGCGCCGGCGCGTGACCCGGCGTTTTGATCAGCGTGGTCACAAACCAGTCCGCGATGATGCCGGGCAATTCGGGATGGACTTTAAACATGTCGGTCCCATGGCCGCCGCCAGCAGGGACTTTGCCGATATCGAAAGGTTCATACCAAAGCCAGGGCGCTTCGTGCGACGCAGAGTAGTGCACGAATTTCCTGCTTGGGTTTGAAGCAGTGACGTACAGCAGTTCCATCGCTTCTACGATAGGAGGGTATTCGTCGTCGTCGGCCACGACGAATAGCTCGGGTAGTTGCGACGCCTGCCGCAGGAAGTCGAGACTTTCGGTCTCACCGGAAAGCAAGACCAGCGATTTCACCTCGCCGGGATGGCGGCGCGCCGTTTCGACGGAATCTTCAACGCCGATTACCCCTGCTCCTCCGATGCCTATGACATTGCGCTTCACTCCCGGCTGCGAAATCAAAAACTCAAATGCAGCGTCAAGATCACCGGGCCACCTCTGCTTTCTTGGTTTCTTCGGATCGGTATCGATGGTTAACACATTAATTCCAACCGCAGCAAGCTGACGCGCGATATCCTCCCACGATTTGCGTGTGCGGTTGCTTTGGTGGAACAACAACACCCCGGGACCGGACTTTCCCGCGCCGAAGAAAGTTCCCTTCAGGATCGTGCCGTCGGTCGACTTAAGATCGACATCGCGCGGTGCGCTCTTCGGGCCTTCGCCCAAAGCGGTCATGGTGAGGATGACAGTTAACGATAAGAAGAAAGATAGAGTTCGTATTTTCATTGGCATGGGTCGGACATTGGAGCAGCGGATTCATTCTTTTCATCGAAGACAATCACTCGCGCGAATTTCCAGGAGCCGTCCGGTTGTCGCTTCATCACTCTGAGCACTTTGCCTCGTATCGGCTTCGGATTCTTGGAGTCACGATAGGAGATGTAGCCCCATTCGAACGCCCACTCACCGGCGATTCGCACGTCCTTGATTTCCGACTTGTAGCAAAGCGTCCTCGGCCTGTCCGGCTTCGCTTCCCAGCGTTTGTCGTTAGCGTAAATCTGTGCTTTGCCGATTTCCGCCGGGCGGCCCGGTTGGATCCGAACGGCTTCGCTGTCCCACAACTTCGCCAACTCGTCAGCCTTGTCGGACAACGTCGCTTCGACATCCTGTTGATGGAGTCGCTCGATCGCCATCCGATCAGCTTGGTCCGAAGAGCTCTCCGTGTTGCGCTGATCAACGGCTGCAGTTAAACGCGCAGCCATGAAGATGACCACGCCGGTTGTGACGAATGCCAACCACAAAAAGACGCGCATTTGTTTCATTAATGTGACTCGGCGTCGTCGTTACTCGCCATAATGAGATGCACTCGGAATGATCGTTGTTCCCGTTGGCGACGAAAATTTCGGATCTAGTGAAGGTGCAAATACGGGATCACCCCACTAGGAAATTAAGGATTAGAAAGAAGGAGGAGACTGCTCGCTATCCCCATAATTCGCGCGGCGGAATTCCAATTCTTTCTTTCGCATATGGCACCGGATTATCACGATCCCCGGCGAGGAGTAGCGGTCCGTCGAGATCGATCCAGTTCGCGAAGCTTGCCAGAAGGCGCGCGGGAGCGATTCCTAATGAGGTGCAAACCATACAACCAATCAGTAGTTTGAATCCGCTTTCTCGAGCGCGCTTGCACAAGCGCAGCGCTTCGGTTAGCCCGCCTGTTTTATCGAGCTTTACATTGATTGTTTCGTATCGATTCGTTAGGCGAGGAAGATCGGCGGTTGTATGGCAACTTTCATCTGCGCAGACTGGAATCGGATGATCGAGAGTCTCGAGAACTGCATCGGCGTCGGCTGGAAATGGTTGTTCAATAAGCTCGACGCCTGATTCTTTCAAAGTCAAAACAATCTCGCGGTAATGCGACGGCGACCATGATTCATTAGCGTCGATCAGCAGACGGACCGCAGGCGTGGCTTGGCGCACTGCTTGAACTCGCGAAAGGTCAAGATCATCGCCGCCGAGCTTCAGTTTCAGGATCGGCAGTTTTGCATTGGCTTTCGCCGCCGCTGCCATTTTGTCGGGTGTATCGAGGCTGATCGTAAGAGACGTCTCGACCTCGGGAACGATCTGGATGTTCGCCAGTTCCCAGACGCGTTTGCCGGAAATTCTCGCTTCAAGATCCCATAACGCGCAGTCCATCGCATTGCGGGCAGCACCTGCCGGCAAGAGTTCATGCAGACTTTGACGATCTAAATTCTTCTCGCCTTCTATCGATCGGATATGCGCTAGCACCGAAGCGATGCTCTGGTTGTAGCGCGTGAGCGGAACGCCTTCGCCGCGACCGATCTGTTTGCCATCGCTAACCGTCACAACGACGACCCGCGCCTCAGTGCGACTGCCCCGCGAAATCCGAAACGGTTGCCTGAGAGGCCAGATTTCCGCGTGAGCGTCGATTTGCATTGACATTTAAGGAACGCAGAAAAGCAATCTGTGGTTCAGAATTTCAATGGCATCTGCGGCCGCAAACTGTAGAGCCGGCTCCGCCTGCGAATTGAAGACCGCAAGGCTCGAACTGGGCTGGCATTTATGTGCTTGCCTACAATCTTGAAATGCGCCGACTGCTTTTATAGGCATCAAACAGGCTAAAGAAGAACGTGACATCGGCTAGGTTTCGTCATTAACTGTGAAGGGAATCCTTTATTCCGTCTGCCGCAAGCGGACATACACAATTATGAAGCTGAAGAGTTTAAAGAAAAAGATCCAACGACTGGAGAAGCGTCTGCAAGCAGGCCCAAAGAAATTGGCCAAGCTAAAACAAAAACTACAGGCAGCGGAGGCAGCAAAGGCGGCGAAAGCCAAAAAGAAATCCGCTGCTCGCGCTGGCGCGGCTGCCAAGCCTCCTAAGTCGATCGAAGCGAAGAAATCGGGCTCCGGTAAGAAGGCGAAGCGAAAGCTGAATATTTCACCGGAACGTCGCGCTCAACTTGCTGCGGCGATGAAAGCCAGGTGGGCTGCCAAGAGAGCGGCCGATGCGAACGTGAAAGCTGCCTCGGGCGATAATCAACATTCCGCGCCGCCTGGACCAACGCCGCAGCCGCCGGAAAACAGACCCGACGGCGTCTGAACTGTTTCACTTGCGGCGCCGCGTGCCTCCGAGCTCTTTGTGCCGCGGGCATGTCACGAGATGATCGTTGACCATTCCAGTTGCTTGCATCAACGCGTAGCAGATCGTTGAGCCGACGAATTTGAATCCGCGTCGCTGCAAATCGCGGCTCATGGTGTCGGATTCGACTGTGCGCGCGGGAACATCGGCCATGCGTCGCCAGCTATTCTGGATTGGTTTGCCGCCGACGAAGCTCCATACATAAGCGTCGAACGTCCCGAATTCTTCGCGCACGGCGAGGAACATCTTTGCGTTCTCGATTGCAGCCGCGATTTTCAATCGGTTCCGCACAATTCCGCCGTCGCGAAGCAACCGCTTCGTATCGCGTGCGCCGTAACGGGCGATCTTCTCCGCGTGGAATCCATCGAACGCCTTCCGGTAGTTTTCCCGCTTCTTTAAGATGGTGGTCCAGCTCAGTCCTGCCTGTGCGCCTTCGAGAATTAGGAACTCAAAGAGCAATCTGTCGTCGTGCACAGGGACGCCCCATTCCTCATCGTGATAAGTGACGTTGGGCTCGGCTGTAGCCCAAGGACAACGCGGCATAACGTAAACATTCACGAACATCGATTCCGATGCACAACAAGTTCGTCGTCATTTGACTCCGACTCGCAAAATAGTGTCCCGCCTGGGCCTATTCGTTTGTCGTATCTGTAAAAAGCGCGGATTCACGGCTGCTTTTCCTCGCAAAGTTTTTGAAAACCCGGATCGGCACGCAAAGGGTCCCGTCATCGCGATGATCGCGGTTACTGCTGCGAACAAAACGGTGATTTTCTCCATAAAATGGTTTTTACCGGGCAGCGCCGACGTCAAGCGAGAAAAACTTCACCATTCTTTAAAATCGTCCTTGTGCTCGCGCGTCTCAATCACGTTGCCGGGCTGGATATATGGCGAGACGATTTTCACATTTTCGGCACTGTATGATCTAAAGCGATTCCGTGAAAATGTTAGCGCGCGAATGTCAGAGTTTCCGAGACCTTAAGTGTCATGAATCCGTCGTGACAACTTTATGGCAAATTGAGTTTACCTTGCAAAAATGAAGCGACCGCCCAGCGTGCCGGAAGATTCCGTGCCGGTGCGTGTGTTCCAATGGCGCGAGGATGCGGACATGGCGCACTGGCGATTTTTGGATTGGATGAAACAGGAATGTGATTGATGGTCCGAATGACGAAGTGCAAATGACGAATGACGAAACATTGTTGAAGCGCGTTCGACATTTTCGTATCGCCTTTACTCTTCTCGTAATCACTTCGTCTTCGGCCTTTGGTTCGACCAAAGGTGATCGGTCAACGCAGCTCAGTGGATACAAGGCAGTCCGAGTCCACTACGGCCCCTTAAACAAAATGA
>JBKOYG010000097.1:0-18812 GCA_046725285.1 Verrucomicrobiota bacterium
TATCCGCGAGCTCAGCGAGAAATATCGGTCAATCGCGCAGTTTATAGAATAGCGACGGGAACGCAGAAGTCAGAAGGAAGGTATCTGCAACACGAAGTGATGGGACGCCTTCGGGAAGGCTGAGAGGTCGAGCGATCGGGAAATCACGAGTCAATCCGCAATCGTTACGGCTATTTTCGCGGCGCGAGGCGTTTGCGAAGTTGTAAGAAAGGTCGCTCCACTAAGAAAAAGAGAAGAGTGGCGACGGCATAAACACGGACCTCGACCCCGAGAAGGGCGGGCGCACATGTCGGCTCGATGTTGTGAGACGAGCAGAACTGCTCGACCGCGTGGATGACAAGTTTCTGTACCAGATACGCACTGTAAGCGATACTGGCGATGAACGCGGCACCGGGAATTGCAATTCGACAGAGCGGGAGTCGCGGACTGACCGCGCATACAAGAAGCGCGGCCATGCCGACGGCTATCAGTGGGAATTGCCAGACGCAGGCACGGACGGTGAGCTCTTCGGTTTCGCCAAGGTACAGGGCGTAAGCGGTCAGCCCTAGCGCGGGCAGCCAGAGCCAGAACGCAAAGTTCATCAATCGTTTCCACCAGTGCGGCCGAAACTTCTCGATCGCCGCCAGAACAACGCCGTAGACAAGTGGGTCGAGCCGGGTCCAGATCGGATAATAGATCCACGCTTGAAAACCGCGGAACGATACGCCGTCCTCGCCGAGATTTTTGTAAGCGAGAAATGTGCGGAGCAGGATGCCGCCCAAAATGATCAGGCATGGAACGATGATGGCCGCACGAGGACGGTTACAGAGAGAGAGTAAAAGAAACGGAAGTGCGAGATAGAATTGGTCCTCGACCGCAAGAGACCACGCGTGCGAGAACGAGGTGCCGCCGTGAAGTACGATGTTTTGTACCGACAAAATAAATTTCCAGAGCGGCTGCGCCATGCCTGGGTACTCGCGCCATGACGGCAACAAAAAGTAAATCGCGAGCACCACAAAATAGGCCGGCATGATCCGCAAAACGCGGCGAGCGAAGAAGCGGCCAAGCTTGATCGGTCGTTCGCGTGCGAGTGGGGCGAGCAATTGCCCGCCGATCAAATAACCGCTGAGGACGAAGAAGAGATCGACACCGATCCAGCCGAAGCGGTCCACGCGCCCGGGCAATTTGAATCCGAAAAGCGCCGCGTGATAAATGACGACCGCGATGATGGCCAGCGCACGAAGAAGATCGAGACCCGGTTAGCGATGGCTGAACCGCGGATCGATCGCGGTCTCAGATCGATGGGTCATCAATCATAGTTCGCCGATTCTGGCCAAATCTTGCCACTATTTATTTGCGCCAGTGGCGGAGTACGCGATGCCGAGAGACGGCCGTGGCGTGGTCGCGCTTGTTGACGATCAATTCGCGGCGACGCAGCTTTGCGAGGGCGAGTTGGATGGCGCTCTTGGAAAGACCGGTCGCGTCGGCGAGCGTTCGTACACTCGCAACGACTGGCCTCCATCTCTTCCGGACAGCCTGGCCGTAAAGATAGAGGTAAACCAGATACGCGGCTGGTTGCTGATCGTGCCCGATCAGATCGCGCATCAGAACATCGCGAACGTAGTCGTCGATGGGAACGGTTTGTTTGAAGCGAGGCACTTCGAAATGATGATGGAAGAGGGCAGAAGGATGAAGTGAATTTTTGCTGCTGCTATACCGATAAACGGACAGCGGTTTGTTACGTGAATCGCTGTTCGCATCTGGACGCGAACACATCGGGCACTTTAGGTTCGGCGAATCATGATCAAGCAAATTAAATTTATCAGCATTCCGGTCGCCGACCAAAATCGCGCGCTGGATTTTTACACCGATAAGCTCGGGTTCACCATTATCACCGATCAGCCCTTTGACGAGAAACAGCGCTGGATCGAATTGCGAATTCCGAAAGCGGAGACGCGCGTCGTGTTGTTCACGCCTGAAGGCGATGAAAAGCGAATCGGCTCATTCATGAACATGTCGTACACGTGTGATGACATCCAGAAGACCTATGCTGAATTGAAGAAGCGCGGCGTGGAGTTTGAAGGGCCGCCGCAAAAGCAACCCTGGGGCACTTACGCCATGTTCAAGGACAGCGAAGGCAATCGGTTCGTTGTTTCATCGGAATGAAGAACGGTCTTGAGACGCGGCAGAATGAAGAATTAAGAAGTTTGTGTTGCGCTGACAATGCCATTGGCGCGGCACATACTATTGGCAATGCTTGATCCTTCTGCCGACGAAATACGCCATTGGGGAGATTCGGCCGTCCAACTTATCAGCGATTATCTCGGCGATCTCCGCGATCGCAGAGTTTATGGTCGCATGTCTTCACGCGAAATTCGCGACCGGCTCGACCCTGCACTTCCAACTGAAGCAATCGATTTTGACGGTCTGCTGAAAGTTTTTCGCGAGACCATCATCCCGTTTAGCCGACAGAACGCGCATCCGCGCATGTTTGGCTATGTGCAATCACCTGGGACTCCCCTCGCCGCGTTCGCCGATCTGCTCGCCTCGACGTTAAACGCGAATCTTACGGTCTGGCGTTCGGCGCCGGCGCCAGTGGAACTCGAGCGCCTGACGATCGATTGGATCCGGCAAATTCTTGAATTCAATGCTGAAGCCAGTGGACTTTTTGTCAGCGGTGGATCGATGGCCAATCTTGCCGCGATCGCAACGGCGCGACAAGCAAAAGATGACTTGTCAGGTCGCTTGCGCATGTATGCCTCAAGCGAGACGCATTTTTCCATCCCCAAAGCAGCAGCGCTTTTAGGAATCGGACGGAAAAACGTGCGCCTCGTCGCCGTTGACGAGCGCTTTAAAATCCGGACGGACGATCTCGTTGCAAAAATCACTGCGGACCTGGAGGCGGGGTACGTTCCATTCTGCGTGGTTGCGAATGCCGGGACCGTGAACACCGGTGCGGTCGATCGGTTAGAGGAGATTCGAGAAATTGCAAACCACTTCCAACTTTGGATGCATGTGGATGGAAGTTATGGCGCCTTCGCCATTCTCGCGAAATCGGCAAGAAAATTGTTTGCGGGCATGAAGCAGGCGGATTCTATCGCGCTCGATCCTCACAAATGGCTTTACCTGCCGGTGGACGTTGGCTGCTTAATTTACCGCGACCCAGAGATCGCCCGCGCCGCTTTTGCTCACGAGGCGGAATACACTCGCATTATTGGGGAGGAGGCAGATGAGGCCTACGCATTTTGGGACTACGGCCCGGAACTATCGCGGCGTTTTCGAGCGCTGAAAGTATGGATGTTGTTAAAAGGAGTTGGACTAGAGGGCTTGGGCGAGGCGGTTGAAAGGAATCTTGTCTGTGCGCATTACTTCGAGTCGATGGTCCGGGCCAGCGAGGACTTCGAGATGGTCGCGCCAGTCGAGTTGTCGATCTTCTGTTTTCGTCATGTGCCAGAGCATCTCAAAGGCGAAGCGCCTAAAGTGATCGATGCCTTCAATGAACGCCTGCTGATCGCTCTGCAACGAGATGGCAGTTCATATCTTTCCAATGCCACGCTCGGTGGTCGCTTCGTACTACGCGGTTGTGTGCTGAATTACCGAACGACTTTGCGCGACATGGAGATTCTGCTCGACGATTTGCGACGAGTAGCAAGATCGTTAGCGATTTCCGGCTAGGCGCCGACTGCGTATTACGCTATTTCTTGCCCGCGCGCGTATAGTTGATCTCCATCGTTTTCTTTTCCTGGCCGCCCTGATTCTCGTACCATTCGAGCATCATATGGTTGTTGTCGGGAACCTTCAGCACTTCGCGCACTTGTGATTTCATTCCAGGAACAGGCTCCATCTCGAGGTTGTAAGTAAATGTCTTGCTCGCGGGATCGTAGGTGCCTTCAGAAAAGGCAATGCCGGTGCCCATGTTGTCGACCCATGAGGCGACGAACTTTTTCTTCACGTTGTCATAGCCTTCGACGGCCATGCCTTTGAATTGCACATCTTTCATTTTGCCGTCTTCACCGGGCATTTGCATTTTCCCAGTCACATCCATCGTCACGTAACGACCGCCCATAATGCTTTTGCGAGTGGCGGTGCCTTTGGATTCCTGCGGCTTGGCGTTCGGGTCGGGGGTCATCCAGAACTTAATCGTGTAATTCCAATTGCCGTTGAGGTCGGAGAGGAGCTTATGGTTCTCGTTGAGCTTCGACATCTCCATCATTTGCTTCATCATCTCCTGCGGATTCGGCTGGCCGCCTGGAGCTGCTGGTTGGGCCGCACTCTGGCCCGATACACCCGCGGGTGATGTCGACGTTGTTTGCGCAAATGAGAGAGCTGCGATCGATACCGCAAACAGAATTGTGATTAATGGCATAAATATTTTCATGGCCGAATTCTGGCAGTGCCCAGCGACTAGTGGCAAGTGACAAGTGCAAAAATCGAAAAGTCCGGCTGTGGTCTGCTGTGTCAGCCGCAACGGACGGTGACAGGATTCAGCCAATGGATCAACGTTCGCACAGCTAGCGCTACCTGCGTAAAATTCGAAATATGAAACGAGAAAATCCCACAATTGAAATTTGTCCGGGCATCACGCGCCGTACGGTCGCACATGGCAAGAACATGTATCAGATGACGGCTACGCTGGTGGCCGGGAGTACCATGCCCGCGCACTCACATCCACAGGAGCAGATCGTTCACATTCTCGAAGGTCAGATGCGACTCATCGTGGATGGCGTGCCGCACGAGCTTTCAACCGGCGATTCCTTTTATCTCGCGAGCGATATTCCGCACGGCGTGGAAACGATATTACCGACGCGCGTGCTCGATACGTTCAGTCCGCCGCGGAATGATTATCTGGCGATCGACGAAAAAGTTCGCCACGGCGTGTTGTAGAGGCTCGACAGGAACAATTAAAGCAATCTGCGGCTGACACTCCGAAAGGCCGGCAGGCAGCCGCCTCTACACCCGCTTCGCGGAACGCTTGTTCCTATTTCTTTTCGCGATCGCGCGCTTGTTTCTCGCTCCTGATCCGGCGCGCCCGGCGGTCGCGCTGTAGAAGCCGCGAACCATCGCTTCGCGAATGATCGCTTCTTCGGCCGGATCCGTTGCTTTCACCATTCGCTCCGCTAGTTCGGACAATTCTTTGCCGGTTAGCCGCCGTTCGGCATCCAGCTGATAAGCAAAACGGATCACGCCCAACTGTCCTTTGGGATCGAGCCGCTTGATCTCTTCGATGATTTCAGTGGCGGTCATGTCGAAAGTCTACTGCTGAGGACAAGAACAAGCAATCGGACACGGACGACACGAAGGTCTGCCCCTCCGAGCACAAATCAAATCTTACTTCCGCTGATCAATAAAGATTTCCCAACGCTTTACGCTTTCCAGTTTCAGGATGCCTTTCTGGAACCAGGGGTCGTTTTTCAATTTCTCTCGGACTTCATTTTCGTCTTCGGCGTTGACAATTATGAGAGCGCCGTGCGGCATCCCGCGTTCATCGACCAAGGGGCCACCCATCAAAATGAATCCTTCGGCAACGATTTGGTCGATAAACGCGACATGCTCGTCCCAAAAGGGCTGCTCCCGCGTCCTCTTCGATGGATCGCTATTAGGACCGGCTGAAGAAATTGCCAGGAACGTCTTCTTCATTAGAAAACGAACTTCAAACGTCCGCGCATCGCGTCAACTTCCACCACAACGATCCAGGTGTCCTGTTTGCAGTTTCGATTGAAGCCGACGGCGCGAAGTGCACAGTAGTCGCAACAAAGTGAAAGCCGCTGCCGCAGCCCCGAATTCCAGTGCGAGGAAAATAGTCATTGTCCTCGCTGTTACGGTGACGGTCTGCGTGGTGTCGTTGGCCATTGCAGGCCTTGCCAGCTTGATCTCATTGGCTGATCGAATCCACCCGATCGCTGGCACAATCGTATTCTGGAGTGTTTGTCTCGCTGCTGGATTTCTCGCGCTCTACTATACGATCGCATATACAAGACTTCCTCCTGCGCTTGGCCCACCGGAGGAGGACTCCGGTCCGAAATACGACGCCTATTTGCAGGCTCTCCGTGCGCGTCTCGCCGCAAATCCTCGGACGCGCGATCTGCCTGTCGTTACAAAGGAAGAGATCGAAAAGGCGATTGGGCACCTGTCGGCCCAGGCGGATTCAGTTGTCCGCCGGACTGCAAGCGCGGTGTTTCTGAGCACGGCATTGATGCAAAATGGCCGACTCGACGGACTCATTGTTCTGTTCACTCAAATTCAAATGGTCGCACGCATCGCCCGCATTTATGTGCAGCGTCCTTCATCTCGCGAACTAGCGCGACTGTATGCGAATGTTGCTGGCACAGCTTTTGTCGCGAGCGGGCTGGAGTCGCTTGACCTTGGAGAAATGGTCGCGCCGCTTGCTGTCTCTGTGGTGCCGGCGCTTAAAGGTGGAATTCCAGGCTTGAGCGGCATTTCGGCTCTCCTGGTGAAATGTGTTTCGAATGGCGCTGCGAACGCGTTCCTCACACTGCGCGTGGGAGAAGTTGCGCGACGCTACTGCGAACTCACTTCAAAATGTCCGTCTGAACTTATCCGCAAGTCCGCTACAGCTGCGGCTGTCCAGCATCTTGGTCGAATCGTGCGCGAAAACGGCGCGCTGGTCGTGAAGAAGATTTGGGCGAGCACTGGACGCGCGCTCATCGACAGCGGCGTCTCGAAAGCGGAGGACATTGCAGGCGCAACGCGCGATCTTTTTGGCAAAATTTCCCCGTGGCGAGTTAAAGAAGAAGATCCCGCTGTGCGTCAGTGATTAGTCGTAATGCGATGATGGTGTGCCGTTGGCCATTTGTGCTTCTAATCGCGGCGACTTGCCTCGCTGCAATCCAAGCGCACGCGGAATCGACTGCCCGATCGTCGCGCATGGTGCAAGTGGCAAACGGCGTGTCTTTGCAAGTGCTCGAAGCCGGCAAACCGGACGACGGACCTGCTCTGGTCTTTATCCCTGGCTGGAGCACAGGCGCGGATATTTGGAAACATCAAATCGAGACATTCGCAAAATCACATCGAGTCATTGCGTTCGATCCGCGTTCGCAGGGTGAATCGACGAAGACGACAGCCGGCAACACGCCGGAAATTCGCGCGCAGGATTTACACGCGTTGCTGGAACGCCTGAGCGTCCGGCAACCTGTTCTCATTGGATGGTCGCAAGGCGTTCAGGACATTGCCGCTTACGTCGAGCGGTACGGCACCAAAGATCTCGCGGGAATTGTACTGGTGGATGCGGCCGTCTCCGATGGCGCTGACGGCATGGCCGCTCGCTCCCAGGAAACTGCCGAGCGATTCAACATGTTCGCCGTTTACCAGGCGCATCAGCAGGAATATTTGACCGGCATGATGCGAGCAATCATCAGCAAACCGCAGAGCGACGACGCGATCAAAGGGCTGGTCAATACGGGGATGAAAACACCGCCTGACATTGGTGTCGGCATGCTCGTCGCCGACATGTTTGGTATGAATCGGACGCCTGCGCTCAAGAAAATTGAATGTCCGACGCTGATTATCGCTTCGACGAAATCGGGTGAGCTGGCTCGCCAGCAGGCGGCTGCGAACCAGATTCCGCGTGCGCGTTTCGAAAAAATCGACGATGCAGCGCATGCGGTGTTCATCGACCAGCAGGAGCGCTTTAACGAATTGCTCACAAGCTTTATAGCCAGCCTCGCGACAAATACTGCGCACAATTAATGCCACTGCATTCGAGATCGGCGCGCCCTCGCCACGGCGAGCAGGCTGTGGCTGCGCCCTACCCTCCGGCTGCGAGTCCCTGGCATTTTTTCAAATCGAGCTTGCCCGACGCCAGGACAGGGATTGCTTCAACGCGCTGGACCTGCTTGGGAATCCACAAGTTTGGCACACCGGCTTCGTGAAGCTTGCTGCGCAAGTCCGCCAGATTGATATCGACCGCGCTAAGCAGGACGAGCGCTTCGCCTTTTGCCTCGTCCTGCACGCCCATGACGGCCAGCGGACGTTCGTCTCTTCCGGACAAACCAAGAAGATCGACAATTTTATTTTCGATTGTTTCGTGCGGCACCATCTCGCCGCCGATCTTTGAAAAGCGTGACAGCCGCCCTTCGATGTAAAGAAATCCGTCCTCGTCGAACCGGCCGATGTCGCCTGTTTTCAACCAACCGCCGCGGAGGACTTCCGCGGTTTGCCCGCGATCGTGCAGATAACCCTCGAAGATATTTGGCCCGTGCAGCCAAAGCATTCCGGTTTCATACAGCGAAAGTTTTCGGTCTGTTTCCGGTTCGCGAATTTCCGCGGCGAGTCCCGGCGCCAGTCTGCCAACCGATCCCAAACGGCTTGATGGTTGCACAGCTTCGCCCGGCTTTTTTGGTTCGGGCCCGGGCAGATTGACGCTGACCACTGGCGCAGTCTCGGTAAGCCCGTAGCCTTCGAAAACTTTTTTGTCGAAGCGCTTCTCAAAATGGCTGGCAAGATCAAAAGGCAACTTTTCGGCACCAGTGATAATCAGGCGCAAACTGCGGAGCTGATGCAGCTCGGCTTTACGCAAATAGACACGTAGAAACGTTGGTGTGACCAGGAGGAATGTCAGTTTGTATCGTTCGATTAATGCTGCGTTTTTGGCGCCTTCCAAGGGGTTTGGATAGGTGACAATGCGCACGCCCTCAATGAGCGGATACCAGAGCGTGACGGTGGAGCCGAAGGTGTGAAAGAACGGCAGCGATGCGAGGATGGCGTCGGTCTCCCGTGCGTCCAGCAGTTGCCGAAACTGCGAGACATTTCCGACAACGTTGCGGTGGCTGACCACAACGCCTTTTGGTTCTCCAGTGGTTCCGCTCGTAAAAAGCAAGACCGCTTCCCGGTGGCCGCCTTCTTTTGGAATTTGCAATAGGCGCAAAAGCAAACGGGCTGGAACCAGGATCGACACGATCCACCAGAAAATGATCTCGCGCTTCAGCCGCGGCATCAATTCGTCCAATTTCAAAACGCGTTCCGGCCATGGAAAATCTTTGAGGCGTTCCATGAATTGCGTTGCTGAAATTGCGATCCGCAAGTTGGCGCGTCTGCAGCAAGATTCGTTCGCTGCGCGTCCGATCGTGAAATTAAGATCAGCAGGAACCTTGTCCGCCAGCGTCACAGCCAGGTTTGCCAGCATCGATGCTTTGCTGGCAGGCAAAACGATGGCGATTCGTTCGTCAGAAAATTCTTTCCGCAGATTACGGCTCAATGCAGCCGCCGCGCCGAGCAGTTTCGCCCGGCTCAGCTGACTATGATCGGTTCCGTCGATTACTGCCGTGGCGAAGCGCCTGCGCTTGAGTCCCCGCACGCATTCTTCGGCAAGATGTCGATCTAATGACGGCCGGCGGCTGAAACAAAATTCACCGAGCTTGAGCAATTCCTCACGCACGGTCGCATTGTCGGCGGTCTCGGCTTTCAGCGGCCTGCCAAAAGCTATGGTTACAGGGTACGGTATGCGCTTGGGAAATTTCGTGAAAAATCGTCCACCCTGGAAAGAAAAGATCGAGCCCCAGAGTTGATCGAGCCAAACCGGGACGACTTGAGCATCAGCGTGGCGCGCAATCAATTCGTAACCGCGCTGCAAGCGCAAAAGGACGCCTGTGCGTTCCAACTGGCCCTCCGGAAAAAGACAGACAATTTCGCCCTCGGCGATTCTGTCGGTCGCAAGGCGTATAGCTGAATGCGAATGCCGAATATTGATCGGGATGCAACCGAGCCTGCGCAGAAGCGGATGAAGGGCAGGGTTATGATAATGCTCCTGGTCGATGACGTACCGAATCGGGCGCGAGCAAGCGAACTGCAGCACGATGGCGTCAACCCAGGTGATGTGGTTAGGCAAAAGGAGGAACCCGCCCTGCGGAAGGTTTTCCAATCCCAGCGCAGTAACCCGATAAAAGCAGCGCACCAGCAACCGGCCGAAAAAATAGAGCGCGCGTTCAACGGTGGACATGGAAGACATCGTTTATGATTTACATTCTGCGCCGGGCAAACTGCAATCGGCAATTGCAATGGAATCTGTTGGGAAAAGACCGATGAGCGGCGCGCGCGGTGCACTCTTTCTGCTCCTGGCCATCAATCTTTTCAATTACATCGACCGGCAAGTTCTGGCCGCGCTCGAGCCTGACATTCGCGCGACTTTTTTCACAGCCAACGACGCAAACGCCATGACCAAGACGGGCCTGCTCGGCGATGCGTTCTTCGTAACTTACATGGTCACCGCGCCGATTCTCGGTTTGCTCGCCGATCGATTCTCGCGCTGGATCATCATTGGTTCCGCGGTGATTTTATGGAGTCTCGCCAGCGGCGGCTCGGGTCTTGCGGCGACATTCGCGATTCTCTTTGCAACTCGCGTGTGCGTTGGAATTGGCGAAGGCGGCTATGGGCCAGCGGCGCCGACGATTTTGTCCGATCTCTTTCCGATCGAGACACGCGGTCGCATCATGGCGATTTTTTACACTGCGATTCCAGTCGGCAGCGCCCTCGGCTATGTGATTGGCGGACTGATTGGTGCTCACCTCGGCTGGCGCTGGGCATTTTATCTGGTTACCCCGCCTGGTTTGCTGCTGGGTCTTTGGTGTTTTTGGCAGCGCGATCCGCGCGTTGCTGCGGACCATCTAGTACAAAAATCACCGCGCCGGAGCATGCGTGACTACCTGAATTTGTTCCGCACCCGTTCCTATCTAATCAACTGTGTCGCCCAGACATTGATGACTTTTGTAACGGGCGGTTTGGGGTTCTGGGCCCCCGCTTATCTGCGTTATCGCAATCAAAGCGCCGACGTGGGGATGACGATATTTGGCTTGATCACTGTAGTGGCGGGATTGATCTCGACGCTCCTGGGAGGCGTGATCGCCGATAAACTGCGTTCGCGTTTCGCTGGTTCCTATTTCTGGGTGTCGGGAATCGGAATGCTCATTGCATGCCCGCTTTTCGTTGCAACCCTCTACATTCCGTTTCCAGCGGCTTGGATCACGATGTTCTTCGCGATCTTTTTTCTGTTCCTGAACACAGGTCCGTCAAACACCGCCCTGGCCAACGTTTCACTGCCAGCGGTGCGCGCGACCGCATTCGCCGCAAACATTTTTGTCATCCATGCGTTGGGGGACGTGCAGGCGTTCTGGCTTCTAGGATATATCGGCGGTCATACGAACATGCGCGTGGCATTTCTGTTTGTGTCAGGGATAATTCTCCTCTCCGGCGTGGCCTGGCTCATTGGTGTGAAATATCTTCCTGCGGACACAGCCGCAGTGGAAACGGCCGCAACCAGCTGAGCGACTGCTGCGAATTCAGCCTGGGGACTAGATTCCTTTATTCCTAATTGCGCACCTCGTTGCCGCAGATGTGAAAACAAGTGGCGGCGCGACGAAAATTCGTTCCCTTGTAAACTCTCATGTCGACCTTGCGCTGCTTGGCGATCTGCCTGCTGATAGTGCCTTGTATCCATGCGCACGCCGATGGCGTTCCGGATGATTGCACGCAGCTCATCGTGGGTATCGCGCCTACGTGGAATTCCATGCGCGGTGAGCTGCGACTGTTTGAACGAACGCGCGGCGGGGATTGGACTGCGGTGGCTGGACCGTTTCCGGTGTTGTTTGGCAAAAACGGCGTTGCCTGGGGCACAGGGCTGGCAGGGCAAAACGAGCCCGGCCTTCGAAAGAAAGAGCGCGACGGTCGTGCGCCCGCGGGCATTTTCGAGATCGGCCAGGTTTTTGGATACGAAGCGCATCTGCCTCCCGGCGGCGACTATCCATACCATCAGGTGACGGAGATAGACGTTTGGAGCGACGACCCGCGCTCGCCTAACTACAATCGGCATATTGTGATTGATCCGAAGAATCCACCAAATAATTACACTCACGAAAAAATGCGCTCCGGTGATTTCGCTTATCACTGGCTCGTTGAGATCCGACACAATTCCGATCCGCCGGTGCCCGGTGCAGGAAGCGCGATCTTTTTTCATATTCGCCGTGGCGTGAATCGGCCGACTACCGGCTGCACGACGATGGCGCAGCAAGATCTCGTGAAGCTAATCACCTGGTTGCGAGCAAAACGGCATCCCTGTTACGCATTATTGGCGGCCAACGAATACGATAAGAAATGGCGTTCGTGGAACCTGCCGTCTCCCGATGCGTTCGGCCGCAGCGGGTCCGCAAGTTTGCCTCGTTGATTGCTGAAATTGTTCAGTTAGTTTCGCTTCATGCGAAGACGTCCTAATCCTGATTCGGAGGCGAACATTCGCCGCATCGACACAAAAACGCGCGCGAAGAAACAGACACATGGTTTTCAGGTCCACTTCCTTCGCGGAAATAAAATCGTAACCAAGATGTTTAGCGACAGTGTCTATGGCGGCAAACTGAAGGCGAGGCGTGCCGCGCGGAAATTCAAGCGATCGGCTCTGCGGCGTTTGCCGCGAAGAAAGTTTGTCGGATTTAAGTAAGCGCGCTGCAATCGCCGCAGTTTTTCTGGCGATACACTTTCCAGCATTCGATAAATCCTGGCGCAAAATCTTCCGGTCGCGCCGCGACCCAACCATCGATGACCGTTTCGGGAAAGAATGCACCCGTTTCGATCTCTGTTCGATTCGGTGAAAAGTTACCGGCGACTTCGCCTCGATAAAGCCAGATGAATTCCTGGTCAGTTCGCTCTGAAGCAGGGAGCTTTGAAATTTTTGTAAGAGAAACATCAATGCCCAGTTCTTCCTTGAGCTCGCGCCGAGCTGTTTCGTCGTAGCTTTCCGCGGCAATTACATGACCAGCAGCGCTGGAATCCCATTTCAGAAGATGCCGATCTTTCCAGCGCGACCGTTGCTGCAAATAAAGTTCACCTGCTGGGTTGAAAATCAGGATGTGAACGGCGCGATGGCGCAAGTTATTCGCATGCACTTCGGAGCGACTGGCATCCCGCAGAATTCTGTCGTTTTTATCGACGACTGGAAAGCGCTCATTGTTCGTTAGGCCAATATCCGGGCACGGCGGCGGCGCAATGAAATTCGCCAGGCTAATCCACTGAAGTAAGGAGAGCTCTTCAGCTCGAGCTTTAGGATCGATGTCCAGCTCGTGCGCGAGAGTATCCCAGTGATCGAGCCGCTCCCGAACCAACTTTCTTAATTGTTTTCTTCTCTGAGAAAAACCCAGGCGAATCAATTCCAGAAGCAACTCTTCATTGTGCGGCGGCAACTCCCGCGGGTCTCGCGGCAAGGTTCGCACCACTGCGGAATCAACCTCAGGTCGCGGGAAGAAGACAGCTGCGGAAACAGTACGCAGATATTTTACGTGATGGCGCAACTGGATGCGCAATGTCAAAGCACCGTAATCGTGAGTAGACGGCTGCGCGGAAAGACGTGCTGCCATTTCCTTTTGTAATGTAAACAACCACAGCGAGATAGGACTTGGATATGCAAGGAACTTCAAAAGCAGCGCGCTCGAGATTTTATACGGAAGGTTGCCAAGTAGTTTCACGCGCCGGTGCGCAAACAAAATGCGCACATCGAATTTGAGCGCGTCGATGTTCAGCACTTCGAGTTGCTCGTGACTGAAACGCTCGCGTAAAAAATTAGCGAGGCGTGTATCTTTCTCGATTGCGAGAACACGCGCGCCTTTTTCAAGAAGGAATTTCGTCAGCGCCCCCAGTCCAGGCCCAATTTCCAACACGTAGTCGTCTGAAGTGATCTGCGCTTGATCGACAATCCATCGCGCAAGGTTTTGATCGTGGAGAAAATTTTGGCCGAGAGTCTTGACTGGCGAGACGTGTATTTTTTGAAGCGTCGTCCGTATGTCGGATAGCTTCATGGGAAGGCTGACGAATGCGCGGTTGATCTGGTGAAATTACTCTCTTTGTTCACAAAATCGTGTGAACAAAATACGTAGGAATGAGGAATTTTATTCACAAGTTATTCACGGGGATATACGACGCATAATCGCTGGTTGTTACCAGTGCGTAGCACGACGCATTCTCACCCGCTCATCGAGCTTCTTCCAATTCCCGACGCCGGCGTTTTTTCCGACTCGCCAAGTACGTGCGACGCGCATCCTTTAGTGAGACGCCTTCGATAAAGTACGCGGTTGCAGCGCGACCGATCGCGTACGTTCCCGAACCCGCCACGAGCCCGCACACAACGTTCCCCCAACCCGGAAAGAATTTCAGGATCGCGCGTGCGCCTTCGCGCAGAAGCATCGCTGCGCCAACATTTGCACCGAGAGCGCCGGCGAATTCTGTGGCAGCACGCAAGCTGCGTTCTCGCCCGCTTACATACATGATTCCGGAAACCAACATCAGTTGCAGGCTGGTCAGGATCGGCAGATCAGCGAGCGGGATGGGTTGTGCGCCGATGGCAGTGCAAACGGCGGTAGTAGATTTTACCAAAAGCTGCGCCACTTCCCGCTGCGCCTCGCGATCTCGCGATATCCGGATCATCTCCATCCGCGCTTCATTGGGCAACTCGCGCGCCAGGATCGACATAAGGCGCCGCGCTTCCACAGGGGGCAGTTCAAATCCCTGCTCGCTATCCGTAGGAACCAACCGTAACGTTTCCAAAAAGACGCCGCGTCTTGCGAGACTTGATCCGGCAACGAATTCGTCGCGCTTCGCACCGAGGTCGTTGTGATCACGCGAACCGATCTTCTCAAACATTGGGACGAGGATTTCGATTACTTTGCGACCTGTTTCAAATGTCTCGTTCCAGCTAAGATAGCTGTTTAACTCGGCCAGTTCGCGCTTCTCCAGTTCCTGGGCGATTCGCTCGTCCCTCATGAGAAAAATGATATCTTCAGGGCGATATTTGAGTTCGTCCCGGACATGGATCGCCGCAGAATTGTCAACCCCGCGGGCGTCAATGATCGATATCTTTCCTCTCTCAGGAAAGCCGACATCGAACCAGCGGCAAAGCGGCGCCGCGGCGTTCGGCGGGCCAAATTCAGCCGAACCAAAGAGGGCCGAGATGATTTTCCCGGCGGGTACTTTCGCCGAGCCGGCAAAAAGAAAACGCGGTAGACGTTGCTGGAGAAATAATTGCTTCAGTGGCGTGAGCTCGTTGAGAACAGCTTTTCGGATTTTAGAAGGCAACCTGCCTGCGAGACGTTCAAGCCGTTCGACAATTTGGAGCAGTGATAGCGTATTCACAGGCGAAGTAGTCCTCCGATCTTTCGATTTACCAGCGTCCAATAGCTCAGCAGTGGGAAATACATTGTCGAACGCAAATGTTCGGCCATATAGACATTCGCGTCTTTAATCTTTAAAGCTGAAATTAAGAATCTTCCCTTCTTTTTCCATGAGTCTAAATATCAAAATTCTCTCTGAAGCGGCGGACCAGGCACGCGGTTTGTGCATGGACGCTGTGCAAGCTTCGAAATCTGGCCACCTTGGCCTTCCACTCGGCTGCGCCGAGATGGGCGCCGTCCTGTATGGTTATGCGTTAAAATATAATCCAGACAAGCCGCGCTGGATCAATCGCGATATCTTCGTCCTGTCGGCCGGGCACGGCAGTATGTTCTTATATGCCTGGCTGCACATGAGCGGCTACGATTTGCCGATGTCGGAAATCAAACGATTCCGGCAACTGCATTCCAAGACACCTGGGCACCCTGAATTCGGCGACACGCCCGGTGTGGAATGCACAACGGGACCGCTGGGCCAGGGCGTCGGCAACTCGGTAGGTATTTCCGTGGCGACAAAAATGGCGGCGGCGCGTTTCAATACTGATGAGCACAAGATTTTCGATCAGCATGTGATCTGTTTGTGCAGTGACGGTGACATGCAGGAAGGCGTCGCCTCCGAGGCGTGCGCGCTGGCCGGTCATTGGGGCCTCGATAATTTGATCTTCATCTACGATTCGAATGCCGTCACGCTGGACGCCGCGGCGAAGGAAACGCAGAGCGAAGACACCGGCAAACGCATGGAGGCATACGGCTTCGATGTTCAGGAAATTGACGGCCACGACATGCAACAGTTTCTCGACGCGTTGAACGTGGCGAAGAGGCGCGACAACGGAAAACCGCAATTCATTATCGCACACACGCTGATCGGCAAGGGCGTCCCCGAAGTAGCAGGAACATACAAGGCGCATGGAGAAGCAGGCGCGAAATATGTGGATGCCGCGCGCAAGGCGCTGGGATTGCCAGACGAACATTATTTCGTGTCGCAGGATGTGTACGATTACTTTGCCGAGCACAAAAAGAAGCTGCTCGGCGATTACGAGAAGTGGGAAGAAACATACAACGCGTGGCGCAAGAAAAATCCCGACAAAGCCAAGATGCTCGATGATGGATTGGAACGAAGAGTTCCTGTCAATCTCTTATCGAAGATTCCTGACTTTCCCAAGGATGCGAAGCTGGCGACGCGAAAAGCGGGCGGCGAAGCATTGCAACCGATCGCGCAAGCGATGCCGTTATTGATGAGCGGCAGCGCCGATCTTTATGGATCGACAATGAACTACATAGACGGCGGCGGGGATTTCAATCGCGACAATCCCGGCGGGCGTAACATCCGATTCGGCATTCGCGAACATGGGATGTGCGCGATCCTTAACGGCATCTCATATCATGGACTGTTCCGCGCATCGGGCGGCACCTTTACGGTTTTCACCGATTATTGCCGCGCTTCCATTCGGCTGGCCGCCCTGGCGAAGCTCCCTAATATTTACATTTTTACTCACGATTCGATCGGCGTTGGTGAAGATGGTCCAACTCATCAACCTGTGGAGACGGTGAGCTCAGTTCGGTTGATGCCAAACATTGACGTAATCCGCCCAGCCGATCCCGAAGAAACCGCCGGCGCTTTTGTCGCGGCCATGCAACGGACCGACGGGCCGACTTTTCTTGCGCTCACGCGCCAGACCGTTCCGATGTTAAACGATGTAGATGTAAAATTGCGTCGCGAAGGAGTCCTGCGCGGCGGTTACATCGCGAGAAAGGAGAAAGCGAAACTGGATCTAATCATCATGTCGTGCGGAAGCGAATTGCAGCATGCGCTTGCGGCCGCTCAACAGCTTGGCGATGGCGTGCGCGTGGTTTCGATGCCGTGCTTCGAGCGTTTCAATCGCCAGCCGCAAGAATACCGCGAAGAGATCTTACCTAACGAATGTCGTAAACGCGTCGCGATCGAAGCCGGGGTGACTGAGATTTGGTATCAATACGTCGGACTCGACGGGAAAGTGATTGGTCTGCATCAATTCGGCTTGAGCGCGCCCGGCGCGGAAGTGATGAAGGAGCGCGGGATCGACGCGCAGCACGTAATTGACGCCGCGAAATCACTCAGGTAGGAGCGATTGACCTCAATCACCCGCGCCGAATGCGATCACCCGCGAGACGGGTGATTTCAGGTGGCCCGCCCGTACCTCTCAAAACGCTTCTTCTGGCTCCTCCACATTGCGCGCCCGAGTCTCGAAGCGAGTGAACTCTTTCAGGAACGTCAGCGGAATCTCGCCGACCGGTCCGTTGCGTTGCTTGGCGATGATTAACTCAGCTTCACCCGCTTTTTCTGCGCGCGCTTCCTCGTCTTCCTCGTAAATCTCCGGCCTGACAAGTAACCCGACCAGATCAGCGTCCTGTTCAATGGAGCCAGATTCACGCAGATCGCTCAAACGCGGTTTACCACCCGAGCGTTGTTCGGGTTGCCGATTCAATTGCGCCACTACGATGATCGGAATTTTCAGCTCTTTGGCCAGGCCTTTGAGCCCAGCGGAAATTTCGGAGATTTCCAACTGGCGATTGTCCTGCGCGCGGCGCGACGTCGATCGCAGTAGTTGCAAATAATCGACAATGATGAGCCGCACGTCCTGTTGGGCTTTGAGTCGACGCGCCTTCGCACGCAACTCAAGGATTGTCAGGCTCGCGCTGTCCTCGATGAAAATTTTGGCTTCTGCCAGTTTCGAAGCGGCGGCAGTGAGACTCGGGAAATCGCGCTCGCCGAGAAAGCCGTCGCGGACCTTCTGCAGATTTACGCGTGCTCGGGAACAAAGCAGCCGTTGCACTAACTGCTGACTGCTCATCTCCAAGCTGAAGACGCCGACCGGAAGTTTCTCATTGATCGCGACGTGTTCGGCAATATTCATGGCGAGTGCTGTCTTTCCCATGCTTGGGCGCGCCGCAATCACGATCATTTCCGAGGGATGCAGGCCGCTGGTCATCCGATCGAATTCGACGAAGCCGCTGGAGATACCGGTGATACCGCCTTTGCGTTCGTAGAGTTTCTCGATCGCCTCGATTGCTTCCATCACCTGGTCTTTCATGGAAAGCATCTGACCTTTGAAACGGTCTTCGCCGACGGCGAAAATGCGCTGTTCTACTTCGTCGAGAAGATTGTTGACCTCGTCCTGCTCGTCGTAGGCGCGCCGGACACTCTCCGTAGCCGCCGAAATGATTTCGCGCAGAATGTATTTATCGCGAACGATCTCCAGGTAGTACTCAATATTGGCGGCCGTCGGAACAAATGTGAACAAACTCGTGACGAATGCCGCGCCGCCCACACTCTCAAGCAGGTTTCGGTCCCGCAAGACTTGTGTGAAGGTGATCAGGTCGATCGCCTGGCCCGCATTCCAAAGATCGACGAGGACGTTATAGATCGTCTGGTGAGCGGGAACGTAGAAGTATTGCTCATTAATTTTCTCAACACATTCCGCAATGGCTTGTCGAGGCGAAAGCAGCATCGACCCGAGGACGCCTTGTTCCGCCTCGACGCTGTGCGGCGGGGTACGGTGAATATCCTGCGCAGAACCTGTGTGCGAAATGGGAACAACCTTTTCGCCGCTTCGTGCCGCCGAACCTCGGCCAGCGCCATTTCCCGCTTTACGAGGCTTCTCTCCTGTCCATGCGGACGATTGAGTCGCCATTTAT
>JBKOYG010000062.1:0-3291 GCA_046725285.1 Verrucomicrobiota bacterium
TGTTTTCACACCATTAACGAGAATAAGTAACAACACCGTTACCTTATTCCGCTTTACAGAGACGGATGGAGGATCCTCCGTTTTTTAAAGCACGTCCCAATTCGCTGGCTTTTTTGGGGTCGTTCACATTCAAACCACAGAAAGGAAAATCACTATGAATGCTCAAAAATGTTCAAACCTCGCCATGCACCTGATGTGCACTTTCCTCGCAGCTCTCTTTGGGCTGCCGTCCATGTTAAACGCGCAAAGTACCCCAAGCCTAGTCGACCCGAATTTGGGCGTGCGCACGGTAGTCGAAAATCTGGATCAGCCCACCAGTATGGCCTTCCTCGGACCCAATGAGTTCTTCGTCCTGGAAAAGGCCACCGGCCAGGTGAAGCGGGTGGTGAACGGGGTCGTGCAGAGCACGGTGCTCGACCTCGCGGTCAACTCTGGCTCCGAGCGCGGTCTGCTGGGCATCGCGCTGCACCCGGACTTCCCCGCCACCCCCCACGTCTACCTGTACTGGACGGAGAGCACGACCGGCGCTGACACCGCCGTGCTCAGTGAAACACCTCTATTGGGCAACCGGGTGGACCGGTTCGTGTGGAACGGCTCAACGCTGACGTTCGACCAGAGCATAATCCGGCTGCGGGCGCTGCAGCCG
Source organism: Verrucomicrobiota bacterium (assembly GCA_046725285.1). Lineage (GTDB taxonomy): Bacteria > Verrucomicrobiota > Verrucomicrobiia > Chthoniobacterales > UBA10450 > Udaeobacter. The sequence goes on from JBKOYG010000062.1 coordinate 647, forward strand.
CCGTTCGTCGCCGAGCCGACCCCAGTCGCGGGCCGCGGCAACCATGACGGCGGGGTGATCAAGTTCGGACCGGACGGTAAGCTGTACATCTTCATCGGTGATGTGGGCCGACGCGGCTGGATGCAGAACCTCCTCAACGGTCCCTTCCAGCCCGGCGACCCCCTGTTCGGCAGCGACGACAACTTCGGCGGGCCCGAGCCGGACGACGCCCATCTCACCGGGTCCATTCTTCGCTTGAACCCCGACGGCACAACGCCCGCCGACAACCCCTTCACCGGGACCGGGCACGTGTTCGTGGCGCGGCTCGAGGGCGGCCAGGAGGTGCCGCCGAACGCGTCGACGGCCAAGGGCTACGCGGCGTTCTTCCTGAATCAAGAGGGGACGGCACTTAGGTTCATCGTCACTGTCACCGGCCTCGATTTTACGGGCACGCAAACCGCCGACCCGAGCGACGACTTGCTGGCCGCCCACATCCACGCCCCGGCGCCACGTGGGACGAACGCGGGGGTCCGCTTCGGCTTCTTCGGTCAGCCGTTCAACGACACCAACCCCAACGACGTCGTGGTAACCCCGTTCGCCAGCGGCGTCGGCGGCACGATCTTCAGCAAGTGGGACAGCGCCGAGGGCAACAACACCACCCTTACCGCCCAGCTGCCGAACATCCTCGCTGGCCAGTCGTACATCAACTTCCACACCCGCCGGCTGCCCGGCGGCGAGATCCGCGGGCAGATCGAGGAGAACCCCCAGGTCACCGCCAACATCCACAAGGTGTTCGCCTACGGCCTCCGCAACAGCTTCGGGTTCGACTTCGACCCGAGGTCCGGCAACCTGTGGTTGGAGCAGAATGGCGACGACGCGTTCACCGAGCTGGGCCTGGTCCAGCTAGGGATGAACGGCGGGTGGATCCAGGTAATGGGGCCGCTGGCGCGCATCGACCAGTTCAAGCTGATCGAGACGACGATGTTCGGCGGCAACCTGCAGCAGTCGCGTTGGCCACCGACCAACATCGCCGACTCGCCCGAGGAAGCGCTGGCGCGGATGGTGATGCTGCCGGGCGCGCACTACAGCGACCCGGAGTTCAGCTGGAAGTTTGAGGTGGCCCCGGCGGGCATTGGCTTCATGGACGGCGGCGGGATAGGTCCGCAGTACGACGGCGACCTCTTCGTGGGTGCCGCCCGGCCGTTCCTCGAAGGGGGCTTCCTGTGGCACTTCAACCTGACCGGCAACCGCCGGAAGATCGCCGTGGATGATCCCCGGCTAGAGGACCGCGTCGCCGACAACCTGGACAAGCCGTCGCCGACCGATCCGGCCGCGAACGCGCGGGCGATCGTCGAGAGCGAGAGCCTGCTGTTCGGGCGGAACTTCGGCATCGCCACCGACATCAAGACCGGCCCGAATGGCAACCTGTTCGTCGCCTCGCTTTCGAACGGCGCGATCTACGAGATTTTTCGTCGGTAATTACAACGAATACAGACATTCCCAATCATTTTTCAGTGCGTGGCTAGACTTTTTGTTGGGCCGCGCACTGAAAAATCTAACAACTCACCACCAGTTGGTAGCTACGTGTTAGGTAGCTACCCCGCCCGTCAAGATGGCTGTGCACCCCATTAGCTATCTCTAAGGAGAGAATGACCACGTACTCTCAGGTGGAACTCTAAATCCCACGCACGCGCTGGAGCAATGGGTGGCGGCCGCCGCGACTTTTGGGTATGAAAACAACCAAATTACTTAGCTTAATAGCCGTCGCTCTTGTTGGCCTTGCTCAGCCAACGTGGGCAGGTCATGGTGGCGGAGGGGGTCTTGGTGGTGGCGGCCACTTTGACGGTGGCAGCTATTTCGGTGGATTTGGCGGTGGTGGTTCTCGCGGCGCGCCAGCTTTCTATGGTGGCGGCGCGCGTTTTGGGGGGCCGAAGTTTCGGCGGACTAAGCGCTGCACGGCGCTTCTACTACGGTCGCGCTGGAAGACCCGCTTTGAGGCCTCACGGTTTCACCGCGTCGGGCAACCGAATCGATAACTTCGACGATTAGTGGCCAACAAAATCGCGTTGGGTCATGACGAGGCAAAACACGTTTGGAAGCGCATCCTGCACAATAAATTTGGTTCCGACGAACCTCCGCCCTTCTACAGTCGCGGCAGAGCTTCTTAGCCCTGAGGCTGGAACAAATAGGCGACTCCGTCACCGCATACCTGCGGATTGAGAGAACCAGGTAAAAGGAGTGCGCAATGGTCCAGCGGGACCAGCCATGCGCGCAGCGCCCCGGGAAGGTAACAAACGCGTAACTTTTCCCATACAGCGCGCAGCCCGAACCACTGCGATTTCACGGGCATGAAAGCTGACAACTATACAAGAAGTAATTTGAGTGAGAACAACTCGGAAAAGAAAATCAAACATCCAAGAAGATCCATCAGTCGGCGTTCCTTCCTAGGCACATCGTTCGCTCTCGGAGCAGGAACGCTCGGCGCGGGATTGTTGCCCAGCATCCGAACCGCCGAAGCAAGCGGCGGTCTCACACCGGGAGACGCAGCTCTGCTTCGGTTCCCAGCAGCACTGGAGATACTGGAGGCCGACTTTTGGATCCAATACAACGAACTTGGCGGCGTGCAGGACGCCGAAGTCCCAGGCGGCAGCGGAAATCCAGACTAC
>JBKOYG010000093.1:0-15990 GCA_046725285.1 Verrucomicrobiota bacterium
GGTCAGTATTGTGGGAGGAAACTGAAACCCATCAATCAAAAGACCGCAGACGTAGTTCGTTGAGTAGTCAATCGGCCCCATGATTTCAGTGCGTCCTCTTTCGCGAAGCCAATTCGCTGCGCATTCGAAGAGCGCGGCAGCTATATCTCGATTGTTGATGCACTCAAACAAACCGAAACAGCCGACATTCGAATGGTGCAATGCATTGTAATTCGGATCGTCGCTCGCCATGATTCGGCCGACGATCTCGTCGTTTTTCCGCGCGAGAAATAACGCGGCGTCGCCATGTCTGTAGAACGGATGCCGTTTACGGTCGAGGAACGCTTTGCGTTCGATGATTAACGGCGGCACCCAGGCCGGGTCATTTGCGTAAACGCGCCATGGAAACGTGATAAACGCGTTACGCTCACGGCGCGAGCTAACCTCTGAAATTTCAACGTTCGACACTCAGAAGAATAGCTACGCCGAATCTTGTGAGCTCTCGGCGATTTTCAGCAGCGATTCAGCCATGTTTTCCTGGCGAAACAGAAGATAAACAAACAGCAAATTGAGCGGGACTAGCTCGAACCAGAAGTAATCAACTGGTCGGCTGATGAACAGAAGCGCAAACAAGACCAGCATCCGGATGTTCGTCATCAACAGTCTCCACCACTTGAGCATTGGACGGGCTAAATTTTGATAACGCGTTCTTAACCGGTCAGGGATTTCGCCATGAAACAATTGGCCGACGACATCACGCAGCATTTTCACGCGTGGTGCCAGCATTTCCTGTTGGCGAGTAAAATTCAAATACAACGCGAGCAGAAGCTTCTGCCACGGTGTGTGACCCCAGGTTAACTTTCGGTAATCTGATCGCAGCGCAGACGAGGAATCTACGCCTGTCCGCACGCCCTTCACTACAAAGTAAAGATAGGTGCTGCGATAATAATCCGCCGCTGCTCCCTGCAATGCGTGACTGATTCCAGCAGCAAACGCGAGAAGAACGATGGCTGGGGACCAGCCTTCGAACAGATAGCGAAGAGTCAAATGCAAGTAAACGCTGACGAAGACCAAGTGGTCGGCAACGCTGTCAATGATACGGCCCTCGCGACTTTCCCGATGCGTTAAACGCGCGAGCTGACCATCTGCGTTGTCGAGCACATTCGCGCAAACATGGAGCATCATGCCGGCAGCGTTGATGCTTAGATCGCGATAGAAATAAAGGTGCCCCGCAACAACACCAAAAATGCCGGCCAGCAAAGTCACCGCCGCGGGCTTCATCCTGAGCTGTGCGAACAGCCTAGCCAGCCGAAACCCTATTGGCCTGTAGAAATAAAGATCGAAAACTCCTTCGACTTCCCACGCTTTGTATGTGGCTTCGACGCGCGGCCGCGTCTCTGTTCCTTGCAGCATCAATAATTACGCCGAGCGTTGCGATGCTCGAGAGCTCTCCGAATCAAACGTGGCAGACTTGCACATCTTTCCTGCCAGCGTGCTTACGCGCTTTGCTTTTGCAGCGCAGCTGGAACGAGTGTGTCCCCGAGAATGTTCAAAGCTTCGTCTAAATCTGCGCGCGTATGTTTGGCCGTCACACAGGCACGGAAACAGATTCGATGTTGCGGCACAGCCGGATAATCAACCGGGGCAACCCACAGACCACGGCGTCGCAGTTCATGTCCCAGCCGATACATGCGCTCCCGATCACCGATGACAATTGGCATCACATAGGTCGTCGATTCTCCAGTATCCAGCCCAAGACTTCGGAGTTGCGCGTGGAAGTAATCGGCGTTTTCCCAAAGTTGGGTCCGCAGTTCTGGTTGCTTGGTGCCAAGCTCCAGGGCTTTTAAGATTGCCGCGATCACTACGGGCGGCAGCGCGCACGAATAAACGTATGGATGCGCGTAAAAGCGGAGGTATTGCAGCGTTTCCTTGGAACCGGCGACAAAGCCTCCAAGCGCTCCAAAAGCCTTGGAGAACGTCCCATAAACGAGCGGAACCTGCTCTTCTACGCCAAACTTTTCGGCCGCTCCACGGCCGTGTTCGCCACATGCCAGCATGGAATGAGCTTCGTCAATAAAAACACTCGCGCCGTGAGACTTCGCGACAGCAAGTAATTCCGGCAGGTTGCCGAAATCCCCGTCCATTGAATAAATACCTTCAACAATCACGAGTTGGCGGCGCCCTTTTTGGCGGGTCAACGCGGCATCAAGCGAGGCTGCGTCATTATGCTCAAATTTTTCCGTGCGGCACCGGGAAAGCACCGCGCCATCGCGCAGACTAAGGTGCGACCGATTATCCAGAATAGCCACATCGCTCTTGCGAAGCAGCCCAGAGATCGTTCCCAGCGCGCCGCCGAATCCGCTGTTGAACAGCATTGCATCCTCGCGCTGGAGAAACTTTGCGACGCGCCGTTCGAGTTCGCGATGCAGATCGGTCATCCCGGAAAGCATCGGCGATCCGCATGCTCCCAGTCCATGGGTGCGGAGCGCCTCGTGCGCTGCGAGCAACACCTCCGGATGATTGGCAAGACCAAGATAATTATAGGAGCAGAGATTAATCACCGGTCGCGGTTTGCCGCCGTAATTGATCAGTGTCCGCGCATCCGCTGTCGCAAGGAGCTCCGGTTCGTACAATTCAACCGCCCACGCGCCGACGCGCATCCAGTTTGTAAAGCTCGCTGGAGCTTGCAGCGGGTCGTTGCTCTCGCCCGCCAGGAAATTGCTCAGACTAAGTTTTGCCGGGTCCTGATTCATCAAATTGTACACTGTCTTTCGCTCGCTGCCGTCCCTACGGACGGCGTGTCCCAGCAAAGTTGAGAGTTTTTATGGTTCACAGATTCCTTACGAAATTTTCCGCTGCATCGGCAGAGTTCCGTGTCGGGGCAGCCAATTTAGCGGGTTTCGGATTGAGAACAAGGGTTTAGTGGCATCTAGCCATGGCCTTGCGGGCCCCCCGGTTTCAATGATAGCAACACTTGACCGACCAGAGGTCGGTGGCTACACGAAGCTAGCCTTTACTTTCGCGTCGTGCGGAAAACGTAATCCCAAAGCGGCGAGCTGATGCCGTATCCAACGTGGTCATCCTTGAAGTGATGGCGCAGATGATACTGCTTCAGCCAAAGCCACGCGCCGCGTTTCATGGCGAGATGGTGCGTCGCGTAATGGAGCATGTCATAGCAGACATAACCGAAAACCAATCCGGCAAACACGGCCGGCGTCAGGCTCCCAAAAACTAAAAGAAACAGACCATAGAAAAGAAACGCGAGCGGGATGCTTATGACCGGTGGCATAACGAGGCGCCGCGCATCGCTGGGGTAATCGTGATGCACGCCGTGAATCACATAGTGCAACTTCCTTCCCCAACGAGTCTTCGGTTCGTAATGGAATATGTACCGGTGGATGAGGTACTCGATCAGCGTCCAGAGCAAAATGCCAAGCAAAAACAGCCCCGTTACGACCGCGATCGACAATTGGCGTGGCCACAGAGACACATAAACCATGTAGCCAACGACCGGCAGATACAGCACCAACGGAGTCACCGGATGCACCCGTGAAAAAAACTCCATAAAATCGCTCTCGAACATGCGCACAGTTTCGTTCTTGTTCGAGATATACAATCGCTCCGCCATTATTAAAAACTAATGGGCCTTGCACTGAGATCAAGATTGCCAATGTGATCGGCTGTCGTGTCGCGAGCCGGTTGAGAGTCCGTCCTCTCTTTCATTCGTTCAACCCGCGAATAGAGGCTGTATCGCTTGTCAAAAACGAACTGGAACAGCAGCCGGCTCCATGACGAATGATATTTCAGATTGCTGTAAAACTCCGGCGCCATTGCGCGCAGTTTCGGCAGGTTGTTCCACGGGATCGAGGGCAAATCGTGGTGCTCATTGTGATAACCCATGTTCAGCGCGACGCGGTTGATTGGTCCGTAATAGCTGAACGTTTCCTGGTCGAAATCGTAAGTGTAATGCTCCTGAATCCAGCGAGCGCCGACGGGGTGCAATCCGATTGAAAAGAAAAACGCAAACACGAGATAAAGAAATCCCGGCCAACCGCAAAAATAAACGACTGCCACGTCGTAGAGCGCGGCACACGCAAAATTGATAAAGAACCAGCGGTCCCACATCTTGATCGCTTTCAAACGTGGCGGGCGCGTTACCTGAAAAAAAGGAAAGAGCATGAGCCAGACCGCTTTCCTGTACCACTTGTTGCCCACGAGGCGCGCCTCCCAATGGTTTGCCAGGTCCGCGTCGTATTCGTAATCGCCCTGATGCGAATGATGCTTTAGATGATAAACGCGAAAACCCATCGCGCCGGGCGTAAGATTGGGAAGATCGGCGATGATGGCCACCATCTTGTTCCAGCTTTTGCTTCGAAAAATCAGATTGTGAGTTGCATCGTGAATGATGACGTAATTCGCATGATTCGCGAACGCCCCGACGCAATACGCGAGCAGAACACTGAGCCACCAGTAGCCGAACCCAAGCCTTCCCATCTCGAATGCGATGGCCGTTTGCATGACCACGATTGAGACGGCGATGACCGCCGTCCACGGGTTACGCACCATCAGTCGCCGGACTTCCGGGTGCGCTTTGATAATCGCCCTTGCCCGCGCCGGATGCGGCTGGTCAGATTCAGACTGATAAAACGCGGCCTGCATCGGTTTCAAAATATGCATCGCAGGCGCCTCCTCAAACGCGCTTTTTCAATGGCGCGCCACCGAGCAGCGGCAATACTAAAAGATTTGCCAGGATGTCGATGATGCATCCAGCGAGAACGACCAGACCGAAACGCTGCGTCGGTGGAAAATCCGACAACACGAAAATTGCGAAACCCGCGGCGATGATCACGTCCGAATAGACAATCCCGCGCCATTGCTCCTCGCGCGCGAAGACCCACGCGTCCCACCCTTTCTTCCCGTCGCGTTGCGCGCGCCGTACGCCAAAGACGAGATGAATCATCGAATCGATGGCGATGCCGATGCAAACATTTGTGGCTGGCGCCGAAATGATATCCACCGGAACATGCAACCAACCGATGCCCCCGAGCATGGATAGTGGAACGAGAGTTAGACTCGCAATCATCGCCAATGCGCCGCGAATGGACCGTGCGACGACCCACGCGATCACCACGAACAACAAATTCAACCAGAACAAGCCCGTTACCAGACTTTCGGCGACAAGTTTGGCCAGCCGTCCCTGCAAATAGTAAATGCCGCCAACAAGGTCAGCTTTGAATCCGTACTTGCGGCAGACAGAGCGAAGATCGTTCACGACGTCGACGCGGTATTTGGTGCGCCGCGCCTCGATCATCCGGAGCATGAACACCGCGTCCTGCCGATCATCCGTCACGAAGCTCCTGGACACGCGCGCGTACTTTGGTTGCGCCATGATCTCCATCATTTTTTCATAGCTGATGAGAAACGAAAATGGTGTGCGATCGCCTTCTGCTAGAAGCGTCGGTAGCGAAATCACCGTCCCAACGTCTTTCTGATTTTCCAGGGCACCGTGCAACGTCCACATCTTCTTGTACGCTTCGTCTGTGTTCAGGCGGCTGCCGCTGGTCGCGGAGACAACGAGGGTGAGCGGATTGCAGCCTCCCGTGCGATCCACGAATTCCAACCCGTCGCGCAATTCTTGCTTCGGCTTGAAATAATCCAGCAGACTCGGGTCCGTGTCCACCTTCGTCAGCCCGAATCCCAGACCAATGCCGAGCAGGATGACGCCTAACGAGAGCACCGCAAAGCGCCGCGACCAAAATGCATGCGTTGGTTCTGCCTCAACGATTTTGCTTTTGCGCGGCACAGCCCAGCGCAGGAATGCCGGATACATCAAGTATGCACAAATGAATGCCACAACCGTGCCGAGCACACCGCCAAAGCCGAGTTCTCGCAATGGCTTTGCCTGAACAATCAGCAAACTGGCGAAACCTAACGAGGCGCAGACCATCGACCAAAACGAGGGCGGAAAAGTCATGCGTCGCGCCGCTGCCGCTAGATTCGGGGTTTCCTTGCCCATGCGGTGCGCGCGATCGGCGAGCGTCTGCCAGTTAAATGTCATGTAAACCAGGTGCGACAAGGCAATCACGAACACGATCGTGCCGAGGTTCACCGTCAGGATGCCGATCTTGTGACCAAGCACCGATTGCAGAAGCAACATCAACAACACGGCGCTGGTGCAGGTACAAAGCATTCCTATAAACAGCCGGGCCGACCGGAACAGCCCGGCCATCGTTAGGCCAAACAACGCGACCGCAGTTAGGCTGAAATAGCGGAAATCGTGCGCGAGACTGCGTCGAATCATTTCCACCACATAAGGCGGACCGGCGATATGAATCCGAAAATCGCGCGCATTCAACTCATGAACGGTCTGCTCTAGTCGCTGAATCGGCTTTTCTGTATGCCTGCCTTTCATGAAAATGATCACGTTGCTGGACTTCCGGTCCTGCGCGATCAGCAACCGGTTCCAGAACGGGCTCTTCAACGCATCCGCAAAACTTTTTGGTCCTTCGGCTAGGCTCTTGACCGCACTTACGCCGCGAATCGCGTGGACTCGCTGTGTGAGTTTTTGAATTCGTTCCAGATATCGCGGCGAAGAAATATCACGCGACGACACCGCCAGAATCACTTCCGGTTGCGACGGAAAATGCTGCTCAATTTTTTTGGTCTGCTGGATTCCAGGATCATTCGTTGAAAAGAAAAAATTCTGATCCACTACCGGGTTGAGATCCACGAGCATCGCCACCGACACAAGCAGCGCGCCGGCGATCGATAGCATCAACCAGTGCGACCCTAACGGGATTCGAACCCGTGTTACCGCCGTGAAAGGGCGGTGTCCTGGGCCTCTAGACGATAGGGTCACCAAAAGCCCGCCAATATCAGAATTGCTACTCTCCGACGCAAGGTAAATTGCCAGCCGACGGAGGACCACGGACTACTGACCGTAGACCACGGACTGGGGGCTGGCTGCGGCGAGCGCCTTCACATCAACCCGGTTCTTGTTCTTGGTTCGAATGAAGTTGGTGAATCAATGCCGCTGCACGAGCCGTCGCGCCCTGATGCTGGCTCAAAACTTCGCGCGCACTTTGGACGAGGCGTTGGCGGGCTTTGGCATCACGCAGCAAATCGGAGATGGTTCGTTCAAGTGTATCGTCATCGCGAACCTGGATCGCGCCTTTCTTCGACACAAGCCCCTCCGCAAGTGTCCCGAAGTTTTCCATATGCGGACCAAACACGACCGGTTTGCCCGCCATGATCGGCTCCACGGGATTTTGCCCACCATGCGCGGTCAGGCTTTTTCCTATAAACACAATGGTGGCGATACCGTACCAGCGCCGAAGTTCACCTGTTGTATCCAGAACAATACAGTCCGCATCTGATTCGTCCGGCGGCTGCCGGGCCACTTCGCTAGCCAACGACACGCGCAATGGCAGAGCGGCAAGTTGGGTCCGAATTTCGCGGAGCCGTTCGACGTGACGAGGCGCAATGAACAATCGCAATGATGGAAATTCCTGACGTAAGTGCAGAAAGATTCTGGCCAGAATTTCCTCTTCGCCGCGATGCGTGCTGCCGCCGAACAGCACTGGACGCCCTGGATCCGCATGGTTGATGTCGGCCTGCTGCGCGTCTTCTTGCGCTTCTACGCTCTGGTGACGCCCATCAGGATCGTATTTAATACTTCCGACAGCCCGAATGCGACTGCGCGAAATACCGAGCGCGGCCCATCGATCGATATCTTCCGGTTCCTGCGCGCAGACCAGGTCCAAGAGACGAAATGTTGGCGCAACGAAAAATCGGAACCGGCGAAACCTTCTCTCCGATCTCGGCGACAAGCGCGCGTTCACCAATATCGTGGGAATTCGGCATTCGTGCGCGAATGCAACGAGGTTTGGCCAAACTTCGGCTTCCACCAGTAAGATCCGCGTCGGCCTGATCGCCGAAAACGCGCGTCGCATGATCGGCCAGTAATCGAGCGGCGTATACATGACTTCGATCCAAGGCGAAGCATTCTTGTTTGCCAGAGCGAAACCTGTGGTGGTGGTCGTGGTCAAAACACAGTGCAAATCTGGTTCCAGCGCGCGCAATGCGTTGGCCAGTTTCAACGCGATATTTACTTCCCCCACGCTTACCGCATGCAGCCATGTCGCTTTTTGCTTCGACAGGCGAGCGCGCAGTTTGTGGTCGTAAATTCCCAGACGTTGTCCGAATTTTTCGCGGTAACCGCCGCGACGAATCATCTTCACGAAATAACCCGGCAAAAAGAACAATAGCCCGATTGGCCAAAACAGATTGTAAATGAAGCGGATCATTCAATTGCGGCTTGCCAATTTTTGATTGCGGATTCCGGAAAGAAACAAGACCTCGGTGGCCCCGTATGTTTTGTGACGAATCACACGCCAGAGCTTGGTTTCAGGAAGAGCTTCCGCCGGGCGCTTCTCTAGAACGAAAATTCCATCCGGCTCCAGTAATTGAGCCACCTTGTTGTTTGCCAACAGTCTTTCCGTGAAGCGCTCACCGTCCGCCGTTTTTTCGTACGGCGGATCGGCAAAGATGATGTCAAAATTTTCTGCGGTGGAAGCGTGCCGGAGGAAACCTAAGACATCCTGCTGTCGAACTCGCCCTTTCAATCTTGTTTTGGCGAGATTGCCCTCGATGATTCTCGCCGATTGTCGATCTGCCTCGACAAAAACAACAGAAGACGCGCCGCGGCTGAGCGCTTCAATTCCAAGCGCGCCGCTGCCCGCAAAAAGATCGAGCACGCGCGCCCCCACAACCGCATCGCCCAAACTGGAGAAGATAGCGGCTTTCACGCGGTCCATCGTTGGTCGGACGCCGCACTTCGGAACTGCCAGGCGGATTCCGCCGGCGCTGCCGGCGATCACTCTCATGGCGACGAGGCTGGCGTTGGCGTTGCAGTAGCCTCAGGCAGCGCCTCCTGCGGCGGAGCAGAAGTTGATGGCGCGGCAGGCATCGTGCTGCCCGCATCGCTACGCTCAGGGGTTGCAGGCGTGACTTCTTCGATCTGTTTCTTTTTCTTCTTTGCTCGCTCCTTTTTTCCGCCGCCAAAGAAACTATTGATCATGCTGCTGATATCACGGCCGACCAGTCTGTCCATCAAATTTGTGCTGGGTCGCTCGATAGTGCCGCCAACCTGGAAATCGATCGCAGAATAGCCCGGTTCGTTGATCGGTTGAAAATTCTGGCGAATCGCTTTGAAAAGCTGGCCACGAATTTTGTCGTTGATCGCGAGCTGAGAATCGAGTTTCAGCTTGCCGTTAAACGCAACTGTTCCCGACGCCGTGAGACGAATATTCGAAGAGCGCAAAATCAGTTCGTCGATTGTAACCAAGCCTGGACTCACGTGATATCTCGCCTCCGCTTGCTCAAGATGAAGTTCTTTTAGCTCTTCGATCTGAAGAAGCTCCCCCAACAACACCAACAAGCTGTATTGCTGGACTCGCCCGTCGCGCAGGGAAATTTCGCCCTTTCCTACGAGCGCCTCCGGGTCCGCAGTCTTCCCGGACGCCTGGAAATTTCCCTCCAATTTGCCCTGGACCATTCCTTTGGGGCCGCCCGCGTTCGCGATAATCTGATCAGCCAGCACATCACGAAACTTTACGCTCGTAGTGAACGGAGAATCCTCCGCTTCCGGTTGCATGGCAAAATAGCCGTTGATCTCACCGTTACCGGCCCGCGCGGAAATCTTGGAAAGCTCCAGCACATCGGGCTCGTAGCGCAGCGGGGAGCGCAGTTGTTCCAGAAAGAAACGGTCCTGCAACGAAATTCTTGCCACCTTGGCATTGCCGTGAAGCGCCAGAGCGCTGCGGATGCTGGTGCCAAAGTCGACTCCCTTAAAACTCGCCAGCAGTTTGCCAGCGTGATCGAGAAAACTGAAATTGCCATTCTTAACACTGACGCGTCGAACCTCTGGAGGCATCGCCCGTCTCGGTTCCTGTTTTGGAGGTTGATTGATAACTGTCGTCAGGGGCGGAGAAGGAACATTCGTTGGAGGAGCGGCGACAACAGGAGCGGCCTGCATTTGAGAGGTTTGAGCGGATTCCTTTTCTATCTCGGGTTGGGACACAGTTGGAGTGGCCGTCTGTGTTTCTTGCGAACCGGGCAATTTCCATTTTCCTTCCACATCTTGCGGCCAAACTATCTTTGGATTGATGAGGGCTACTTCTTTGATCACCAAGCGCCGTGAAAAAAGAGAGAGAAACCGAACGCGTAGCCGAAATGTTTTTGCTTCAAGGAAATGCCTCGGACCAACAGGCGAAGTTTGCGCAATGGTAATACCGCTGAGTTCCAGTCCTCCCCAAGGCGTCACGCTCATGCTACGGATTCCCAGCTTCGCGCCGAGGCGGCGGCTCAGTTCCTGTTGAATCTTCGCGTGCGTACCCTGCGATTGCACATACAGGTTCACTCCAGTCAAGAGAATCGCACCAAGCCCAATCACCGCCCCCAGAGCAATCAACGGAACCCTGCGCAATTTTTTCACCGTGAGACGTTACCCAGCCCGAGTTTGAAGAAAAGGCGAAAGCCCTCTGCTACTTTTCCTTGTGACCGAGACGATTGTCATCCTTAATCCGACCGCAGGCAGCCCGGAACACGTTCGGAGTTGGCAGGAGCGCATCGAATCACTCGCAGGCGACTGCCCCGTCCGCGTTACATCGCATTCGGGCGAAGCGGAGGCGCTGGCCCGACGCGCAGTCGAAGAGGGCTTTACGCGGATCGTCGCTGCAGGCGGCGATGGAACGGTTAGCCAGGTAGCAAATGGACTCGCCGGTCGCAATGCCGAATTGGGCGTGCTTCCAATCGGCAGTGTGAATGTTTTCGCGATGGAGCTTGGCTTGCCGTTGCACAATCTCCAGCGCTGTTGGGAAATCATCGAAAATACAAACGTCCGTCTGGTCGATCTGCCGAGCGCGAATGGGAAATATTTTGTCCAGCTTGCTGGCGTGGGGCTGGACGCGCAAGTGGTGAAAGAGACCAGCCTCACATTCAAACGCAGTTTCGGTCCGCTCAGCTATCTCATCTCCGCAGCGCAGATCGCGGCACGGCAACCGCCGAAGCTGTTTATCGAATCGGAACATACTCCTGTGGAGGAGGGATCGTTTGTTCTCATTGGAAACGGGCGCCTTTACGGAGGGCCCTTCCCATTTTTTAAACACGCCACCATCGATGATGGTTTGTTTGATGTAGTCGTCTTCAAACGCCTCGGATATCTCGAAATCATCAAGTATCTCCAGGACGTTGTATTCAGCTCCGACATCAAGGTTCCGGAAATCGAATATTTTCAGACTCGGCACCTGCGCATAACCAGCGAACAAGACGTTCCCGTGGAGCTCGACGGCGAACTCGCGGGCAATTGCCCGGTTGATTTCCGAATTCGGGAGAGAGTGCTTCGAGTTTTGGCCCCTCGCCCTTCGCCGTGATGGTGCCTGGACAGTTTTAGGTCACATATGTGAGATAAATTTGTCCGCTCAATGGGGTGCAGTTTTGGCGCGCTGCGTCAACTAGTCTTTCAAGCAAATTCGAATGATCTTTGCACGAATGGCTCGTAGTGATCATTGGATCCGCGAAAAGGCGGCTGCTTCAATTAACCCGACACAGGTCGAAACCGTCCTGATTCAGCTTAGTGACCATTGGCCAGAAACCGCCCAACCCATTGCCGATGTCGTCGAACAATTTCCTCTTGGCGAAGCGGCCCTGCTTCATCTTTTCGCGGTCTCCAGCATTTGCGCGGTGCGCTTGACGCAGGATCCTGACAGCCTTCTGTGGCTTTGCCAGCCGCAAATCTGCTGCGCACCTCGCAGCTATGCGGAAATGTTGGGCTACCTACGCAGATCGGCGGGCAACTCAGTCGCGGACCACGGCTTTTCTGCCCTTCGGTTTTGGAAGGGCCGTGAGATGACCCGCATTGCTCTTCGCGAGCTCGCAAACGTTGCGTCCCTGGAAGAAACCACGGGCGAGCTTTCACAGGTGGCGGAGATTTGCATCCGCAATGTGTTTGAACATCGGAACACGGAATTGCGAGAACGATATGGTTCGCCCAAGGCGGAATTTGCCATCCTGGCATTGGGCAAGCTCGGCGGGGGCGAGCTGAATCACAGCTCGGACGTTGATCTTCTCTTCCTCTACAGCGAGGAAGGCCAGCTTACGGCGCATATTTCCTATCATGAATTCTTTAACCGGCTGGGAAAAAGAATCCTCGAAACGTTTTCGACCAGGCATCCGGCTGGCTCCCTTTTCCGCGTCGATCTGCGTCTGCGACCTGAAGGGTCAGCAGGGCCATTGGCCCGGTCGCTCGAGAGCATGGAAAATTATTATGCCGGATTTGGCGAAACCTGGGAACGTCTTGCGCTAATCAAGGCACACGGAATCGCCGGCAGTCGCGAGTTGGCTTACGAATTTTTGCGGCAACATCAGCCTTTTATTTATCCCAAAAGCGCGTCGCCCGATTTGCTGGATGAAATTGCCAATATCAAGCGGCGCATCGAGCGCGACATGGTCGGCGCAGACAAGCTAGAGCGCGACGTAAAACTTGGACGCGGCGGTATTCGCGAAATCGAATTCATCGTGCAGACATTGCAGCTTATTCATGGAGCGCGGCACCCGTTCCTCCAGGAATCAAGTATGCTCAAAGCTCTGGGAGCGCTTCGGCAATTGAACCTTCTCCCGCGCGAGGAAGTACTGACTTGCGATAATACATACCGGTTTCTCCGCCGTGTGGAGCATCGTTTGCAAATCGAGGCCGAACAGCAAACGCACATTGTTCCTCGAGACCCGGAAGCTTTGCGGCGTCTTGCACTCAGCCTCCGGTTTTCGTCCAGTCAGGATTTCACAGCAGCATTGCAAGAAAGGATGCGCGCAGTGCGTCCTATTTTCCAACGGATCATCTCAGGAACATCCACCGCCCCGGCCAGATCACCCGAGGCTGATGACCTTGAAATTTTCAGCGATCAGAAACGAGCGGCCAAGGCGCTATCGGATCTCGTGCAGGGCGCTGCGAGTTTCCATATCGCGCCACGAACACGCCAGATTTTCCGCAAGCTGCGTCCGGCCTTGCTAGGATGGCTTGCAAAGACTGCCGACCCGGATGCGACGCTGAATCAATTCGTTCGACTCGTGGAAGGTTATGGTTTGCGCAGTCTGTTCTTTGAGCTTCTGGTCGCAAATCCTCGATTACTGGAATTGGTTGTAAAAACGTTCGATGCCAGTCGCTTTGCCAGCGAACTTTTGATTCGTCGACCGCAGCTTTTGGAAGACATTACTCGAGATCCAACATTTGATGAACCGCGATCGGTAGCAGAAAATTTAAGGCGGCTCGATTCGTTAGGCGCAGATGCAAACAATCTCGCCCCTATACGCGCCTACCGGCAGAGGCAACTGTTGCGCATCATCCTGCGCGACGTGTTGGGACTTATCAGATCCGCGTCGACTTTTGCCGAGCTTTCCGATGTCGCGGAAGCGTGTCTAGTTTTCGTCGCGAAGCTCCTCGCAAGAGAGCAATTGACCATCATCGCGCTCGGAAAATTTGGAGGACGCGAGATCAACTACGGCGCGGATCTGGACGTTTTGTTTGTGGGGAAGGACGTTCGCGCCGCGCAGAATCTTACGATCGCCATGGCACAGCCAACTGCGGAGGGAAATATTTGGGCGCTGGACGCAAGGCTGCGTCCCGAAGGAGAAAAGGGCCCGCTTGTCTGCTCTCTTGAGACTTATGAATCGTACTACGCAAGCCGAGCACAGCCGTGGGAGTTGCAGGCGCTGACTCGCTCGCGCGCCGTCAGCGGGCCGTCACAAAACGAGTTCATGGAGATTGCAAAACGCGCATGGGGTCGCGCATGCCAGGATGCCGAGCTTCTCATAAAAATCGATGACATGCTGGAGCGCATTCGGCGGGAGCGCGGAAGCGGATTGGATTTTCTCGATTTAAAGACCGGAAACGGAGGCATCATAGAAGCGGAGTTTCTCGTTCAGGCGTTGCAGATGCGCGGCAACATCTGGGAACAAAACTGGGAGCTTGCCGTTGATCGGCTGCACGAGCACGGGCATCTGGGCAAGTCGGACGTTGCGAAGCTCAAGAACTCTTACGCCTTCCTGCGCCGCTGCGAACTTGTGTTACGTCGGTATGACAACAGAGGCGTTTCAACGCTTCCGAGCGATCCGAACGAACAAGGAAAGTTTGCTATTCGTCTTGGCTATCGTGAATTTGACGCTTTCCGCCATTATTATCTCGATGCTCGCGATGCGATTCACACACTGTACGAGCGGCAGATCAAATCACAGAAGGACGGCTGATTACTAACCCGGAATACCCTTGAGCATCTCAGTGTTGGTCGGGAATTTTTTCACAAACATCAAAAGTCGCTGAATCGCTTCCTCTGGTTTGTGTCCGGCCAGGCCGCGTCGAATGAGATTTATTTTCTCCAATTCCCACGGTTGCAGGAGCAACTCCTCCCGTCGCGTGCCTGAGAGAAAAATATCCACCGCCGGATAAATCCGCTGGTCGCTGATTTTCCGGTCGAGCACCATTTCCATGTTTCCGGTGCCTTTGAATTCCTGAAAGATCAGTTCGTCCATGCGGCTGCCGGTTTCGATCAGCGCCGTAGCGACGATCGTGAGAGAACCCGCTTCCTCAGTATTACGCGCAGCGGCAAAAATCTTCCGCGGAATTTCCATGGCGCGCGCATCGATACCGCCACTCATGGTGCGGCCTCCACCGGACATCGCGTTATTGAATGCGCGAGCCGTGCGCGTGATGGAGTCGAGCAGGATGAATACATGTTTTCCTGCTTCGACGAGGCGCTTCGCGCGCTCGATGGCCAGTTGCGAAATGCGCGTGTGACTTTTGATGTCGGCATCATTGGAGCTGGCCATCAGTTCCGCTGTTGGATGCGAACGACGAAAATCGGTCACCTCTTCCGGGCGCTCATCGACAAGGAGAATAATCAGAATGACCTCCGGATGATTTTTTGCCACGGCGTCGGCGATGTGATGCAGCAGCGTCGTCTTGCCAGTGCGCGGCGGGGCGACAATCAGACCGCGCTGCCCCATTCCGAGCGGCGTCATCAAATCCATGATCCGCGTTGTGTAACGGTCCGGCACCGTCTCGAGCTTGATTCGTTTGTTCGGGTTGATCGTGGTCAATTCCTCGAACGGGGTGAGACCCTGATATTTCGCTGGCTCTTCGCCATTGATCGTCAGCAGCTTGACCAATTGTGGGCCGCGACTGCCGCGCCGCGTTTCACCGTAAATCCACATTCCATCGCGCAAGCTGAAGCGGCGAACAATTTCGGGAGTTACGAAAATATCCTGCGGCGTTTGCACGAAGTTACGCTTCGCATCGCGCAAGAACCCAAAACCTTTGCCCGAGATTTCGATGATACCTTCGCCGAATTCCGGTTCAGCCTGAACTTGTTCGCCACCTTCGGCAACAGCCTCCGCTCCCTCACGCGCGCCTGAGGTGGGCCGGTCGAGGGTCTCGACATCAGTAATCGCGCCAGCCGGATCGGCATTGGTTGACGACGAATTTAGCGGCTCCTCTGAATCGCGCCTGAATCGATCGCCTCGGTCCCGGTAACGTTTTCGCGGAAAACGGCGGCGCGGACGGTGATGACGTTGTTCCGGCAAGGCAGACTCGGTCGGTACGGGTTGGTTTTCGTTTTCTTCGTTCATAAGCTAAAATTTTTCGCGGCGCAGCACCGCCTTAACACGTCTCCTGCAAGCAATAGTTTTTCAGGCCGGCAACCTGGCCAGCAATTCGTCGGGAATGTCTAGATTTGAATAGACGTTTTGCACGTCGTCGTCGTCCTCAAGCGCATCACATAAACGGAGCACCTGACGCGCCGCGGCTTCGTCGGGCACCGCAACAGTCGTATCGGGAATGAATGTAAACTTTTGCCCATCGGTGGTTACGCCCGCATTTTTGAGAGCCTCAGCTACCGCGTATAGCTGATCGTGGGAAGTGATAATAACATACTGATCGTCATCAGTTGTCAACTCTTCCGC
>JBKOYG010000087.1:0-20516 GCA_046725285.1 Verrucomicrobiota bacterium
GCTGGTGTTGTTTCGAAAATCATCATAGTTCCCCGCGACTAACTTCCGGAGAATGTCGGTCGTCTGCGCGTGCAAGGCTGGATCAATTCCGAAAAGGTCGACCGTAGCATTTTCAAATCCGGCACGCGCGCTCACCGTTCCGCGTAATATCGCGGAACAGGAAACGACATTGGAAAATTGCCTGCTCACCCGCATGATCTCATTAGCATTAGTGATGCCTTCAAAATAAAGGCGGCGACCCACCCGCTCCTTGATACCCTTTGCCGAAACCGCCAGCGGTTCATAACGCGGTCGAAAACGCGACCTAACAACTAGCGCCCCATTGCTGCCGATGGTTGAGTCAATGAAATAACTCGAGAAACCCTGGGTCTGTGCCTGCGTGCAGATGAAAATCGCGACGCCAAAGACAACGCCGCTCAAGCTCAGTAGCAGGGCTCGCTTGCGGTGCGTAAGAAAACGCAGAGCAATGTAGAGCGGAGGGGTCACGGTTTGGTCGGAGGCGGTGGCAGGCTGACGCTTCGCTGACGCACCGGCTCACCAGGGCGAAACTTATCCTGATCCGCCACGATCACGTGGTTGCCCTCTTCCAGTCCACTGATCGCCTCCGCGAAATCGAGAGTTCGAAATCCCACCTTGACCGTGCGTGCGTGCACGATTCCTCCGTTTACAACCAACGCTTGATCGACAAGAAGAGCGCGCGTTGGCACTAGTAGCGCATTTTCGTGGGCGCCGGTGATAATGTTCATCTCGCCGGTCATTCCAACCATCAGATTGTCCGGTGGCTTTTCCATCTCCAGCACAACCGTGTAGCGCTGGGTAGTGGGATCGGCTGCCGGCTGAACCGAGGTAACGCGTGCGGTGAAAGTGCGCGTTCGGTAAGCGTACAGTTGCACTTTGGCTTTCATCCCCGGTTTCACTTCGCCTACGTCTTCCTCGTTCACTTCCCCCCGAACGTAGTTTCTTCGCGACGAAACTGTGAAAAGCTCGTTGCCGTCGGAAACCAGCTCGCCATCGATTGTCTGAACATTTGTTAAAATGCCGTCAATTTGCGACCGCACTTCGGCGCTCTTCATCTGCGCCTCCAGTTTCTTGGTCGTTTCCTTCAGAGAATTAAGATTGCGATCCCGCTCAATCCGCTCTGTCTCAACGGCGCCCCGCAACCGGTTCACTTCGCTTTTTGCCCTTTGGTATTCGACTGCAGGCACATTGCCCGAGCCAACGACCTTTTCGAGGCGTTGCAGGTTGTCTTCAGCTGCCTTTAGTAGCTCCGAAGAGGGGAGCGGAACGGCGGCGCGGTCGATTGCGGCCTGTAAATCGGCGCGGGCTTGCTTCAGTTGTCGGGACGTTTCCTCATCAGCGATCGTCGCGATCAGCTGTCCCTTTTCAACGCTTTTTCCGATTGCGCCACGGCCGGCCGAAAAGGATTCCGCCAAGCGGATGAACCCATCATTTTGTGCGCGAACACGCACGACAAAAGCCGGCTCGATCCGTACTGTGCCGTACACGGCGGAGATGGCTGTGCCACGACGCACGGTAGCTACTTCCGCCACCGGCATCAGAAAATAGTATGCCACTGCGAAAACAATCACGACCGCCGCTATGCCGCCCCACAAAAGGCTCTTTGATTCCGGCAATTTCAATTTGGCAGCACTAGTGTCGCGTCCACGACCCTTGTTTGCAATAGGCTCGTGCCCAGCAGTTATTGTTCTCGTCTCAGTCTGTTCGTATACATTCGACGGCATTATTCCCAAGACACCGCAGCTGAAACGTCCGTTCGATCAAGCGCCCGGGTTGTCGGGCTGCCCGGATCACCAATTCTCGACTACGGCGAACTTGGCGAAGCGTACGAAAACTGAAAATAACATCCTGTGGCCCGATCCCACTCGGCGACTGCCACGTTGTGTTGATAAATCGCATCCAACAATCCGCTTCTGCTCTGCAAAAATTCGTTTTGCGTGACTCGATATTCGAGCGGGGACACTAGGCCGGTGGCAACATTTTGCTGAATCACTCGCGCGCTCTCTTCCGCAGCTTCGGAAGCGCCGGCAACAGATCTTTCACGCTCCTCAGTTGCGTCGAGCCAGTCGGCAATGCGGGACAGCTCGCGCGGGATGTCCGCCTCAAGCTTCCGGCAGGTCAGCTCGTTGATTTCTCGCGCGGAGCGTGCTTTGAGGACTGCGCCACCTACTTTGCCGTTATCGACCACCCGCCAGGTATAGGCCGCCCGCTCGCGAATCTCTGATCCAATAAAATCCTGCGTCCTACTCGTTGATCCCTGGCGATGAATTCCGGTGACGGGAACGTATTCACCACGAAGACCTCCAGTCACAGCGGGATAATAGTCGGCTGCGATGATGCGTTCGTCGTGGTTGGCAGCGCGTACAAACAAGCGCGCAAGTTTGACATCGGCCCTTCTCTCCAATGCTGCAGCTTTTTCGGATTCCAGATCTGGATGCATCGGTACGAACTGCAGCTCCTCTTCGGGCTCGGGCAACGATCGATTCGCGGGATCGATCGCCATCGCTTGGGCCAATTGCAATTGGGCGTCCAGATACCCGCGATGCGCTGCTTCAATTTGCGTGTTCAATTCAGTGGCTGAGATAGTCGCGCTTGTAAGCGCACTCTTGTCAGCGAGGCCAGCCTCGTAACGAGTTCTTTGAGTCGTTACATTGTCTTGCAAGCGTTGCTGCTGCTCTTTGCGAATCGACTCCAGTGAGCGATTGTACACTGCCGTGTAAAACGCCAACCGCGCCGCGTGCAGCTGTTCCACAACGGCAACGTTCAACTGCTGTTGCGCAATTAAGACTTCGACGTCGCCGCGTCGCAGCGAGGGCGGAACTTTCATATTGAACAACGTCTGGTCGAGGGCGCCACGTCCCACGCCAAATCCTTTCACTCCGCTTTCACCGGCGCGATGACCAAATTGAACCCCCGCCGGAACGCCCAACTCCACCTGAGGCCAGACAATAGAACGAAAAACGAGCCGTTGTCCGGCGGCCCGCTCAAGACCGGCTTTGGCTTCTTGAATTGCGGGGTTTTTTTCAAGCGTGGTTCGCAGGGCGTCTTCGAGGGTTACCGCGCAGGCGCCGTGCAACATCGAGAAATACCAAGCGCCGCTGAGGAGCGCGAATAATGGCAGGCCGCGACCACAGCCTGCCCGCCGTGGCGGGGGCGCGCTGCCGCGATGTATTGAAGATGTAACTCCTCGCTTCATCGTTGACCTAATTTTGCTGGCGGCTTCGCTATGTCTGCAGCCTGCGCCGCGTTGCGGTTTTCAATCTTGGTATTTGTGATGTTTGATTTGAAATCGAGCGCTTCGGCCGAGGTACCACAGGCGTGCGCCAACCGAGCCAGAGCCACGTTGTGCAGGTAGATCGCGCTTAATCGAGTCGTGCGCGTTCGGGTGACATCGGATGCCGCTTGTAGAATGTCGAGCTGTGTTCCCAATCCAGCAGCAAAGTTACTCTTGGCCATCTCAAGGGACTCATCTGCCGTCTGCACATTTTGCGTCTCGGTCTCAAGAACGCGATCAGCTTGTTCGAGATCGTAGAAAGCGCTGCGCACCTCCGAGGCAACGCTGCGTCGTGCTGCTGCCAGAGCTTCCACGGCCGCCTCACGCCGGGCGCGGGTCGCCTGCATGCGGCCCTTGGTGGCGAACCCGTCGAAGATATTCCATGTCGCATTGATCCCGACGACGCCGCCGTAATTAAATTCTTGCCCAACTGCCGGGTCGCGTTCGCTATAAACCTCGTATCCGGAAAAAGCGCGAATTTGCGGACGCATTGCACTGCGATCCAAGATGTATTGCTTGTCCTCTATTTCGATGTCCTTTTGGCGCGCTTTAATCACGCCCCGAGTTGCGTCCGCCCTGGCTAGGCAATCGTTCAGGTCCGCGTGATTTCGTTGATATTGGAGTTCGCCCACAACTTCAAATGCCGCGGAGTCAGTTCTCCCGCGCCGAACATCAAAGCCAAAGAGATCGCCTAACCGGAGATAGGAACTTTTCAGCTGCGTTTGCGCATTAAAAAGCTCCGGGCGTTCATTGGCCAGGACTACTTCTGCCCGTTGCACATTCAATTTGCCAACAATTCCAGCCTCAAAATTTTGCTGCTGAGTTTTGAGCTGCTCCTCAAAACCGCGCACGGAATCCTCACGAACCCGTACCTTTGCCCGATTGAGAAGGATGTCGTTGAACGCAATCCGAACATCCATGGCGACGCGGCTGGCGATTTCTTGAAGCTCGTAGTTTGCTTTGTCGATGTTTAATTGAGCGATTGCTACCTGACTGGCGACTGCTCCGCCCGTATAGATGTTTTGTTCAAGGCGCAATATTGCATTGTAATCTTCCTGCCGGAGGTTGGTTTCACTTTGCGTCTGTCGTTTATCGTACAACCCGCTGGAGCTTAACCAGGGAAGACGGCCCGATCGCGCTTCGATCCAGCTCCCCCGCGCCGCTTGCACTTTCTTCCGCGCAATGAGGATATCTGGATTGTGCTCCTGAGCGACGGCAACCGCTTGCTCGATAGTGTAAAGTGGAGCCGGCCAGACCGCGTTCAAAGAAACGAACAAAACGGCAATCACCATGATGATGGCCGCTAACTTCAAGCGCATGTAGTATATCTCCTTACGAGGGCGTTTCTTGCACTAGGAATGCCCCTGACTTTTGCCCTTATATCAGTTCTTGCAAGCGAGCGCGACTTCTGACACATTCGGCGCTTGCAATACTCGGAGCCGCCAGATTGGCGGGCACAACTATCCCAATTGAAGCGGCCTAACTTGTGCCTTGCTCCGAATATTCTAATTCAGGTAGCCTTTCAGCTTTAACAATTTAGAAATGAGAAAAATAAGAATCGCCATCGTTGGGGTAGGAAACTGCGCCAGCTCTCTCGTCCAAGGAATCAATTTTTATGACGGCTCCTCCGTCAACGGCACTGGCATCGGGTTGATGCACCGGCAGATCGGTTCATACCGACCCGGAGATATCGAAGTAGTTGCCGCTTTCGACATCGACCGGCGCAAGGTCGGTCTGGATGTTAGCAAAGCCATCTTTTCTCCTCCCAATTGCACGAAAGTCTTCTGCGAGAAAATCAAGCTGACCGGTGCCATCGTGAAAATGGGCTGTGTCTTCGATGGCTATCCTGCGCACATGCGCGATCAGGATCCGCTCCGCACATTCCTTCCGATGGAGAAAGAATCCACTCGCGAACAAATCATTGCCGAACTGAAAAACTCTTCCGCGGAACTGATGGTCAATTATCTCCCGGTTGGTTCGGAAGAGGCGACCCGCTTCTACGCCAGTTGTGCGCTAGAGGCCGGACTCGGGTTCGTCAACAACATCCCCGTGTTCATCGCCAGCGATCCAAGGTGGGCCAGGCGATTTGCGGATAAGAATCTTCCCCTGATTGGAGACGACATCAAAGCACAGCTCGGCGCGACCATCCTGCATCGGATGCTGGTGGATCTTTTCCGCAAGCGAGGCGTCAAACTGGATCGCACCTACCAACTGAACACCGGCGGGAACACTGATTTCTTGAACATGCTCAATCGGACCCGCTTGGCATCGAAGAAAACCTCGAAGACCGAGGCGGTGCAATCCGTGATTGGCGAGCGGCTATCGGATGAAAATATTCACATCGGCCCGAGCGATTACGTACCCTGGCAGCTCGATAACAAAATTGCGTTTATCCGCGTGGAAGGCCGGCTCTTCGGCGATGTAGCGATGGAAATTGATGTGAAACTTTCCGTCGAAGATTCGCCAAACTCGGCCGGCGTGGCGATCGATGCCATTCGTTGCTGCAAGCTAGCGCTCGATCGCGGCATCGGTGGCGTGTTGCACTCTCCGTCTGCCTATTTCTCCAAACATCCGCCGGTTCAAATGACCGACGACGAAGCCTATCGCTGCGTCGAACAATTCATCCGCGGTGAACGCGAGAGCTAACCAAGGAATTCCAGTGTGGGAGCTTCACATTGCCTACCATCCGCCAAATTCTAACTGACCAAACGGTTCGCGACTCTCGTTGGCTTCGTCGCGGTTGATCTCGGCTGCGAATTGGTCCGCCGCAACCGTCTTCAATCGTTCCCACTCTTCGGCGAGCTCGCCTTCGTCATAGATAAACAGCCGCCCGGTTGCTGTGGAATAAATTCCCGCGCCAACTGGCTGCTTCGTCATTTCAGCAATGCCTTTCCAATATGCTGCGATCTGCGGACGATAGTGGGCGCCCAACTTGCCGATCTCATGGGGCTTAATCCGGTTCGTTTTCCAATCGAGGATGAACCATTTCTTTTCGGCTGCATGAAACAGCGCAAGATCAATGATCCCCTCCAGACATTTGTGCTGCTCCATTCGCCAGAAGAACGGCATTTCCGCGAGAATGTTTCCGGCGAAGAAATCTCGATTCGCGGCGACGTGTTCGCTTAGCAGTTTCCACTCGCGTTTCGAGCGGGCCGGATTCGGTGAGTCGAGAACAGTTTGTTCAAACGCTACTTGCCAGTCTCCTGGAGGCGAACGCCACGGAATGCTCTGCGCAAACTCGTGCCACCAAACTCCGTATCGTGTGGCTGCGCTCGGCAAAGTCCGCGCGCGAAATTCGCTTTCCGCTTCCTTCCACACGTCCATGCCCGTACGCTCGATGTCGCCGTCACCTACAATAAAACTGCTCGGGTTCAGCTGACGGAAAAATTCTGCTGCGCGGGACTTCGCTGTGGTAAGCACAGGCTTGGGTAACTCCGACGCTTCTTTCGCCTCTTGTTCGGGCTGCGCTGAATCCATTTGATGCGCACGTGTCATGTTGCATGCCACAGCCTTGCCCGGCAGTGCTGTCACGCGCGGCTCATTTGGTTGTCCCTCATCCGAGCGAAACCACTTCGCTAATGAGTCAGCCGGCGCCGGTCCAAACAGTTCGCGGTCGGCAGCGATCACCAGCGTGTGCCGCGCGCGCGTGAGCGCCACGTAAAGAAGTCGCTCCATCTCCTGAACGCGCGCTTTCTTAAGCGCCTCTTTTGCTTGAGCCGGAAGGTCGCCCTTATTAAAGGCGACGATCACCTCGTGACTTTGAGGGTCCACGATGAGCCGCGGAAAATCTTCGTCGCCTGTGTAGATCTGGCGCGAGAAAAACGGCACAATCACGGCGTCCCACTCAAGTCCTTTAGCTTTCTGGGAGGTTATCAATTGGATCGCGCCAGATCGCGGTGCACTGGCTTCGCGCTGGGCACTAAAATTCGCGCGTAATAATTCCGCGAACTGCTCCAGCGTTTGGTCTTCAGCCTCTGCGGCCGCCGTCGATTGCAGCAACACGTCGAGTTCGCCATTGAGGTCATCGAAATCTTCCCGCGGAAGTTCCTGTAACCTTGCACGCAACTGCGTGGACTCGACAATGCGCTCCACAGCTGTGAACAACGATTTGTCTGCTATTTCTGCGTGAATGCGTGCAAGAAGATCAAGAGCGCTTGGGATCAAGCCGCTGCCGCCGGTCGCCTTTTCGATCTGAAATCGATCGCCGTGCCTATCGGAAAAAATTGCGAGCTCATGATCGGAGATTCCGAAGATTTCTCGCAGCACACCGACGATCTCGAACCCGCAGCGTGGCTGCGTCATGATCGTCAGCAGTGCAGTGACCCACGCATAGACGGGGCTATCCCCTTTGACGTCGATCTCGGATTGAATTTGCGAATCGAAGCCGATCTCGCGGAGCGCGTTGCTAATCGGCGCGAACCATCTCTTGCGCGGGCAGAGAATCGCCACCTCTTCCCATGAGCGCGCGCGAAGTTTGTCGAGGTTCACTCCTTTGATCCAGCGCGCGATCTGTGTCGCTTCGGCCTTGGCTTTTTCCCGGTCGCGAGCTTTGGAGTCAAAATTCGCCGGTGACACGTCCAATCGGACCACCTGTCCAAGCAACTTTTCGGGCCGCGCCTGAAGTGGAATGAAATCAACCTGACCATCGCAGTTGTCCAGAATCTCTTGAAAACATTTGTTAACGAAATCGATCTGCTTTTGATCGAGCCGGAATGTGACTGAAAATTGTAGCTGTTCGCCGGTGCCGGTCTTGATTAGCGCATTATGAACGCGGCGATACTGCTTTAAATCTGCGCGCTCCCCGTAAATCGACTGCTGAAAATCGCCGACCATGCAGAAGCGGCCCGAGCGCGGCGGCATCTGTTTCGGATTCTCGATCCAGCGGCCCTGTGCTCCCGGTGGTCGTGTGATCTCGAGTAGAATCTCGAACTGCTGCGGATCAGTATCCTGTGCTTCATCCAATATGACGAGGTAATCCTTTCCGCGAATGTGTGAAATCGCCTCGAGGTTCCGCGTGAGTTGGAGCGCAAGCGCGATTTGGTCATCAAACGTCACTGCGCCGCATTCCGCGCGAAACCTGCGGTACTTCGCCTGTACCTCGGCCGCCACTTTCAACGCGCAGCAACTTAGCCATTCGTTGAAGTCGCGGAACGCGTTTTCCCAGCGTTCGCCGAAGCCTTCTGAGCCGCTGATGCGTTGAATGATCGGCAGAAAATCTGAGCCGGTATCGAATTGCTCTTTCCACTTCCGTAATGCTTCCTTGTCTGCTTCGATTCTGACTCCCGATCCGGGGTAGCTGATTACCCGATCAATGTTGATTGCAGCCGGGCAATCGAGATCACCTTGCTCGATGGCCAGCGGTAATCTTCCGCGCCGACCGAGCTCCATCAGATCGCGCAACTGCACATGCCGCAGCAAATTTTTGCGGTTCTCCGGTGAAAGACTCTCGCCGACAGAATCAGTGCGTTGCACGAAATCGTTCCACAACTCCTCGTCGTCGTCGATCACGTCGAGGCGCGACGGCAATCCAAGATGATGGCCATACGCGGCGAGAACCTTGACGCAAAAACTGTGGATGGTGCCAAAGAAAGCACGGTTAAATGCCGCCAGGAGATCCGGTGAAGGGCTTTGCTCAAAAATGCTTTGACGGGTGCGTTGCTGCATCTCGTCCGCTGCGCGATTGGTAAAAGTGACCACCACGAGCCGCGGCAGCCACTCAGGCTTTCGCCCCTGGCGTAAAAGCTCAGCGTCAATTTTCGCAATCTGAACGATCCGCTTCGTGATTGCGGTCGTCTTGCCTGTGCCGGCCGCAGCGATCACCGAAAAATTCCGATCCACTTCTTCGGCGAACCTCTTGCGCTCTGTCTGATCGTCAGGGGTTGTTTTCATTGCTCCTGTCTTTGGCGAATGCCGGATGCGTGCGCTCCCATTTTTCCTCGAGTAAGTCTTTATCGACCGCGAGCGTCGCCAATGGATATGTGCCGGTGAATTTAAAATCAGAGCGGATCTCACCCAGCATTCCGAAAATTCCGGTGCGCTGTATTCGCGCGATTTCTTCCCAGATTGGGCCGTGCGCGACGACGTCGGCGACGGCGAGTTGCGGTTCCAGTTTTGCATCTCGCGTGAGAAGGCTGGCCCAGATGTCTGTGAAATCGCGCTCCAAGGCGAGCGTGTAAACGCAAATCTGGACGCCTTCGCCCGCGATGAGTTGCCTGCGGAATTTATCGGAATTCGGTTTTAGCGGTTCCGCTTCGCCCGTCTTGTAATCCACGATCCAGATTTCCCCGGCGCCTTCGCCGCGCGCCAGGATCAGGTCCACATATCCGCGAACCCGCAGCTGCTCGCCGTGAACTTGGATTATGTGCGGCGAATCCAATCGCCATTCAGTGGCGAGTTGCGGCCAATCTTCAGTGGCGGCCACTCTTTCAGCGAACCTCCCTGCGAGATGCCGAGCGTTGCGCCAGCCGGATATCCACCAATCGGGCTCGCGGTTTCTTCCACACCCTGCGAGCATGGAGCGTATTTCGTCACGGAAGCGATCGGCCTCGGCCATGACGCGCTGGACGATCTCCTTAGGGGATAGGCGCAGAACAAACCGATTTTCGCGCGGCGCACTGAGTGATGCGAGCCAGCCATGCACCCACTGGCCGGTAGCAAGGCTCCACGAACCGCCGTTCAGCTCCTCGGCTTCCAAGCGGAGGAAAGTTTTCACCCAGACCAACGCGGGCCGCTGCAGCAAATTGCCAATGTCACTGGCCGATAAGGTAATGTCTCGCCCCGGCGGCGAATCTTTGCGGAAAGCAAATTCGTATTCGCCGAATTCCGTTTCTGGCGTTCGCCGCGCCTGATAAGCAGTCGCGGTTTGTTTCACATCGGCGTCATCGGACACCGTCGATTTGAACAATTCACTCTGTGCGAGCCAGTCGCTGGTGCGCTTGTCGATTTGCGCAATCTCCTTTTGCGAAAGCGGCTGGCCGTGCGCGCTAAAGTAGAGTCGCGCAAAAAAATCGCTGAGATTTACTGCCTGCTCGCGCGGCGAGTGGGTGTACCGCTCACCTGCAACGCCGATCTGGTGCGTGGTTGATTCGATCACGTTGAGCAGCTGTCGAAGGGCGAGTGCGCACCGCTCACGCGCACCCAGGCAAAGCGCAGCGCCTTCGCGCGCCACCTGTTGCCCCTCTCCAAATCGCTTGCTCTGCTCTCGATTGCGCGAGTTGAGAGTGGCGATTGCTTCGTCAGACAGAAACGGCGACTCATCGTCGCGGGGCGGCCAAACGCCTTCGTTCAGCCCAGCGAAAATCACATGTGACCAGCTTTCGTTCTCTGCGTGCTCGTAGGGCAGTAATTGCACTCGCGCGTACGGATGATCGCCACCCGTGTCACGCGATAGTGACGACTCTGAGAATACTTCGCGCAGCCAACGCAAAAAATATTCCCGCGGAAAATCATCGATGAAGCCGGCGCTCCAGCCGCATACCAGCCGGTTCAGTTCGGCAGAGCGCTCCATCCATTTGAATGCGCGAAAGATTTCATCCGCCGTTTCTACGAATTTTTCAAACGTGGCGCGCTCAGGTAAAAAGCGGATCGCACCTAGCCCAACGCCGATCTCGCAGTAATCAGGTTCATCAGTTTTCGAGCGGCAATATTCACGCAGCACATCCACGGAATTGATGAGAATCTCGTCGCATGCGCGCCGCAGCGTATCTTGAATCTGATGCAGCGGCAGCGGTGCGAACAATGCAAGCCCGGCACGCGAGTGTTCCAAAAAACGAAGCACCAGCTCCAGCTGCGGTCGTTGCTGTAATTCGAGCCATGCGCGCCATTCCTCGGTGTCGAACGCTCCGCGCATTCGGTGCGCAATTGCATCATTATGCGGAATGAGAAGTTTCTCGAGCCAGCTGGCAACAAGGCGGGCAAGCGCGCCACGTCCAGGCAACAAAATTGCCAGCTGCTCGCAGGACGCGTCGCTTAGAAAGTCCAGGGCTAGCGCGACGACCGCTTGGGCCTGTTCATTACTGTCGCGTCCCAATACAAAGTAAACATTCGCCGGCGGATTCTGCTTTCGCCTATCGATCTCCGCTGCGGTGTCCGGTAATGTGAGCATTACTGAAAGTCGCGACTCCACCTCCAGAGGAGCGATTTGCTGCGCGGAGCCGAAATCTTCTTCCCAAGTGCTGATCCAGGTCCGATCCAATTCCCCCGATTCGTGCCGTGGTTCGCGCAAAATCACAGTCGTGTTGCGCGCGGATCGCACTGCCGCCCGCAATAGCGGCCACAGCGACCAGTGCGCGCTGTCGAAGCCAGTGATTAGCAATTTCGAGAATCGCGGCTCACGGTCACGCGCAGCTTCCAGGAGCAGGCGGTCTGCGTCTGCCACCAGCGCGCAACCGCAGCGTTTCAACATCTCTTCAAAGTGCCTGGCGATCTGCGCGAGCGCGGGCGATGCAAAGTCTGCAAAGGTTGCTCCCGCTGCGGCAACGTTATCAATCGCTCGGAGCAGCTCATCGGGCTCGCGTGCGACAGATCTCGCAATCAGAGCGTTGTCGATTTTGTCGTCATGCTCAAAATCTGAGGCGCACTGATCCGCCGCTACTGACAACAACAGCCGGAGATGTTCACGCAACGGTACAGGCCGTATCCCGTTAGTTTGCAAAAATTCGCGCACTTGCGGAGGCACAAGAAAACGCACACTCAGAAGCGAAATGCCGCGCGCGAGAAGCCTGCTGCGCAAGAGATACGCGTGGCTACGAAAGGGCGTGACTACCGCCACGGCCGCGGGCTCTTCGAACGCGCGAGGAGCAACTCTTTCGAACCACGGGAGCACCACGTTCTCCCATGCAGCTTCAAATGAAGTGGTCAGGTGAAGCGAAACGCGCATCAGACGAAGCTATCGCAAGCTGCGCTTATCACCCAAACGCCGTGTGAGGCCTTCGCGATCGAGTCTTTCGAGAAATGGAACCATGATTCGACGCGAACTCTCCAACACCTGTCGCAGTTCGCTCACTGTGGCTGGCCCGTTTTTGGAGATGAAATCACCGACTGCATCTTTCATGCGTTCAAAGTTATCGCGCAGCAGCACCACCTCCGGGGAGACCTCAATGACTTTTCCGGTGTCTACCAAAAATTTGAGAGCTCGTTGTGCCTCCGCATCCCGCTCAAACTCTCTGCGCGGAGGCGGATCGAACGGCTTCCTGGACAGGGCTTCATTAATTTTCGCTGCGACTGGTTGCAGCTTCGCCGGCAAAGCGGGCTGGTGTGAACGGCGTGCAATTGTTGATTCTCTCCGAGCGAAATCACCCGAACACATATCCTCGATGAGCGCCTCGAAAACATCTGTCGATTTGTCGCTCAGCGCAGCGCGCAGTTCGCTCAAGTCGCAACCAAGACGTTCGGGATTGTTGCTTAGTGCGTTGTCGATGAGGCGACTGGCGCGCTCTCGCAAAGCCTGCCACTTTCTGGCATTGGCCGCGATCGTGTCGTGAACGACAACTTCTTCATCGCGTTTCAGCATTAATAAAGCGCCAGCGACCTGGCTGTTGCTAAAGCGAGATTTATCAAGAAGACCTTGAAGGGGGACAAATCCGCGCAGTCCAATTTCGGAGCGCACCCAAAGAGGGACGTCGTCTGGGGCCGTGGCGCGACCGATCAGCAGTTTGCGTTTCGCCTCATCGCGAAATTCGGCGCCATTTGGATCAAGCACCATTCCGCCGGCTAGGGTGTGCTGTTCTGATGGATCGCGAATAACAAAACGATCACCGGCAAATGCAAAGATTGGCAATGCGAGTCTTAGCTGAGCGCTCTCTTTTTTGCCTGGCGCGAGAATCCCATTTTTACGGAGCGTAATCTTCGCTGCGTTCCGCGATGTTCCATGATGAAGATACACTGATGAACCGCTTTTCAGTGGCCGCGCGCCGGGGTTTTCGCGAGAAAGCCGCGGCGATTTTTCGAGAAGAGCGATCAGTGTTGAACTTGCAGGCGCGAAATCATTAATCGTGACAACGTTTCCGCGGCTGATCTGCTCGACGCTGACGTCCGGCAGATTAAGAGCTGTCCGCATTCCCGGTCCGGCGACTTCCACCTCGCGTCCGTGACTTTGAATCGAGCGAATGCGCGTCTGGAAGTTGCCGGGTTGGACAACAATTTTCTGCTCGCGGCGCAATTGTCCGCCACTCAATGTTCCAGTGACGACGGTGCCGATTCCGCGCAGAGTAAATACGCGATCAATAAACAAGCGCGGCTTTCCGTAGTCGTGCGGTGGGTGCATGCTGGCGAATTCGCTGGCGAGTACGCTTTTCAGCGTTTCAATGCCGTCACCATTACGAACCGAGGTCGCGATGATTTGCGCGTTCGCGAAAGGACTGTCGCTCAAGCGCTCACGAATTTGCGGGGGGACAGTCTCAACTCCGCCCAGATCGCTTTTTGTGAGAGCAATCACAGCCCGTTCGACTCCGAGGTAAGTCAGAATTTGCAGGTGCTCTTCAGTTTGGGGCATCCAACCGTCGTCAGCGGCAACAACCAAAAGCGCGAGATCGATCGAGCCGACGCCGGCAATCATGTTTCGCACGAAATCCTCGTGGCCCGGGACATCCACAATCCCTGCATGAATCTCGTCGCCATTTGGCGCGATCAACTTTAGTTCGGCGAAGCCAAGATCAATTGTGATCTGTCTGGCTTTTTCTTCCGGCAAACGATCAGGATCCGTTCCGGTAAGCGCTTTCACCAGAGCACTCTTGCCGTGGTCGACGTGACCTGCGGTTGCGAGGATGAAATTTTTCTTCGTCATTTGGCGCATGCGGCTCGAATTGCCTCGACAACTGTGTCATCCTGGTGCGGAAGAATTGTGCGCAGATCGAGTTTAAAACGATCATTGGCAACATAGCCGATTACCGGTGGAGTTGTACTCCGCAGACGGGCCGCCAGGTCGGCCGGCGAACAATACCTCGGAACAATTTCAATTGTGATGGATGCCATCGTTGATTTTGGCAGCGCGCCACCGCCAACCTTGGCTTTACTTCGGCCAAAATCGATTTGCATGGGCAAATCACCCAGACGGTCGCTCATCGCTGCAGCTCGACTACGCAGCTCGGCTTCGGCGACTTGCAGCAGCCCAATGGCCGGAATTCCCGCCGTTGCTTTATTGAGATGGAGATCAACCGTCGCTTGCAACGCAGCGAAACAAAGCTTGTCGCAACGTAAGGCGCGAAATAACGGTTCGCGTTTCAAAGCCGTAACGAATCGCTTTCTTCCAGCAATGATTCCGGCTTGCGGACCACCCAAAAGTTTGTCGCCGCTAAAGCAAATAAGATCCGCTCCGCCCTTCAATGCTTCCAACGGCGTCGGCTCGTGCTCGGCGATCCCAAATTGCTCCGTCGGCACGACCGCGCCGCTGCCCAAATCTTCCACGAAAGGAATCCGATTTTTCCGTGCGAGCGCAGCGATCGCCTCCGCAGACGGCGACTCGACGAAACCACTCATGAAAAAATTGCTGCGATGAACTTTCAAAATCATCGCACTCTTGGAACTGATCGCGCTGCTGTAATCATCGAGCGTCGTTTTGTTGGTGGCTCCGACCTCGGACAAAGTGGCTCCCGCGGCTTCAATTATCTCGCCGATTCGAAAGCCGCCTCCGATTTGGACCATTTCACCACGGGAAATTATCACTTCTGGTTTCGTGGCAGTGAAATGTCGAACAATCAGCACCAACGCCGCCGCACAATTATTGACTATCGTAGCGGCCTCTGCTCCGCAAAGCAGCGCGAGCGCATTCTCGATGTACGCGGCGCGGTGTCCGCGATCGCCTCTGGCAAGGTCGTATTCCAGATTGGAATAGCACGAGCCGATTTCGGCGAGAGCGCGGATTGCCTCGGTCGCGAGCGGTGCGCGGCCGAAATTTGTATGAATGACAATACCAGTTCCGTTGATGACCGGTTGCAGCTGGCTAGCGCGAAATAGTTGAAGCGATCGGTGGAGGTATTCAACCGTCGATTCAAATTCCGGGATCTCACTGTTGCTCCGCATTTTCGACAGTTCTCGTCGGACCAGATCGACAACCAGTGGACGCGGCAGCTTGCTCACCAGTGTAAGGTCATATTCGTCCAACGCCTGGAGAACCTTGCTGACCGCCGGAATTTCCCGGCGCGAGCGCGATTTCACTCTTTCACGCATACCACCGGACCACGAGGCCGCCGTGGAATAATTCTTCCGATTACAGCGGCGCAGGGCGCTCGCCGTTGCCGCAAGATTCCAAGCACTTTCTCCAGCTTTGGCTCGGGGACGCACAAGAGTAATCCGCCGCTGGTTTGCGCGTCGGTTAGGAGAATTCGTTGTGAATCATCTGTGCTTCCCCAATCGACAGCCACAGTTGTGGCAATGAGATTCTCGCGGCTGCCACCGGGGATGTAACCTTGTTCGATTAAATCGGCGATCTCATTGCTAATCATGGGCACTGCGCCGGAATTAATCTCCGCAGAAACGCCACTGGCGCGACAGAGCGAAATCAAATGACCCATTAATCCGTAGCCCGTTACATCGGTCGCTGCACGTACCAGGCGCAACTCTGCGAGCTCAGCGCCTACGGTGTTCACTTTCGACATCAGCGCGATGACCTTTTTCTGAAGCGTGCGCGATGCAACGCCGCGCTTGATCGCAGTCGTGGCGATGCCAGTACCCAGCGGCTTGGTTAACACGAGCAGATCGCCAGGGCGCGCATTTGCGTTTGCTGTCAGACGGCGAACATCGATCACTCCGGTGACAGCTAGTCCGTAAATTGGCTCGGGATTGCGAATGGAATGGCCGCCGATGATGGCGCAACCCACCTCGGCAGCTTTGGCGAGACCGCCGCGCAAAATCGCAGCGATCACTCTTGGCCGAACCAAGTCCGCTGGGAAACCAACAATATTGAGCGCGGTCAACGGCCGGCCACCCATCGCAAAAATATCCGACAGAGAGTTGGCTGCTGCGATTTGTCCGTACGAGAATGGATCGTCCACAATGGGTGTGAAAAAATCGACGGTTTGCACCAGCGCCCGATGGCGATCCAGGCGATAAACACCGGCATCGTCGAACGTCGTCGAGTTCACGATGACTTTTCGATCCAGGGAAAGCGGAAGCTGCGGCAAAACTTGTCGCAGGGCCTGTTGGCTCAATTTAGAAGCTCACCCAGCACAGGATGAAAGCGAAGTGAGTCTTCGGACTTGCTCGCGCGACATAAGCGTTCACCTTCTTTCCACCGGCTCTGTAAAGGCAGGCGTGTCGCCTGCTTGGCGCGGCTGACACAGCCGCGCTAGAGCGAAAATATTGCGGAGAGGATAGGAATCGAACCTACCTCGGTCCCGGGTATGCGGAACCGACAACGGTTTTGAAGACCGCGAGGACCACCAGGCACCCTTCACTCTCCAAAAGAAAAACGCCCAAGGCGCAATTGCATGGGCCAGGATGCTGGCTCCGGAAAAACAAGCGGACGTGCTATTTTGCTTTCTTAATCGCCGCGACAATGGCGTGGAAGTCCGGCCAATCGCCGGTGTCGAGTTTGGAATGGAGTAATTTGCCATTGGCGCGAATCTCGAAAGCGCCGCCGCTCGAGGGAATTAACGTCAGCGACTTGATGCGCTCGCCGAGTTCAAGAATTTTGGTCGCCAAACTGACGGCCTTCGGCGTGTAGTTTCAAACGACGCAGTATTCGATCGACACCTCGGTTTTCACCGACAATCTCCTTTCCGAAATCAAACTATCGATGCGATGAAATGAGGTCAAGAAATGTCCCCGAGGAGTTGTCGGCATTTGCGCAAGACGTCGTGTGAATGAAGCGCGCGCTTGACACAATAGCCTCAAATGAGGAAGTGCTAGCCGCAGCCCGCTCCACCGGGCTGCGGCTTCTCCACTTCAGCAACCCCGAACGCTTTCGAGGTTGTCAGCCCTGAAAATGTTTTTGGAAGCGTCGGGCCAGCACGCCTTTCGCAGTCATCGTCGGCTAGAACGCGAAGTTGAGACCGCTGCGGACCATTCCGAAATTATTTTTTGGACCATCGATCACGCCGAAACTCAAGTCGTTAGTCCAACCGATATGCCGCGCGATTCGAAACTCGAGACCCGCTCCGAATTGGCCGAGCAGTTTGGTTTCGGCACCGAAGTGATCCGTCTCTGCATGGACAGCAAATGCGTCCGGCGGTCCTTGGGTGTGAAGGACGTCTCTTTCGCCGCCGCCGAAAATCGCACCAACACCAGCCCATGCGTAGGGCGAAAAACGTGTGCAAGGAATTGGGTAACGCAACGTCAGCGTTCCTAAAACAGAGCCGATGGTGTGATCGTGATTAATTCTTCGGTGAACAAAAATCGGAATCGTGGGATCCTCGAAGATATCGAAACCAGGCTTGCTTGCGTCCAGAGCAAATCCTTCAACGCCCAAACCAACGTAACGACAGAAAAAATACTTAACGTCGCCGCCGCCACCCCACGCGTGATCACCGCCAATGTAATGATCATAAGTGCCAAGCACGGGGTTGCCTTCACTGGTGCTTTGCACAATGTCCACCAACGAAGGATTGGGCGCGAACTCGGTGTTAGTGAACGCATATGTGCCCCAGAGATTCACATTCCATTCGCGATCGCCGTACCATTCGGGGCATGGCGGCGCGACCTGCTTCATTTCTTTATCAGCATCTTTATCAGCGCGCGAAACCTTGCTGAAATAACGGAATCGTGTGGACACTGGTGCCTCGGCTTCGGCGCGTTCGCCACCAAAAAGCCAGGAAAAGGCAACAAACACGTCGGCCACTGGTGAGTCGTGGGTGCAACCGAACAACGGAGAAATGTCGAGGCGCGTGCTTGATGTCGGCTTCCACGCAACGGTTGGACCCAGGACGAAACTGTTCACGGCGTCGCCGCGTGTGTCTTTCGTCGTGACATTCTTAAATTCCATTTCTATCCCGACTTTCAGGCGTTCGTTAGGCAAGAGAACTGGCACCATCGCAGCCTGAGAGAATCCCCACTCGCGCCCACGGTCGCCGGTGTTCTCTTTTTCGAAGAACCAGTTCATGGCCCACTCGACGCGCTCGAAGAAATCCTGGGCGAGGAGCAAACGAACTTCGTAAGCGTCGGGAACCTTGGGTGGGCCGCCCTCTTCCTCCTCTTCTTCTCCTTCCGCTGCCGGGGGTGGAACTTCTTCGTGTCGAATGGTGCCGACACCGAATTTGTATTCGGCGAACAGTGTTGGATTGAGCGGAATTTTGTTCCAATCAGCAAGAGCCCATCGTGCTTCCAGACTTACTGTCTGCGCACCGCCCCCGCCATTGAATCGTTCGAACTGCGCCTCCGCCGCTACGTTAAAACGATAGGGCAGACCCATTTCTACCTCTTGAGTGAAAAGATAATCGGGAGGTCCGTGACGGAAACCCTGACCTTCAAAAAGTTCGCCGAAGAAAAATGACCATGGTGGTAACACATAGGCATTTACTGTGTTGGAAAAACGGCTGCGCGAGAGTCCCGGAGGCGCGCCGTAAGCGCTCGGCACTTCCTCCCCCGTAACGACAATTTCCGGCTGCTCCGTTAATGTTACTTCTTGCGCGGAGCCCGAATGAGTAACGATGGGAAATATCAAACATATACATGCGATCAACTGGACCAACCATCGCCGGGGAATTCCGCAGAAAAGTGACGTTTTTGTCATAAGTTCTGCGCATGATTACAGAGTTGTAATGATTGGCAAGACGAATTTTCAAGTGGTGGCGCGGGCGCTGACCGCGGCAGGCACCGAGCAGCCGACGTCGACGCCGTCGGCTACAACGTCTTCGGGAAAATAAGCGTGACAGTGGTGCCGCGCCCGATCTCGCTTTCGATTCTTGCCGTGCCGCCGTGAAGATCGACAATCGACTTTACCAAAGCCAACCCCAGGCCCGCTCCATCAGACCCGCGGGATGATTCTGCGCGGTAAAATCGATCGAACACACGCGGCAAATGTTCGGGCGCTATTCCAGAGCCATTGTCCCTGACTGCGACCTCGAAATCCGTCGGATGTTCGGCAAGCGCGATTTGAATTGAACCGTTCTGAGGCGTAAAACGCAGCGCATTATCCACCAGATTGCCCACGGCGCGCTCGAACAAGGCGAGGTCGGCAGAAATTTGTCCTTCGCCTTTGCAACTGATCGCGACATGATGATCTTCTGCGATCGTTTGATA
This sequence comes from Verrucomicrobiota bacterium, assembly GCA_046725285.1. Taxonomy (GTDB): domain Bacteria; phylum Verrucomicrobiota; class Verrucomicrobiia; order Chthoniobacterales; family UBA10450; genus Udaeobacter. Next base: position 19,466 of record JBKOYG010000087.1, read on the forward strand.
AAACGCGGCAATTCTCTCCACTGCTGCGCGCGCGTCGAATCGCTTTCGCTCGACCGGTTCACGTGCTGCATCCGCTCGCGCGACGAAAAGCAAGTTATCTACGATTCCGGAGAGTCGTTCGCATTCGCCGATCGTGGATTCGATGGTTTCGCGGTACTCAGCAGGACTGCGATCGCGCGACAGAGCGACCTGCGCTTCACCCAGCATGTTGGCGATGGGCGTCCGCAGTTCATGCGCGAGGTCGGCCGAGAATTGAGAGAGCCGCGTAAAGGAATCATCGAGTCGCTTAAGCATTTCATCGAAAGCCATGGCCAGCGGCTGAAGCTCGCGCGGCCAGTTGGCGGACGTGACGCGCTCGTCCAGGTGCGTGGGTCCAATTCGCTCTAGTGAACGCTTGATTTCTTCCAACGGACGCAGACCGCGTCTGGTGACCGGGATCGCAATCAGGATAGAGGCGAGAATGCTTCCTGAAAGAACGATCAGAACCAAAATACCAAACCTTCTCTCGACCTGCTCGTCGCTCGACCGATCTTGCGCCACTTGGATCGTAAACAGCCCCCCGTCTGCAAGGGCGTGTCTTGTCGTCAGTGCAAACAATTTCCCAGCAACTCGATGTTCGGTCAGCACTGCAATTTCGCGTGAAGCAGCCGGTGGAAAAATATTTACCGGCAACAGCGTTTCCATCCCGTTTGTCTGCCCGATGGTCGCCCCCGCCGGGTCGAGCACACGCACCAGAAATGGAGCCCGCTGCCGAGTACCCGCTGTGTTGATCTCCGCAGCGACCGCATCCAACCCGCCGCGTTGTTCAAAACTCGTTTGCAACGCGTTCACTTTGTCCGCCAGCACAGCATTATCTTCCGCGAATGCGTGCCGGACAACGATCCAGTAAAAGACGCCGAGTCCGCAGGCGAGCAGGAGGGCCGCAGCCAGCGTAAAAAGCAGGATGAGCTGGGAGGCAATGGAGCGCGGTTCAGGGCGCTTTGAGAACATAACCCATGCCGCGGATCGTATGGACCAGTTTGGTCTTAAACGGATCGTCCACCTTTGCCCG
>JBKOYG010000010.1:0-11912 GCA_046725285.1 Verrucomicrobiota bacterium
CTCGGCTATGCCTACGACTTCAACGAAACGTGGCGGGTGCAGGTCGATTGGCAGAGCGGTTCCGAGAACTCATCGACGATCGGTTTCACCTGCAACGTCACGCGCGATTTCCAGTTCAATCCAGCGCTCTATTTCAGCAACGACGATCTGAGCCGCGTATTGGGTTATATTGTGTTTACGTACACTTTTCATGTTTGGGGTAACAAAAAAGATAAGAGCGCGGCTTCAGACAAAATGCGCTGAGCACGCTCCCAGCGTAAGGTGATGACGTGTTGGAAAACCCAAAGCCTCCACGAAGTCGTACCAGCGCCGGCTTGCTCATGTTCCGGCGCAGGAACAACCAACTCGAAGTTCTGCTCGCGCATCCCGGCGGACCATTTTTCGCTCGCAAGGACGACGGCATATGGACGATCCCAAAGGGCGAGGCGGCTTCGGGAGAAGATCTGCTGACACGCGCTCAGATTGAATTTGAGGAAGAGGTCGGTTTCCGCCCGGAAGGTGTTCTGGACTGGATTGCGCTTGGGTGGATTAGACAAAAAGGGGGCAAATTTGTGCATGCCTGGGCATTCGAAGGCGATTTGCCAGAATCATTCGAGCCGAAATCAAACTTGTTCGAAATGGAATGGCCGCCGCGTTCCGGCAAGCGCAGGATGTTTCCGGAGATTGATCAGGCGCGCTTTTTTTCTGAAGAAGCTGCCAGACGCAAAATCAAGCCGACACAGGTGCCTTTTCTTGACCGTTTACAGGCTGCGATAAAGCACTCAACCACTCCGCATGTTGAATGAAACCTTTCTCCCGAATTTGCAACATTGAGAATATCAAGGTTGTCCGACGCATGATCGTCTCCGTGATCGGAGCAACCCTCCTACTGATCGGCATTGCACTCCTGGTTTTGCCGGGCCCAGCGTTCATCGTCATTCCGATCGGCCTGGCTATTCTTGCCACCGAATACGCATGGGCGCGGCGTTGGCTGAAAAAAGCTCGTCGAATGGCGAGTGATGTTGTTTCCGATCGCGATCGTACGACATCCCAAAGCGCTAGTGTTTAGATTTAGTCAGCCGGCGTCGAGGGTAATCAGGGCTTGCCTGTAGGCGTCGCGACCCGTAAACCCACTGGCAATGACAATTCATGGTAGCGTGTTCCGCCTCTACCTCGGTGAGGGAGAGGAATGAGGTGAGGGTTGTGCCGACGAAGGACGATTCCGTCATCGAACCGCTCGCCCAGGCGAGTTCGGCACCAGCGAGTCCTTCGGAACCTGAGGATGAAATTTTCCTGGAGGGCCCGCGTTCGCGTTTAGCCGAATTTTTCACTCTCTTGCGAGTGATGCGCGATTTCCTGCGCGGATTTCGCACTCTTCACTTTGTCGGTCCATCCGTGACCGTCTTCGGCTCGGCCAGAATCAAACCTGGCGATCCCCATTACGAGCTGGCGCGAAAAATGGGCGCTGCCATTGCGCGTCTCGGGTTCACTGTCATTACTGGCGGCGGTCCGGGTATCATGGAAGCGGCAAACCGCGGCGCCAAAGAAGCCGGTGGCCGCTCGGTCGGATGCACGATTGAGCTACCTTCCGAGCAACCAACAAACGCTTATCTCGATGGCTGCGTGCGGATGCATTATTTCTTCGCCCGCAAGACGCTGCTGGTTAAGTACTCCTACGCGTTCGTCGTTATGCCAGGTGGCGCAGGCACACTCGACGAGTTGTTCGAAGCGCTCACCCTGATTCAAACCGGGAAGATCAAGAATTTCCCGATTGTGATCATGGGAACTGATTATTGGAAGGAACTGCTCCATTTCATCGAAACAATGGCGCAGCGAGGAATGATCGCTACCACGGATCTAAGCCTGATCTACGCGACCGATTCAGTGGATGAAGCCATCGCGCATATTCGCAGCAAAGCCATCGAACCGTTCGGACTTAAATCCCGCAGGCGCTGGACGCGACACCACTTCCCCTGGTTAGGCGAGCGCGGCTTGTCGCCGCGATAGTACAGGTAGGGGCGATTGACCTTAATCGCCTTCAGGCGGTTCGGGCCTGCCCGCCGTAGCCCCCGAGGGCGGGTGAACCACCTCTACCTTGCGTATATCCACCGCTTCATTCGTTTTTGGAAGATTTTCGGGAACTTCGCTTCGCAATTTCCGGAGAAGAATGTGCTACGCGGTTGGTTATTTCGATCTTATGGCTAAGATTAAGAAGCGTGGCCGGCCCCGAATACGCACCGCCGAATACTGGCGTGCGTATTACACGCGCAAACAGCGGGAATGGCGTGCTGCCCACCCGCGAATCAGAACAGGGCGAGGACGAAAACAACCCGAGGCAAATCACCGACGTGCGAGCAAGCCGGCGACTGTCCTGAAGTGACGGTTGAGCGGAGAGCTAGCGTCGATTGAAGCCTTCGCGCCGCCTCGCCGCCGACTGTGAAAACGCGAGCATTTTCGCAGAGGCATTGGAACGGCATCTGGCTACGCCTCACTCGTGCCCGGATACTAAGCCTGCAAAATGTTTGGAACCTTCACCCTGCCGTTCCGTATTAGTCAGCATGAACATGATCCCAGCCCAGACAATGGTAATTCTGCCAACACGAAGCGGGCTTCGGTTGGTTGGCGACATAACCAACAAGCTAAAAGCTGACTCTGAACATAAGCACACGAACGAGTCGGCGGTAACATCTCACCGCGAAGCTTGGCAGCGGGATTGCACACAGATGCTAGACCTTGTGTGAAGTATTCGTCGCGACGAACGTGAAGTGTGCAGCAGTGTCGATACTGGTCTCTTTTGCGCTTTTATCGCAAGCATTCGCGGTTTTGCGACCGCTTTTTCCAGTCAAGCCAGCGCCGCCACTTGGCGACCAAGTGATTGGGATAACAGACGATCTAGTCCGAGGTTTTGGAAAAAGGGACCTGTACAGCTCCGAGGTAAGGAGCGTCCCGGTGCTGGGATGCAGAGCCTGAATCTCGTGCTGACGATTTGCGACTGGCAGCGCCTACGGCGCAATACGGTCGGTGAGCGTGTCCGTATGAAAATCGGTGTGGTCACGCAAACGGAACCAGGGACTATCCTTCTTGGTGGTCTGCGCCACACTATTTTTTTCACCGGTGGCAAAGTCTTCCCACGAATTGTACCGAGCGATGGTCAGGAAAGTCCAGGGACCGCCTTCCAGGTGCTGCATCAACACGTTGCCCGTACTTGTGTCATTTGGCCCGCTCGGAGTTTCGCTGAGCATCTTTTCTAGTTGCTCCCGATGACCGGGAGCAGGGCGATAGTAAGAGACAGAGTAAACCGAGCCCGAAGTCTTCGATGCTGAGTCGCTCTCAATTCCCATTGCCTTAGTGAACTCCTCCCAGGACGGACCGTTCACAAAAGTATCGGTGTGCCACGCGCTCAGGTCACGTTTGTCTGGAGGCACCGAGGTGCCAGCGGCTTCAACCGTCGCTTTTGGACCCAGATGCGTGATCACAACATAATCCCAGGCGTCGCCGTCTTGGTGTCGAAGGACAATGAAGTGTTCTGGCATTGGATTATTGGGATTTGGCGTCTTCAGCCAATCGCCTAACTGGACCGCTTTGCCGATAGCGGCCTTGGTGAAATGGACATGATAAACGTCAGTGCGTTTGCCGGCCCCGGCGATTTTCTGATCGGGCTTTGGTGTGCCTTGAGCCTGAACAAATGTCACAGGCATGAAGGCAAACAATGTGATGGCGACAATAGTGATGAATGATTTCATAATTATTTTTGGTGGGTTGATTAGAAGCTCATGTAAATTATTTATTGAAAAATATCTGGAAAAATCCAGCGGCATTTTGTGGCGAAGAAACAGGGCAGCAAACTGCGAGGGGCTAGGATTCACGGGGACTTACTCTGGCGCGGTGTAAGATGAATCAGCACGGCGTTCCAATAACCGCCTCTCCGCACCGGTGAGTGCTCGCAGTTTGCTGCCAAAGTGTGTTTGATGGTGCACAGATAGTGATTCGTTAGGCAAGCTTAATCAGCGTAAAACCGCTGATTTTGCTTTTGGCTTTCATCTGTTTTTTCCTTTCATCTGAAATTGGTGGTCGAAATTGTAACCAAGTCGTCGTGGTCGGCCGTGCTCCGAAGCCCGCTAGTGTGCTGGGCCGTGCGACGAGTCGGCAGCCGGCGTCTGCGCCAGTGAAGCGATGGCTCTGGAAGCGGGACCAATTCGAGTCGGTGCGGCCAGATCAGTGCTATCGGGCAGCGGCGGTCCTTGGCAGACGCGAGGTAAATAAATTTCGTGATTGCCTTCATGTGTCATTTCCTTTCATCATTCTTCCCCAGAGCTTTGCCGGCCGAGGATTGCAGAAATCTCTCGACGGATTGGAGAAATCCCGAGAGTAGTCCGGCATCAGGACGGCAAGAGTAGGGATGCGCGGGCCGTTCCGTCTATTAGACCTTGGTATATTAAACTTTGGTATAATACGGGGACGCTGACAACGAAGCTAACGGAGGGCAGATGTATCGTTGAGGGTTGATGGTTGAGAGCTGAGCGATTTAGAGCGGAACGTTTAGCTCGCAGCGGTCAGCCAAAGACCGCTGAACCGGCGGCTATGGGAGGCCACCAGATCGAAGACGAGAATTAAAAAGCTAGGCCTGCGCTCCGATAATGCGCGCCGATCAGTGAACGCTTCCGTTCATTCGACAACGTTCCATCAATCGGACGAGTTCGGCTAGGGACTGAACTTTCATTTTCTCCATCACGCGGGCACGATGGACTTTGATCGTCTGCTCAACAGTGCCGAGGTCGCCGGCAATTTGTTTGTTCAGTTTGCCAGCGACAACATATTCGAGCACTTCGCGCTCACGCGGTGTCAGGGTGGCAAGGCGCGCGCGGATTTCGGAAAGCTCTGTCTGTTCCTGTCGAAGTGCGTGGTCTTTCTTAAGCGCCACACGAACGGCCACAAGGAGGTCTTCATCGTTCACAGGCTTGGTGAGGAAATCACTCGCGCCGCGTTTCATCGCCTGTGCGCACTTGGGAATATCACCCTCACCGGTTAAGAAAATAATTGGCAGGAGACTTCCTGTTTTAACAAGGATCTGTTGGAGTTCGAAACCATTGAGGGTCGGCATAGCAATATCAAGCACGAGACAGCCCCGTACGCAGGGATCGTATTGCGCCAGGAATTCCTCTGCCGACGCAAACGCGGCCACAACGAAACCAGCCGCATGCAACAGACGCGAAATTGACCTCCGTACCGGGGCGTAATCGTCCACAACAAATACTGTGGGAGTGGAACAAGCACTCATGAACCTAGCCCGTTGTTACTTATCACAATCTCCTTGTGTGGGCGCACCTATGGGAAGGCTGAAGTGGAACGTCGCGCCGCGATCGGGGTTGTTTGTGGCCCAGAGTTTTCCCTGATGCGCGGAGATGATGGTACAGCAGACCGAAAGGCCCAAGCCCATTCCCTTCTCTTTCGTGGTAAAGAAAGCCTCGAAGATTTGTTCCATCTTTTCTTCGGGAATGCTGCTCCCCCGGTCGGTGATGGATACAATCACTGCGCTGCTGCCATTCTCGAGCCCGGTACGAATAACCAGCCGGCGCTCCGGGGTGTTGCAACCAGTCATCGCGTCACAAGCATTCACTACCAGGTTGAGTAACACCTGCTGAAGCTGCACCGGGTCGCCAGTAACGCAGGGCAAATTCCGGGCGAGCTCAGTATCCACAGTGACCTTTTGGTTGATGAGATCGCTACGCATCAGCTTTAAGACATCCTGCACCACTTCGTTGACGCAGAGCGAATGCTGCTGCACCTCGCCCTTTCTCAGCCACAACCGCAAGCGGCGGATGACTTCGTCAGCGCGCTTGTCTTCGCTTACGATCTCATCAAGGATTTCGCGCAGCTCGGTGAGGTCCGCGCCATTTGCGAGGACTCGCTGCGCAGCCTGCGCGTTACTGAGAATGGCGCTGAGCGGCTGGTTAAGCTCGTGCGCAATCGACCCAGAAAGTTCACCAAGCATCGTCACGCGCGAGAGATGCGCCATCTCGTTGCGCTGACGTGCCGCCTCCAGTTCTGCCCGCTTCCGCTCCGTGATATCAATAATAGAGGCCAACACGAACAATCCTTCAGAGGTGTGAATTGGGTTAAGACCGATTTCGACCGGAACCTCGCTGCCGTCTTTGCGCCGCCCGAAGAGTTCCCGCCCGGCGCCCATCGGCCGAGCCTGAGCATCCCCAAAATAACCGTGCCGATAGCCCGTGTGATGAGACCTGAATCGCTCTGGAACGAGCATCTCAACTGGATGGCCGATAAGCTCATCGCGAGCGTAACCGAACACTGCCTCTGTCTGCGTGTTAACCAAGGTGATACAGCCTTTCGCATTAACCATTATCATGGCGCTAGGTGCGGCCTCGACCACCAGGCGGAATTGCTCTTGGGCTTGCTTGCGCTCGGTGATGTCCATTAAAACGCCGCGCTCCCAAGTCGGCTGACCGTTGCGGTCGAACTCAACGCAGCCACGTCTCGCCATCCAGCGAACACTGCCATCAGCTAGCACTAGTCGGTATTCACCCTCGACTTCCTCGGCCGTTGCCAATGAATGCTCCACAAGCTGGCGCAGGAATTGACGATCTTCCGGATGGACAACACTTCGGACACGTTCTGCGGTGATCTTCTCCGACGGAGAAAAGCCAAGAAGAGCCCGATCTTTTTCAGAAAGCCAGACTTCATCACGCGCAACGTCCCAGGTCCACACGATAAGTCCCGCTGACTTGGTGGCTAGATCTATACGCTCTTTGCTCTCGCGCAGGGTAGCTTCGCTCTCCTGTAACTGCCGCGTCAGCTGCGCCCTGTGTAACATGTCGTTGCTCATCTGATAGCCCATGGCTGCGACCAAGCCGAGATAAGAGAAGCACGCGAGAAATGGCGATTGAATAAAGCCCCAGACCACCAACACCACCTGCCCAATAGCAATGGCACTGAAGAAAATCAGTGAGCCACCAACGACCAGCGCGCGCTGCCGATCCCCCCGTCGCCAGGCGGTGATTGTGGCATCCACAAAGAAGATGACGAGCAGGAGCAGACTCAGTTGGGCGACTAAAATCCAGGGATTCGTTACGCCTACTGGAAGCGACACCGTCTCTCCGCCGAACCATGAAACCTGCTTCAGATTCGTGATATGCCGGTAACTGAGATTTGGTACGAAGATAAAATTCAGGATCAGCGCCAGTGTGCGGGCAACGCAAACACTCCACGCGAGCCATGGTCGCCCGGCATGTAGATAAAGCCGCACGAAAACCACCAAGGATACAACCAGCACCCATACGGGAAGCTGCGCCCAGCGTAGGATCACGCCGTACTGTTCGGTAGTTTGCGCGCGCAATAACGCCAGCTCGAATGCGGTGAGCGCCGCTCCTGCCACAACGTTGCACGACAACACGAGGTACGCCCAGCCTTCGCGCTGCTTGCTCCAGACCAGCAGATAGATCGCCGCGAGCGTTAAACACGCGGCTGCATTCATGGACCAGACAATCGTGATCCAACTCATCGGATGCCCTCGCATGGCTGCGGCAATTTGCCGGTTATTCCTACCGCAAGATAGAAACCAGTCGCGCGGCAGCACGACTGATATCGCTTCGTGCACTCGAGGATCGTGGCCATCCCTGCTTCGCTGATGCAACTAGCTCCCGCCACAACAACCCTGCGTGGCTCCGTGCCCGCGCGAGCTGTCGCGCCATTGTTCACGGGTTATGCAAGTTTCAACAAATCCATCTCGGCCGCTGCAATCGTAAATTTGCGGTTCCTACGAAAATCGCTCCCTCTTGTTATACGGAAATCACCGAGCAACGTTCCCGAAAATCTCCCGGACGATTGAGGTCAATCGCCCTACCTCGCGATCGCGGCGAGGATGAGGAATACGCAGCCGACAAGTCCGAAAAGCAAACTCACAACCCAGAAGTGACGTTTCTTTGTAAGCGCTGAAATCGCCGCGATAGCGATCGCGATTTGGAACATGGTTACGCCACGCGCGAACACTTCGTGCTTGTGAAAGTTTGATTTCGCAGCGGCTTCCTTGCGCTCGGCTTCCGATTTAATCTCGTCCTGCTCTTTCTCGTAACGATCGTGCTTTGATTGGTCCAATTCGTTAGCCGCGCCGGCGAGCGACATTTTTGCGTCAAGTACTGAAGCCTTGATGCTCTTAGCCTGGTAATAGTTCCATTGATCGGACGCCTCAATTTGGTTCATCATCGCCTCGTTTGCGTACTGCCCGGAGAGCAGTCCCGCAATCGCAGCCAGCACCGCAAGGATAGCTGTGCTCAGCGCTACCCAGGAAATCCAAGTAGCGCCGCTATGTTCTGCCGTCTCCTTTATTTGTTCATGCAAATGCTCGAGAGGAACTTCCGCTTCTTCCATGCGATAACGTGTGAGGTTTGCGATCTCATTCAAGGCCGGATCATCTGCTACAGATTCAAATACAGTGTCAGCCAATCATAAGCCAGCAGGTGCGCGTGGTTCGCCCCTCCCTTCCCAAGGGAGAGGGGGAGGTGAGGGTTTATTCGCGCAACTGGCGCCAAAGGGATTCGGTGCGCTGTGGCGCCGTTTGCGGAACCGAAATTTTGCAGGATACAAATTTCGCCGTCAGCATCTGCTGGACTGCTAAATTCTGGATTTCTATTGTCCGACCGCAAAGCTGGCGATCGAATTGGCCGGTGGCGGCCCCAACTATCGTCTCGGACAAATTCGCGATCGAACACGGTCGGAATTTTTAGCTCGCAAATGGATCATTGTGCTGCGGTTTTGGAATCATCAGGTTTGCCAGGAACTCGACAGCCTCTTGCAGGCGATCTCGTTTGTGCTGCAGGGCGGTCCTCGTCGAAACCCTCATCTTAATCCTCTCCCTTTGGCAAAGGGAGAGGCGAGTTTTACTGCGGTCCTTGCGAATCGTCGATTCAAGCCGGCATCGACAAGTGACACAGAGCAGCTTAATTCAGGAGCGGAATCTCGATGAGCCAAGCTGCAGCCGCGCCGCAGATCTGCCAGATCTGCAAAAAACATAAATCGCCGCACAATGGAATGGTGGCGGAACTGATCCGGCCGTCGCTTCTCGAGTTCATCAAGAAGGAAAAACCCGGTTTGGACAATAAGGGGTTCGTCTGCTTCGATGACCTGGGCGAATTCCGAAAGGAGTACGTAAAAGAAGTTTTGCAGGAGGAGATCGGCGAGCTTTCCGCGCTCGATCACGAGGTCATCGAAAGCCTGGAACAGCATGAGATTCTCTCCAGCGACATCAGCAAACAATTCGAGAAAAAGCTCACCTTCGGCGAGCGACTCTCCGACCGCATCGCCGAGTTCGGCGGAAGTTGGAAATTTCTAATCGCGTTTGGCGCGGTGCTCCTCATCTGGATCACCATCAACGGCGTTATCCTGGTGACGCGTGCATTCGATCCCTATCCATTCATCCTCCTCAATCTGATTCTCTCCTGCCTGGCTGCTGTGCAGGCGCCGATCATCATGATGAGCCAAAACCGGCAGGAGGCGCGCGATCGTTTACGGTCCGAGAACGATTACAAAGTCAATTTGAAAGCCGAGCTTGAGATCCGCCATTTGCACGAAAAAATCGATCATCTGCTACGCCGCCAATACAACCGATTGTTTGAGATTCAGCAGATCCAGATCGAGTTGCTGGAAGAACTCGGACGCAAACGGAAGAGCTGACTTCCATCTCACTCATTCGCAACGACCTCGCCACTCGATCCTCAATGGTGAAAATCCGCAACCGATTGATTCAAATCGGCAGGAGGCTGGTTGACGCCGTCGATCTTATCGCTAGCAATAAGGCGGCGGCTGCTCGCCTGAGGGTTGAGGGGCTCACTCACTAACCGTCTGGAGGGAATTTATGTTTCGTCTTAGACCAATTCATCTTGCATTCTTCCTCGTTTTCTTCTCGAACTTAAGCGTCTTCGGGCAATGGGCCCTGGTTAGTTCTGGTACGACGAGCAACTTGAATGGTGCTCATCTGCTTGATTCGGGAACGGGTTTCGTCGTGGGAGATACGGGCACAATTCTAAAGAGTACTGATGCCGGAGCAACCTGGACGCCCCTCACGTCAGGAACAACCATAACATTGCATGGCATTTATTTTTTTGATGCTAACGCAGGAGTCGCTGTTGGCGAGCAAGGATTGATTCTTCGTACAACAGACGGCGGAGCGGTTTGGGATCCAGTCGCCAGCGGTGTTGGAGATGCTCTTAGATCAGTCTCGTTCAGCGGAGTAAACGAATCTGTGGCGGCGACTCGCAAACTATTCTTTTCTCAACGAACTCAGGCGCATCGTGGCAGATCGGGCAGAGTGGATTCTTTGGCGGCGGATTCCCGGGCGCTCAGATGTTGAACTCAACGGTTGGGTTCGTTGCGGGACAAAATTCTATTTTTCAAGGGTTACTTGGCAATACGACCGACGGAGGAGTGAGTTGGAACTTTCAGCCCTTCTATTTCGACGGTAACGAAGGCGGCTGTAATGATGTGTTCTTCTTCGACCAAAGCACCGGCATCACTTCAGGAGCCATCTTCGACGGGCGCGGCGCTCTCGCGAGGACAACAGATGGCGGACTGAATTGGTCAACGGCACTTTATGATCAAGCGATAGAAGGCGTTGCTTTCCCAACGGCAGCCAGCGGGTTTGCCGTTGGCTCGGGCGGCAGAATCCTGCACACCACAGATATGGGCGTTACCTGGACCGATCAAACAAGCGGAAGCTCTACAAATCTTCATGATGTCGCGTTTGCCAGCGACGCACTAACGGGCATCACCATCGGCGATGGCGGCGTTATCCTTCGCACGACAACTGGCGGTGAACCATCGCCGACTCCAACACCGACCGCTACACCAACACCGACGCCTACCCCCACAGCGACACCTACTGCGACGCCAACGCCTACGCCTACCGCGACACCGGGCAGATCACGCTCAGTGCGCGCGGCTACAAGGTGCACGGGCAGCAGAGGGTGGACCTCTCCTGGAGCGGGGCCACCTCGAACAACATCGACGTCTATCGCAACGGCGCGCTGATTGCCACTGTGCCGAACATCCCCGGTTTCCACACCGATAACATCGGGGCGCGTGGCAGGGGCACGTACACCTATAGGGTCTGCGAAACAGGCACTCAAAACTGCTCTAATGAAGTCACGGTGAGGTTTGGCGGCGGTTAGCAGTGGCAGCCTGTTGGTGACGATGGAACCATCTTGCAAACGACGAATGGCGGAAACACGTGGGTTAACCAGACAAGCGGAACGACAAACACGCTTCTAGAAGTTTCCGTTACCGATGCGAATAACGGGACGGCCGGAGGTGACTTTGGCATGATCCTGAGAACAACCAATGGAGGGAACAATTAGGTTCCGCAGACAAGAGCCGAGGGATTGATGGGCACTCATGAGAAGAAAGCAAAATGAACGCTTACAAGAAATCGCCTTCTTTTCTTCTGGCAGGCAGGGGTGCCCACCCGCGGTGCAACAATGGTCGACAAGTTATCACCAACCCAACACTTAACCCTACACACATATGAGAATAACAAGCCCGAAAATCCGAACGTTCATCCTGATCCTTGCAGCCAGTTGCGGACTGGCACCCGCGATCCACACCAGACTTGCCGGAAGCAGATCGACAGCCATTATCTCGAGCAAAGCACCACATGGCTTGTCAGGTTCGCCGGTCGGATGGACTCGTCTTGTGGCGAGCACGCAATGGCACTGGGAAAATCCCCTTCCGCAAGGAAACGATCTTCAAGGTGCTTCCTTTGTTGACGCAAATACCGCCACTGTCGTTGGCTACCACGGGACAATCGTAAGAACGACAGATGGTGGCGGCAGCTGGACAATTCAGTCCAGCGCTACAACGCAAAACTTATGGGCAGTTTCTTTCACGGACGTAAATAACGGAACAGCTGTTGGCGAAGGTGGCAC
>JBKOYG010000023.1:0-19280 GCA_046725285.1 Verrucomicrobiota bacterium
GAAAGGAAATTACAAACCTAAAACAACCAACCAATAGAAAACTAAAACACATGAAAACGATCAACTTAATAGCAGCAACGTTCTTTAGCGTGGCGCTCTCCGGCCCCGCAGCGGATGCGGGACGGATACCTTTGAATGGTACGATGGAAGCGAGTGAAAGTTACCAAAGTCTTCCCGATCCATCGTTAGGGTTTTTTGGCAATGCGAGCGGCACGGCAACCACCGAGCGGCTTGGTCAATTGTTATTGTTTTATGATGGCATCGTGGACGTTGCCATCGCCGCGGGCCCGGGGGGCACTCGCTTGATAGACACCAACGGTGACAGCATTTACGCGTTGTATTGGGGACAGGGTGCTGCACCGGATCCCAACGGGGACGTTCGCGTTGTCCATACGGCAACCATTGTCGGCGGAACGGGCCGGTACGCTGACGCTACAGGCAGCTTCACCGTGGACCGAATGCTGAACATCTTTACCGGTGCCACCTCCGGTTCCATCAACGGCACCATCATCGTGAGAGACCATCGCTGACGCGTAAGTGATTGGACGAGTACGTAGCGACTTGAGTACGGGCGCCAGTTCTGGTTCGATCCGCCGCGTGATCTTCGTAAAAAAACACTGAGCTGTAAATCTGGTCTGGTCGTGCGCGATAAGAATGGCGAGATCTATACCGTCCACTATGATGCGGTCAACGCGATGTTGCTCAACGAGTTTCTGAACGAGCACCGGAAGGTCGAGAAATTGGAGGCGGCACTCGAAGCAGTGAATGCGCGTCTGAAAAGCAGGCAGCGCAAATCGAGAAGGTAAGCGCCCAGGTGGAAATGAACAGACCGACCACAGAAGTGGTTCTCAATAATCCGTAGAGCATGAGTGGATACAGGTTGTGGCCGGGATCGCCGATCCCGGCTACAACTCCAGGCCGGGACTAAGTGTAGTAAGTTTGCCTGATCTTTCTCCGGCAACACCGGCTCAACGCCCGGTACCTCAAAAACCTTCCAGCACCAACTGTGCGGTTTGATTCGACCATTGTTATCGCAACAGCCCGGCCTGAGGTGGGCAAGCTCCATCCCTTGCTTAGCCCTTAGGGCGTACAAAAGCAGTGTTCTGGTCCTGAGTAATCATCCAGTGGTCGTTGCGGCGTACTAGAACAAATGTCCTAATGTGTTCCTCATTTTCGTGTCTGGTTCCGTCGGGAGTGATGAACGTGGTCATCTGGCTGGTAACGGTAACGATGGCTACATCGGCGGTCACAAATCTCACCGCCATTCGCTGAATTGTGTCAGAGACGCCTTTTAGAAAGGTGCTGTGCACCTCTTCTAATTCTTTGAGCACGGCGTCTCGGCCACGCGTGCACCCGCCAAGTGGGTTAATGTGGACCCAGTCTTTGGTGGTATAATTCACCGCGTGCACCCAGCCATGAGAATTAAAGTCGGCGTAAAACGATTCCACCACCTCACGCACCTTGTTCTCTTCGTTGGCAGTTTGAGCTAACGCGTCTTTCATCAGGATTATAGTGATGAGACTGACCAGCACGATTTTCATAGGCCTAACCATAATTACACAGCATTATCTAGACACTAATTTCACGAATTCACACGAACGGAACCCGATACTATCCACATTCGTTGATTCGTGATAATTCGTGTAATTCGTGTCTACCGGTCTCCCGTTCCCTGATTGGTATTTAACTCGAAATTGATTTTTACGTCGTAGTGGTCGCCGTGAATCAGGCCCGTCGGCGGCGGATCAACCTGGGTCACTTGTTTCGCCACTACGGCGACTGATTCATTTACCACGACGTTTTGAGACGCCTTGATGATTTTGAATTTGGAAACGCGGCCGTCCTTCTCAATGCGGACTTTTACCAGAGTCGAAATCTTGGCGCCGGAAGGGATGTTCGTCGTCGGCTGAATCCATGCGCTGTAAAAACGGTCATGCAGCATGTCGCCATACCAGGCAAACTCCGCCGCATTGCTTCCGCCGCCCGCACTGCCTCCCTGGCCAGCTGAACCTGTTTTCCTAACGGTGGCATCGGATGGTGACTTAGCCTTCGCGCTAACAGTTTTCGCACTCTTCTTTTTCTCGTTGCTCGCGTCGGTTTGTTCTCCCGTTGATTTTGGCGGACTCGACTTGGGGTGCGGCGATGATTTAGCCGCTTTTGCCAGCACAGTTTTTTTGGGAGTCGGCTTCGGTGTTGCCTTCGGCTTTGCTGTAGGCCTTGGAGCAGGTGTTGCCGTTGGCGTCGGTTTCGGGAATTCGATTTCGCTCTTTGCTTGAGTTAAAGGTGGCTGTTCATTTTCTTCCTTCTCGGGCCTTGAAGGCTCTGACTCAACGGAGGCGGTCGAAATTTTTGCGGGCGACGACGCATTACTATCTGATCTTTCGGTCACGAGATCCTCCGCACCACTCAACCAAACCAAGCTCTCCGCATCTGGCGCGCTTCGCGCTGCTAAACTCCAGCGAATTAATCCTGCGATTAGCGCGACATGCACGAGCGCAATTAGCGTGAGATTTCGCCAAAAGCGCGGGCTGGCCACGCCGTCGCCACGCAAGGGCGGGTTCTTCGACATCTATTTCGACTCGGCCCTTGTGGCGATGCCAACCTTCGTAATTTGCGCCTGCTTCAGCGCGTCCATCAGCGCAATCAATTTTTGCACAGGCAAGTCGCGATCGGGCCGAATCACGACGGCCACGTCTGGATTCGTCTGTTTCAATTCCGTCAGTCGCGCCGTAAGAGCTTTCGAATCGACGACCTGATTGTTAAACCGGATTGTCTCACTGCGGTCAATCGAGACAATTTGCACTTGCGTTGACTTGATCGACGGATTTGTCGCTCCGCTGGATGGAATCACCAGGTTCATGCTGCTTTCGAGCAATGGCGTCGTGATCATGAAAATGATGAGCAGCACGAACGCCAGATCGAGCAGCGGCGTGACATTGATTTCGCTGAGTGTCGAGAGGCTCTGGCGTTGCGAGTAGCGTCTCATTTCAAAGAGCAAGAGATGTCTCGACTGCGCTCGACAGGACAATCATCTGCGAAAGGCCGATTCACGTGCACTGTGATCGACGTATTTGTGCTCGAATTCCGAAGCGAGCTCAGCGGCAAAATTGTCCATTTCGACGATGATCCCGCGAATGCTCGTGACGAGAAAGTTGTAACCAAACATTGCTGGAATTGCGACGCAGAGCGCGGTCACTGTAGTAATGAGCGCGCCCGACACACCCGGCGCCATCGAAACGAGATTTGGCGAGCCGGCTTCGGCCACGCCGGTGAAAGCGTCCATCACGCCCCAGACCGTCCCGAGCAGCCCGAGAAAGGGTGAACCACTCACCGCAGTCGCGAGCAAGATCATCTGCGATTCGAGTGAAAGCGCTGTTTCCCCCACGGCTCGTTCCATCGCTGCGTTTACCGCGCCCATTTGTGCTGGCGAAATTTTGTCGGCGATTTCGAGTCGCGCGCGAAACGTGTCATCCACCTCCGGCGACCCGAGCAAGTGAAATGTCATTTCCTCGCAGCCGGCGCGATACACGTTGAATACCGGCGACCCGGGAAAGCGCGCGTTCTTCTCAAACAAGCGCAAAGGTTGTCGATCCTGCCGGAAAGCGGCGAGAAAACGCGCGTTCTGTTTTCGGGCGAACCGGATCACGCGCAATTTCGTGATCATAATTGACCAACTGAAAATGGAGGCGACAGCAAGCAGAGTGAGAACGAGTTTGCCTGCGATCGTCGCGTGATCGAACGCAAAAAGGAGACCGCCACCAGCCGCTACAATTTCCGGAACGAGCATTCCCGCTTCACCGGAATAAGTAATAACGCCGTTTTACAGAAACGCTACTTGTCATTTCGACCGATTTGTAACGCCCTTCAACGCTAAGCAAATAAGTCACAAATGCGGCCGTTTTACTCGGATGGAGTGGCATAGGCTTAAGACGCGGTCAGCAGCGAGAAATCGTCACAACTTCGGGCACACGCACGGTTTCTCTCCGGAGAATGATTTAAGATCGTGATTCTGCTTCAATTTTTCCGGGCAAGAGCGGCCGATGCTACGGCTTTCGCTACAATCACAACCCGTCGCCTTTCCAGCAGCTCAAAAAGGAAAATGGGGCTCGATGAATTTCGCTTGGCGGCTTGAGGTATTCCCCAAGCTTACGGCTAGAGCTATGAAAACCGAAGAGGATTTGCTAGACGCGATTGCTCGTTATTCTCTTGAAAGTACGGGAGCTTCGGAAGGGCAGATTGACCTTATGATGCGGCAGTTCAGAACACGACTCATTCCGGACGTTCAAAACGGGGCCTCCCAAACTACTAACTGACGAGGAGTATACGGAGGGGCTTTGAGCAAATGAAGAAAGAAGCCACGGCTTTCTTACAGTACGTTATAACTCATGACATGGGAAACCTGCCGAGCGAGCTTCGAGGAGAAAGCAATTAACAGGTCTGGTTTTCCACGGTTAGTAGATCACGGCAATCAGTCCTTGAGTTATATCGACATTTTCGGCCACTTAAACGAATCCTGGAAGCGCTTCCAGAGAAATAGCACGGCTGATTTACTCCAGCGGCGAAACCCGCAACTACTCTCCATCTCGTTCCGTATCAGCGGCGGACTTGGCCACTGCCCGTGACGATATACTTATAGCTGCACAGTTCGGGGAGTGCCATTGGGCCGCGAGCGTGAAGTTTGTCGGTACTGATACCGATCTCGGCGCCGAAACCGAACTCTCCGCCGTCATTGAAGCGGGTGCTCGCATTCCAGAGCACGACGGCGCTGTCCACTTCGTGGAGGAATGCTCGAGCCACAGTTTTGTCATTAGTCACAATGGCGTCTGTGTGATGCGAGCCATAGCCATTAATATGAGCGATGGCTTCCTCGAGCCCAGCGACGGTTTTGACCGAGAGTATCAAATCGAGATACTCGGTGCGCCAGTCTTCCTCAGTGGCGGACCTGGCGCCAGGCCAGTGCGATAGGACGTCCGCGTCGCCGCGAATCTCGACGCCACAAGCGTGCAGTAGTTCGGCAAGCTTTGGGTAAAAAGATTTTGCGATCGCGCGATCCACCAAGAGTGTTTCGACGGCGTTGCACACGCCGGGCTTCTGGCACTTGCCGTTGACAATGATCTGCGCGGCCATATCGAAGTTGGCGGCGCAATGAACATAAACATGGCAAATGCCGTGGTAATGCTTTAGCACAGGCATGCGCGATGCGCGCACGACGCGCTCGATGAGCGCATGGCCGCCCCGAGGAATGATGAGATCAATGTAATCGTCCATCGTTGCCAAGTGATCCACGCTCTCGCGGTTGGTGAAGTCAATGAACTGGATGCTGTAGGCTGGCAGACCGGCGCGCTCGCCGCCGCGCTGGAGGCTCTCTGCGATTGCGCGATTCGATTCAATAGCCTCAGAGCCGCCGCGCAGGATGGTCGCGTTGCCGGTCTTGAAACAAAGCGCAGCGGCGTCGCTTGTGACGTTGGGACGCGATTCGTAAATGATGGCAATGACGCCAATGGGCACACGTACCTTGTGCAAACGGAGGCCGTTCGGCCGCGTCCACCTTGCCAGTACTTCGCCCACCGGATCGGGAAGAGCTGCCACGTCTTCGATGGCGGACCGATGCTCTCCAGTGATTTCCCACTTAAGCGCAGCCGGTCTAGTAACACCTCGTTAAGTCCGTCAAGCTCCGCGCGCTGCACATCGTCTAAATTTGCGGCGAGAATGGCATCCTGGTCCACGCGAATGTGCTGCGCCATCGCATGGAGGATTTCGTTTTTGTGCGCGGTACGGAGTTTGATCAGCTCGCGCGAGGCAGCCCGGGCGCGCCGACCCATGCCGAGAATAAAATCGCGGATCGAAGGTGTGCTTATGTTGGGCAATATGCCCGATGTGATGCGGGCCTCAAGAGGATGCACTTTGCACCTTGTGAAGTCGCCTGGCGGGAAACCGCGTTCCGGCGCCTCGGCCTTCCACGAGATCGACTATCTGCTCCGGATGCCTGCCAGAGGCGATGACGCACTCGATGCCGCCGTGCACGGCCTCGCGCACGGCTTGAAGCTTGCTGAGCATGCCGCCGACGGAGTGCGGGCCTTTCTCCTCTTGCGCTAGGTGAAGCACACCGTCGACGTCCTCGACTAGCGGCAGGAGTTCTGCTACGCCGTCATCGTTCAGGCGCATCAAGCCGGCCACGCTGGTCAGCAGGATGAGCAAATCCGCCCGCCAGAGTACCGCAACGCGCGCAGAGAGTTTGTCGTTGTCGCCGTAGCGCAATTCCTCGACCGCAACGGAGTTGTTTTCGTTGATTACCGGCACGGTGTTATCGAAGGCGACCAATCGCTCTAGCGTGGCCTTTACGCGCTCGGCGCGATCTTTCGTTTCAAGGTCTTCGTGCGTGAGCAGCAATTGTGCGACGTGTAGTCCGTAGCTGCGCAAGAAGCTCTCATAACCATGCATGAGGTGCGTTTGGCCGGCTGCTGCGCAAGCTTGCAGCGTGACGATGTCTTCCGGACGTTCTGTGAAACTGAGTGGCTTGAGACCGGATGAAACGGCCCCACTGCTCATCACGACGACGGCATGGCCGCGGCCCTTAAGTTCTGCAATCGCTTCGACTAAGCGCGCGAGTTGCACTTGGTCCATTTCCGTGCGGTCGGTACGGGTAAGAATGCCGGATCCGAACTTGAGGATGACGCGTTTGCTGCCCATACGAAAGGAGTGCCATCATATCTGCGCGCGGCACGGTTTTGGCAAGCGCGTTTACGACCGGCTAAGACTCGGATCTACCTTCCGACGGCAAAACGCGATCCTTCTGTGGTACTCGCAGTTCGGCGGCTCAGTAACAACTCCGCGATGTCGAGTACCCTTGTTTTTTCGCCTCCCTGAGTGCCCGCCAAGCCGTCGGTCATCATGTTCAAACAAAACGGACAGGCTGTCGCAAGCGTGCGTGCGCCCGTAGCTAGCGCCTCCTGTGCACGCAAACAAGAAACGCGCTGCGCGGGCGGTTCATCGAACCACATCCGACCCCCACCTGCTCCGCAACAGAAAGTTTTTTTTCCATGACGAGGCATTTCGCGAAACTGTGCGTCGGTAGCAGCACCGATCACCGCGCGTGCCGCATCGACTTCCCCGTTGACGCGAGCCAAGTAGCATGGGTCATGCAGGGTGACTGGCTCGCCGGTGCTGGCGGGACTGATTAGGCGTCCCTCCCCGATCAATTCTGCGAGGAGTTGCGAGTGATGCTGCACTTGGTACTGCCCGCCGAACTGCGGGTATTCATTCTTAAGCGTGTTGTAGCAATGTGGGCACGGTGTCACGACCTTCTTGACTTTGTGGCGGATCAGCGTCTGAACGTTGGTCTGTGCCAGCTGTTGATAAAGAAACTCATCGCCAATTCGACGCGCGGGATCACCGGTACAACTTTCCTTCGATCCAAGGACCGCGAAATTTATTCTGGCTTCACTTAATAACTGGGCCGTCGCGCGGGCGACTTTCTGCGCTCGCGGATCGAAGGCCGCAGCGCAGCCGACCCAGAGCAGATATTCGAAACCAGGATTCACTTCGACCGTCGGAACGTTGAGGCCTTCTGCCCAAGCCAGGCGTTCGGAGTTAGGTCGGCCGTAGGGGTTCGACTGGTTGCTAATTTGTTGCAGCGCCTTTGCAGGCGGGCCGGAGAGTTTCCCTCCCCCGATCAAGTCTCGTCGCATGTCGCTAATCAAATCCACATGCCCGATCAGCACGGGACACTCTTGGACGCATGCCTGGCACATTGTGCAGGCCCAAAGCGTTTCATCATGAATCGTTGCGTGCACATCGCCGACGCCGCGCCCCATTAGGTCACGTAAATCAATAACGACAGCTTTTGGTGAAAGAGGCTTGTTGCTCGCGGTGGCAGGACATGCATCTTCGCAACGACCGCACTCCATGCAGGCATCAAGGCTGAGCAATTGTTGACGAGTAAAATCCGCTAGAGTGTGTACACCCGTGCGTCCTGTCCGCTCCACTTCCTCTAGTGTCAAGGGAACGAGCATGCCCATTGGCCGTTCGGGTCGTCCCGCGATGTTAGCCGGGCCGGTAATCACGTGAAGGAAACGGGTTACGGGGATACTGAAAAAGAAAGCCGCGACTAGGATCGCATGTAGCCACCAAGCCGCGAGATGCAACATTCGGGCGGTCTCAACGTCAAGTCCCCGCAATAGCGTTGCGTCGATCAACCAGCCGACGGTTGACCAGTGCGCGAGCCAGGGTTGTACATGGGTATAATGGATACGGAGCGCTTCGACCGTAAAGCCAGTAACACCTAGCGAAAAAAGTAATCCTAGCAGCCACCAATCGCTTTTGTTGTGGCCCAGGCTCCGCTTCCGTTTGAAGGCTCGGCGATACATGGCCAGAAGACAACCGACGATGAATGCGACGCCGAAGACGTCCATCGTCAGCTCATAGATCAGATAGTACCAGCCGTGGTGAAAGTCGTATGGGCCGTCGTAGGCGATTGCCAACAGGGTCGTGCCGATCGTGAGAACAACGAAGCCGCTAAAGAGCAGTAAGTGGAGCAAAGCACCTAGGGACTTGCGATGAACACGTTTCTGCGCCAGCGCGTAAATAATGAGCCGCTGGATTCGCACCCTCCAGTTATGCTCAACCCCGCCTCTCTGACCTTTCCGCCAAAGTTGCACTCGCGACCAGACCTGCCAAATGGGCCAGCCGACGCTCACTGCCATGATGCCGAAGAACAGAACACGCATCCACGGCGCGACGTTGCCGAACACTTCACGGGTAGCGTCATTCATGGCTTACGAGCTGTCCAAAGCCTGTCACGTTTTAGGGAATCGAAGATTCTCCAATGATCACGCCAACCTTAAAGCGGAAAAATGCTCGAAGGTCTTTCGCTTCACTCAATGACAACATAGAAGAACCCTTTAAGCAGTCTCCTAGACTCGGCGGAGCGCATCGATGAATTGTGGAACTATTTGATGCAGGTCGCCGACTAAGCCGTAAGTGGCTATCTGAAAAATTGGCGCGTCTGGGTCTTTATTGATCGCGACGATTACTCTCGAATCTTTGATACCTGCCAAATGCTGGATTGCACCAGAAATGCCGACGCCAATATATAACTGCGGCGCAATCACCTTACCAGTCTGTCCTACTTGGTAATCGTTAGGCGCCATGCCCGCGTCCACAGCGGCGCGAGTGGCACCGACTGCGCCACCCAAGGCATCAGCCAATCCGCCAACGAGTCGTTCGAACGTTTCCTTGTCTTTCAGCGGCCGACCACCGCAAACCACGACGGCGGCTTCGGTCAGGTCAGGCCGGCCAGATATGCGTTGCTCCCGGGAGATGAATTCCATCCCATTCGGAAGTAAGGCGACGTCAAACTCGAATCGCTCGATGGGAGAAGTTTCAGCGTCTGGCGCAGGAGCCTCGAACGCAGTTGCACGCGCCGTGATCACACAGCGGTCGCTCTCTACTTTCACTGTCGCCACCATGCTGCCGGCGTTGACTGGCCGTCGGTACGAAGTCGAGCCGTTGGTTTCTTCAATTGCGAGGACGTCGGTGACCATCGGGACATCAAGCAGCGCGGCGGCGCGCGGCAGTACGTCTTTGCTGAACGTCGAGGAAGTACCGAGGAGGGTCCTTGAGTCATTCTTTCGTGCCGCTTCCTCAATTACGGCCGCGTAACGGTCGGCCAATGGTTCCGCTAATATCGGATCGTCGGCTACAAGCACAGCAGATGCGCGATAAGGAACCAAAGACGCCGCGATCTCGTTTAATCCTTGGCCGAGGACTAGTAGCGCGTACTTGCCCCCGAGTTGTCGCGCAAGCGTGATCGCGTGCAGCGACGGGCGCTTCACGCACTGACGGTCGTGTTCAATCAGTACGAGGGTTTCTACCATGTGTTGATGGCGTGCTGTCTAACGGGCATTCACCACGTTATCAAAGCACCTTCGCCTCCTGCCTCAACTTCGCGATCAATTCTTCGACTGAGTCGACGCGTGTGCCAGCGGCGCGTTTAGGCGGACTCGCTATGGAGACCACGGTAGTAAGAGGCCGCACCGCCACTCTCAGTTCATCGCAGGTTAGGATCTCAATTGGTCTGCGGCGCGCTTTCATCAAGCCGGGCAGCGAGACGTAACGCGGTTCGTTGAGGCGAAGGTCGGTAGTGATTATTGCGGGCAGCTTGATGGCGATGACCTCAAGACCGCCATCAGTCTCACGCGTGCAGCCGGCGCGCGTCTTGTTGTCTAGGAACTCGATCTCCGAGACGAATGTCGCCTGTGGCCAACCCAACAAGGCGGCCAGCATCTGGCCGACCTGGTTCGAGTCGTCGTCCACGGCTTGCTTCCCCATGATGACAACATGCGGCATTTCCCTCTTGATCAGTGCGTGGAGAATACGCGCGACGGCGTACGGATCTAGCGCGCGAGAATCGTCGATGCGAATCGCGCGATCGACGCCCATCGCCAGCGCGGCGCGAATTTGTTCGTCGACCGCCGGCGCTCCGATCGTGGCGGCCACAACCTCCGCGGCATCGCCGCGTTCGCGAATCCGTAACGTTTCCTCGATGGCGATTTCGTCAAACGGATTGATTACCGATCTGGCCATCGAAGCTGCTGCGCGGGCGACGGCGGCGTCGTTGGGGTCGGGCACGCTTTTGAAGGGAACCAGAATCTTCATGGACTAACTGATGTGGTAATCACAGTAGCAGTGAGGCGATGATATTGCGCTGCATTTCACTCGTACCCGAGTAGAGCCTGCTGCCGATTGCATCGCGTAATTCCCGTTCGAGTTCGTACTCGGTCATGTACCCATAGCCCCCGTGGATTTGGATCGCGTCCTCGCAGGATTTGATCCAGCAATCGCTAATGTGCAGCTTGGTCATCGCGGCCTCGAGGTACGCGCTCTTGCCTTGGCCGCGCAACCATGCACAATGATAGAGCATGTGCCGCGCGCTCTCGACGCGCAGTTTCATGTCGACGACTTTGCTCGCCACTAACTGGAACTTGCCGATCGGCTGGCCGAATTGTTTCCGCTCCTTTGCGTAACGGATGCACCTCTCGAGCGACCGTTGCATCGACCCGACTGCGCTGGCCAGAATGCAGCCGCGTTCCCAAGTCATCGCCCACGTGAACTGAGCAGCGCCCGTCCCTTCTTTACCGATAAGATTTTCTTCGGGCACCGCACAATCTTCAAAAAAGACTTCGGCCATCGGTGACGTTCGCAACCCCATTTTCTCAAGCTTGCGGGCGACGTTCATTCCCGGCGAATCTTTCTCGACAAGAAAGGCGCTGACTCCGTTTGGGCCGCGCGCTTTATCGAGCGTGGCAAACACGACAAGCAGGTTGGCGATGGGACCGTTGGTGACGAAGATTTTGCTTCCGTTGAGGATGTACTTGGAGCCTTTCTTGACGGCTGTGGTAGCGAGACTGAATGCGTCGGAGCCGCTGTTGGGTTCGCTCATGGCGTTGCCGCCGATAAGGGTGCCATCACAAAGGCCGGGCAGGTATTTCTTCTTTTGCGCCTCGGAGCCGCTATAGACGAGCGGAGTAATCGCCGTCCACATGTGCGCATTAATCGAGAACAGCAGCCCGTTGTCTCTGCAGACATACGCGAGGCGTTCGAGGGCAGCCACGGCGGTGAGTGGATCAGTACCAAGTCCGCCGTATTCAACAGGGACGAGCAGGCCTTGGATGCCAAAGGCACCACACTTTTTCCAGGCGTCGTGGTTGAAAACGCCGTCGCGGTCGTTCTCAATCATGTTGTAGTTGAGTTGCTGGCTCGCGAAACGGCCGACGGCGTCCAGCAGCTCTCGTTGTTGGTCCGACCACGTAAAATCCATCGCGTTAATTCTCTATCGGCTCGTGAGCCGCTTGTCCCATTCCGAACAGCTTCGGCAAGACCGCGGACGTCAAGCGGAAGGCGCGGCAAACGCGGACTCTACAGAGAAGCGGCAGAGCCGTCAAGCAAGCGGGCCCGGTGGGAGGAGGCTCTCGGTTGACACAATGCGCACCAGCGGCAAAACCGAGCCGTAACAGTCGCTTCCAGTCCACAGACGCGCCCGCGGGTCCACACGATTAGGTTGATCGCGATTACACCGCCTTCTGGTTCATAACATTTCGACCGAAGAGTAGCGAAGTACAGAATGCAGCGACTAGGAAGCCGCGACATAGACGGGAAGCTCGGAGGCTGAGCGAACGGGAAGCGAGCGAATCAAATCTCTTACTCAAACTAGAGATGTCTCGACTCCGCTCGACCTGACAAGCTATGCAGACAGTTTTTTCGGGAACGTGGGTCGCATTTTTGCCACGGCAACAAACCCGAGACCAATCGCGATAAGGAAGAAAGAAAAGAATTGGCCTCGCGTGAAGGGACCGATCAGTGTGGCATCGGGCTCCCGGAAGTATTCGACTACGATCCGAAAAATGGCGTACCAGATAAAGAACAATCCGGTCAAAACGCCATTCGGCTCACGCCTGCGCGTACGTACGAACCACAAAATGGCGAACAAAACGATTCCTTCGAAAAAAGCCTCATAAAGCTGCGAGGGATGCCGCGGCGAAAGGATTGAACGCAATGCGGTGGTCACTTGGGGCTGGCTGCGAACTGCCTCGACGATCGCGTCGGGTGTCGCAAGCGATGGATCGATTCGCGCGCATGCCGCCACCGCGCGCTCGGCTTCCTGAGGATGATCGAAAAGTTCCTTTGGAAATTGCATCGCCCAGGGGACTTTCGTGATCCGCCCGTAAAGCTCGCCGTTAATGAAATTGGCGCAGCGGCCGAAGAACAAACCGATGGGCACGGTGACAACCAGATTGTCGCCCAGATTCGTCCACGAAATTTTGTGCCGATGCGCGTAGTACAAAGTGAAAAGCAATACGCCAAGCATTCCGCCGTGACTGGACATTCCGCCTTCCCAGACCCGGAAGATCGACAACGGCTCGCGCAGCATTTCCGGCTTGTAAAAAAAGACGTATCCGAGACGCCCGCCGATGATCACGCCGAACAGCGCGCAGCCGGTGATGAAGTCGCCCACTCGTTGCGGCGTAAGATCAGCGAACCCGCGTTTAGCCAGCCAAAGAAAAAGGAGATAGCTGGAGATAAACG
The DNA here is from genome assembly GCA_046725285.1 of Verrucomicrobiota bacterium. Classification (GTDB taxonomy): domain Bacteria; phylum Verrucomicrobiota; class Verrucomicrobiia; order Chthoniobacterales; family UBA10450; genus Udaeobacter. The sequence goes on from JBKOYG010000023.1 coordinate 13,084, forward strand.
CAAGTACGTAAGCCAAACCGTACCAGCGTGGGCCAACATTGTCGTGAATCCGAAAAATAATTGGATCGAGATTGTGCAGATAATACGCGAGCATTGCGCCGATTGTCCGTGATGTCCGCAGGACTCGCAACGAAAACGCGCGTCATGCTGAACGAAGTCAGGGACCTCCCGATGGGCAATGGATCACGCTATGTGTGCTGCGTGGCGCGCACTGTGTTTGTGAGATCCTTCGCTGCGCTCAGGATGACAGCGCTGCTTTGGCGCGCGATCTGTTCAATACTTTTCGCAAAAACGGCGCGGTGCGGCTTACGCGGTTCTTTGCGACTTGTTCCGGCGTCCCGCAGGCGACGACTTTGCCTCCGTCTGCACCTGCTTCCGGGCCAAGATCAACAATGTAATCAGCTTCCGCGATCACGCTGAGATTGTGTTCGATGACAATGACCGTGTTTCCTTCGTCAACGAGCCGATGCAGCACTTTAAGAAGCAATTCAATGTCCGCCATGTGCAGCCCGATGGTGGGCTCCTCAAGCAAATACAATGTGGAGCCTGGCCTGCGCATTTTGCGAATCCGCTCATCGGCCGCGCGGCTAACACCGCGCTTGAGCTGCGTAACCAGCTTCAGTCGCTGCGCTTCGCCGCCGCTCAGCGTTGGACTCGGTTGTCCCAGCTTGAGATAGCCCAGCCCAGTATCGACGAGCAACGAGAGCGCGCGCGCAATTTTTGGATGCGCCGAAAAGAATTCCGCCGCTTCCTCGATCGTCATTTCCATTACGTCACCGATCGATTTGTCGTTGTAGAGTACCTCAAGCGTTTGCGGATTGTAACGTTTGCCGCCGCAGCCTTCGCACGGCACATAGCTGCGCGGTAGAAAATTCATCTCCAGTTTGATTACGCCCTGGCCCTTGCAAGTCTCACAACGACCGCCTTCGGCGTTGAACGAGAATCGGCTGGCAGAATACCCACGCACGCGCGAGACCGGCAGTTGGGCGTAAAGGTTCCGGATTTCGTCGAATACTTTGATGTAGGTGCCCGGCGTCGAGCGCGATGTCTTACCGATCGGTGATTGATCGACCTCATAAACGGCTTCGATCTCTTGTGCACCGCTAACCAGTTTGAATAGATCGCCATTTCCTGCGCGTTTTCTTTGTTTCAGCTGCTCGCACACCGCAGGCCAAATTACGTCATGCATTAACGTGGATTTGCCGCTGCCGGAAATTCCTGTGATCACCGAAAGCCTGCCGAGGGGGAAACGAACATCGATATCTTTCAAATTGTTCGCGCTCGCGCCACGGACTTCGATCCAGTTTTCAACGTCACGTAGAGACCGGCGCGATCCGCGAATGGGATGGCAAAGCGGCGATTTCAAGCAACGCGCTGTCTCGGAATGTGCATTTCCTTCGACGTCGCCAAGCGTTCCTGTGACTACGACTTCGCCACCATGGACTCCTGCGCGCGGACCAAGATCGACAATGTGATCGGCGCGCCGCATCGTTTCCTCATCATGCTCGACAATAATCAGCGAGTTTCCTTTGTTCCGGAGCGCGGTGAGCGTGTCGAGCAATCGCAAGTTATCGCGCGGATGAAGACCGATCGTCGGTTCATCCAGTACATAAAGGACGCCGCGCAGGTTCGAGCCCAGTTGTGCGGCCAACCGAATCCGCTGCGATTCCCCGCCACTCAATGTTTTCGCCGAGCGCCCGAGCGCGAGATAGCCGAGGCCGACTTTTTCCATGAAACGCAATCGCTGCTGAATTTCGGGAACCAGACCGCCAGCGATTGTTTGATGCGTTCCCCGGAATTTTAATTTCTCGATCTTGCGCGCTGCTTCGCTAGCCGAAAGCTTCGTCAACTGATCGATGTTGTACCCTTGCACACGCACGTGACGCGCGACGGCGTTCAAGCGCGAGCCGTGACAACTCGGGCATTCGCGCGCTTCGCCTTCCTCGATCCATTCGGACTCGCGCTCGGCGGCAAGCTCGGTTTCCAGAACCGATTCACCGTCGGGGCTCGCAGCGGTTTGCAGATCCTGGTCCCAGATTTCGCCAAATCCTCCGCATTCTTCGCACGCGCCGTGCGGCGAATTGAATGAAAACAAACGCGGATCCAGTTCCTCAAACGCGCGGCCACAGTTTGGGCAGCTCATTTCGGTGCTCACGACTGTGAGCCGGCCTTTGGAATCAAGCAGGCGCCCCGTGCCGCGCCCGATCTCCAACGCCCGACGAACGACGTCGCGCGTCTCCGCAATTCGCTTCCGATCAATCAGACCAACGACCACATCGATCGTATGCTCTTTGAACCGCTCTAATTTTCGAAAACGCGAGATCGGAACCAGTTTTCCATCCACATACAGCGTGTCGAATCCCTGGCGCTCCGCCCAGCGCGCGACTTCGGTGTGAAAACCTTTTCGAGCCTTAACCAATGGTGCAAGCACTCTCACCCGCCCGCGTTTCGCTGTTGATTCGATTTGTTTGGCAATGGTGGCGAGGCTTTGTTTCTCCACCGGCAAATCGCAGTCCGGGCAAAATTGCGTTCCGGTTTTTGCGAAAAGCAACCGGAGAAAATGGTAAACCTCCGTCACGGTAGCGACGGTCGATTTCCCTCCGCCGCGTGTGACCCGTTGTTCAATCGCTACGCTGGGAGGTAATCCGCTGACCAAATCTACATCGGGCTTTTCGAGTTGCTCGACGAATTGCCGTGCATACGGCGACATGCTGTCGAGAAAACGTCGTTGGCCCTCCGCGAAGAGAATATCAAATGCGAGCGTGGATTTTCCGGAGCCACTCAGACCGGTAATGACCACCATTTGTTCCCTCGGGATTTTGACATCGATGTTTTTCAGGTTGTGCTCGCGTGCACCGTGGACCTGGATCGCACCGTTCACTCCATTTACGAGGAAATGCGAAGCCTCTTCCGCGGCTCGGGCCATTTCTACGTTGTCATCCTGAGCGTAAGCGAAGGATCTCTCCAACTCGCGCGGCACTTTACGAGGTGCTTCACCGTCTTCTCTGCTCGGGATGACATCGAGCGCTCTACCAGATTTCGACAAAACCTGTCGCAAGAATTTCCCGGTGTGCGATTTCTCGATCGTTGCAATTTGCTGCGGCGTTCCGACAGCGACCACATCGCCGCCTGCATCTCCTGCTTCCGGGCCAAGATCGATAATCCAATCGGCGCACTTGATCACTTCGAGATTGTGCTCAATCACCACGATGGAGTGACCGCGATCGACCAGCCGCTGAAATAACCGAAGCAGCATCGCGACGTCATCAAAATGAAGTCCGGTGGTCGGTTCATCGAAGATAAAAAGATTACCGATCGCGCATTGCGAACTGTGGATTGCGGACTGGCCATCAATTGGGCGTTGGACGTTGGGCGTTGAGCGTTGGGCGTTGTCGGTCTCAGCGAGATGCCCGACCAGCTTCAATCGCTGCGATTCACCTCCTGACAACGTATTCAGCGGTTGCCCAAGTCTTAGATAGCCAAGTCCGAGCTCCTCAAGCACGCCAAGCGGTTCACACAATGTCTTGTTCTCGCCGATTTGCGCGAAAAATGCGATCGCTTCGCTTACGGTGAGCTTGAGCAGATCGTGGATTGATTTTCCGCGCAGTTGAACTTTCAAAACATGCGGCTGAAAGCGTTTGCCTTCGCATTCGGCGCAGCGCACGAAGAGATCACTCAAAAATTGCATCTCAATTTTCTCGTAGCCTGTGCCGGAGCAACGTTCACAGCGGCCGCTGCCGGAATTAAACGAGAATGTACCCGCCGTGAGTCCCTGCGACATTGCTTCCGGTTGAGCGGCGAACAATTCGCGAACACGGTCGTAAAGCCCCAAATAAAGCAGCGGCGTTGACCGCGGCGTGCGCGCAAGCGGTGCTTGATCGACCATGATCACATCGCGGACGCGATGCGCGCCCGTGACTGATTTGCATGCCCCCGGGTCCGAGTCGGACGACTGCCCCTTCGCGATCAGCAGATTCCGGTAAAGCACGTCGTGGATCAGTGTGGATTTCCCGGAACCAGAAACGCCACTGACACAGGTGAAAACGCCGATTGGAAGATCAGCATCAATGCTTTTGAGGTTGTGTTGTCGGGCGCCAACGATCTTGATCGATGAGGTCCATTTTCTCCGTGATGTCGGTACCGAAATTGATTTGCGATTCGTTAGGTAATCGCGCGTGAGTGACCGGCGGATTGGCTTCTCCGAAGACGATGCTATATCGAACGCGGCAACGCGGCCGGAACTTGACCGCTCGGCGATCTTGGTTGCCATCGCGTTCGAAGAACGCGATCCATTTAAAAACTGGTCCAGCGTTCCGTTCCAAACCAACTCGCCGCCGTGCTCGCCGCGGCCTGGACCGACATCAATTAAATTATCAGCGGCGCGAATGATTTGTTCCTCGTGCTCGACCACCAGCAGCGTATTGCCTTTGTCGCGCAGATTATGCATCACGCGCACCAGCCGGCCAACGTCGCGCGGATGCAAACCGATACTCGGTTCATCCATGACGAACAGCGTGTTGACCAGCGATGCGCCGAGACATGTTGTGAGGTTGACCCGTTGCACTTCGCCGCCGCTTAAAGTGCGCGTTGACCGGTCGAGCGTGAGATAGCCAACGCCGACCTCACAGAGATAATTGAGGCGCACACAGATTTCGTCGGCCAACATTCGCGCGGTCGAATCATTCGACGGAACCTCGATCGCCGTCAGAAAATCGCGGGCATCGGAAATCGAAAGCGCCTGGAATTCGGGAAGCGTTAATTGAATTTCGGATTTCGAATTTCGGATTTCGGATTTGGCGCTGATTTTATAATTGAGCGCTTCGGGCTGATATCGTCCGCCATTGCAGCTCGGGCAGGTGATGTAAGCGCGATAGCGGCTTAGCAAAACGCGCACATGCATTTTGTAAGTTTTGCTCTCGAGCCAGCGAAAGAATCCGCAGACACCGTACCACCGATCGTTTTCGTAATCTTCGTCCGTATAACCGCCCGATCGTTTCTCGCCTTCTATGACGAAGTTCTGGTCGGCCTTGGGCAATTCTTCGAATGGAACATTGATATCGATCTCTTTGCGTGCGCAGGCTCGAAGCAAGTCTTTGTGCGATTCGCCAAACTCGGCGCCGCGAAAAACGCGCACCACGCCTTGTTTGATGCTCAGGCGGCGATTTGGAATCGCCTTGTTTAGATCGATTGCAATGGTACGACCAAAACCTCGACATTCCGGGCACGCGCCGAGTGGATTGTTGAAACTGAACAGCCCGGGGGTAGGCGGGCGAATATCGAGATCGCAATGGGCGCAATGCCAACCGGTGGAGAAAGGTAACTCGTGATCAGTGATCAGTGATCGGTGATCAGTCGGACGTTGGGCATTCTCCGAACTCGGAATAATATTGACTTTCCCTTTCCCAAATCGCAGGGCTGTTTCGACCGCCTCGACGAGGCGCGCACGGTTTTCTTCCGAGACTGTGATGCGATCCTGAACGACCTGAACGCGGCCGCCCAGTCGCTTCAGTTTTGGATCGACATCGACGCGGACGATTTGGTTGTCGATCCACACACGGAGATACCCTTGCTGCTGAAGAAATTCGAAGAACTTGCGTGGCTCAGTCTTCGGCGGAACGACAACCCAGAAAGTGACGAGAACCGTTTTCCCAGCGCAGTCGTGCAACACCTGTTGACTGATTGACTGAGCCGTCTCCGGGCGAATTTCGCGGTCGCAACTCGGACAGAATGCGCGAGCAACGCGCGGCCAGAGTAATTTCAGATAATCGTTGATCTCCGTCATCGTGCCGACGGTCGAGCGTGAGCTCTTGACTGGGTTCGCTTGCTCGATGGCAATCGCAGGAGGAATACCCCGGATGTCGTCCACGCGCGGCTTGTCCATGCGGTCGAGGAATTGCCGCATGTAAGGGCTGAACGTTTCGACGTAACGTCGCTGGCCCTCGGCGTAAATCGTCTCGAATGCCAGACTCGATTTTCCGCTGCCACTCGGGCCTGTGACGACCGTCAATTTCCCCAGCGGAAGATCAACATCGACCCCTTTGAGATTATTCTGGCGCGCCCCACGAATCTCGATGCAATCCCTCGCGACTGGTAGTCTAAGATGTTCTGTGCTCGCAATCTTCGAACCCACTGGAAATATTCGCTGCCAGTCAAGCAGTTCGCAAATTTCTCCAGCACAATACGCACGTCATCCCAAA
>JBKOYG010000056.1:0-36703 GCA_046725285.1 Verrucomicrobiota bacterium
TGCGCATTGATTCCGTTAAGCGATGTAAAGGTTGACCCGGGATAATCGAAAGTGAAGAATTTGTTTGGCGGGATAAAGAAGAGTCCATGAGTCACGCCTGAGCTGTCCGCATATCTGCCCACCACCCAGTTACTATCGTTAAGTCCAAACAGGATTGTTCCAGTGGAGCCCGAAGGATCGATCGGGAAGTGCAGCGCCCCATTGGTGTCCCGCAAGTAGCCGTGAGGGATTCCTGAGCTGTCTGTATAGTATCCCACCACCTGGTTTGAACGATTGAGCTGGTCAGCAAAGGTCGAGCTAGCTCCCGGGACGCTAAACGGCGTTATGGTTCCGCTAAGGCTGACGAAAGCCTGGAAGATCCCGTTGCCCTCAGAAAACCCGCCGACAAAGTCGGCGACATTATTTATCCCAAGCACAACGGTGGCGATCGCGCCGGGAATATTGTATTCTGTGAAGGTGCCGCCCGACAGGAAAAACCCGTGATCGAAGCTATCGCTTCCGATGTAGTCACCGCAGACTGTGCGTGAGTTATTGATGCCTCGTCCTTGGGTAAGATTGCCGGTATCGTTAGGTTCGACGATCGGCGCGCTAAAGTTACCATTGTTGAACCGGACAAAACCGCGCTGCACCAAGCTCGAATCGAGGTAAATGCCAACGATGTCGCCTCCGTCGTTAATTTTTGACGGCTCGGTCAGATTTCCGGTCCCAGGATAATCAAACGTCGTGATCACTCTGATAGAGACTGAGTCCGGTGCTTGCTGAGCGAACGTCCCCATCCACGGGAACACGAACAGAACTGGCAGAATGCTGATAACTATCTGTTTTGGTTTCATGATGCTTATTGCCTCCTTAATTGAATTGCCCATTGCTAAAACGCCAATGTGGCAAAAAACACAAGGATCCAGTCAGCGAAGTTCGATAAGGCCAGATTGCGAAGAAAGCGTCCTTTTGTAGCCGCCTGCCGGTTAACCGGGGGGGTACTGCTACCAAGACGCCGTCCATCGGAGCCTTATTCGGCGAAAGGGGCACGGACAACCAGATCGCAGAAACTCTGCGGATGAAACTCGGGCGCGTAGCGCTCGCCTATATCTCGCATGAAAGAGCGCGTTGCACCTCCGGGGTGCCTGCGCACGACGCCTGCACATGTCTTCAGGAACAAGTTCTTGAAATCGAGGCGGGGAAAGACCGCTAGAATTTCGTCGACCTCTGACTTGGCTATCTGTGCAGGGTCTGGTCCAACGACGTCAGCTCCGGCTCCTTCTCCGACCAGCCTGATCTCGGGCTGTTTGTAATGTCCGATAAGAGAAGCGTGCATGGCGATTCCATCCCAGACGACGCCAGTTTTATCTTTTGCGTACGCATGCTGTTCCAGGAACGCTTTTGCTGCTTGCGCTCCCTGAATCTCGAAGGGCAGCTCGCCCTCGAATCGATCAGTTAGGCCGAGATCGTGCAGAATGCATGCAAGGTAAAGAACTTCTTCGTCGAATTTTTGTCTCAGCCTTCGGCCGATCAAGGAGCCAAACAAGAACGTTCTGATCGCGTGATTGAATAGGTAGAGTGGAGAAACCTCATAAGTTAGTTGAGTCGCAGCTTTAGCGATGTTCGAATCCACGAGCCGAACACCCGCTACTTCGAGAAGAAAAGATTGTTTCCTATCCTGTTTCGGCGGTGAGTTTTGGTCAGCCTTTACACTCGGTGTTGTCGAGTTGTCAGATTGCAACTTTGCGCCAATGGCGAAACCTGCCGCGCCGGTAATGAATTGGCGCCTGTTCATAGGAATATTAACTTTCTTTGGATCTGCGATAGTAACAGCCGTGTTAACGGGGTGTCATGTATGCGGGCCGGGCGATGAGCAGCGATGGGACGCCGAAGAAGAACGTGTGGGCCACAAGATTATTTGTAAGTGAGACCAATTGTCATGCGGGCCGGCGGCATCGCCGAGCGGGATGATGACGTATTGCATAAAAAACTTGACGCCGACGCCGGCGATAATTCCCCTCACGACGGGCGGTATAGACATTTCATGCGGGCTCTTCAATGGCGAGGTGCGAGGCCTGTGCGCAGGACCAAAGGCGCCTAAGTAGCAACCCTGCGAGTAGCAACTCAAATACGGCGTAAGCACACTCGTTGAGCGAGAGGCCGATGCCGAAGGGAAACCAGATGCCAGGCGTACCAAGGTAGAAAATTTCCTGGCCGTATAATCCCACGCCTAATACCAGTACCGCAGGCAGAGTATACCAACCCTCGCGGCCCGTATGCCGTATACCTTGATAGGTAACGAGAAGATAGAGAAACAGCAATGCGTAACGCACGGTATTGATGACATAGTGGAGACTGGTGAACATGACTTCCGGGAAGACGCCACGGAACCAGGACCGCCCCAGGAAAGCAGCGAGCAGATACATCAGGGTGAGCCCAGCCACGACTTTGGGGAGCCAGACTAGATTCCTTAGCTTAAACCACTCGCGCCAGGCGATGATCCAAGTGCCCATGTAAAGCGGTATAGCCCAGACGATGATGAAGAATTCGAAATCGTGGATGGTTTCGAAACGCCCTAGGAACATGATGGCTTGGTTGCCGCGGTGGATGGCGATTAGTAGCAGCGCTGCGGCGAGCCAGACATAGGCCCAGTCACTCCGATCGAAGGGCATGACGCTCAAGGCCATGAGTGCCAACAGTACGAACACCAACCCCTCCATCGCGTCCACAACATAACCCTCGAAAAGGACGAGCCACTGGAGGCGGTACTGGTCCGTGACGGCTTTGCTTGTACCGATGATCGGTGCGATGTGGATGCCCCCCGCTTCCGGTGCACGCGGCCACGAGCCCATCCACACTCGAACCGCCAGTACGATGTCACCGCCACCAGCCATGTCTCGTGGCAGGGTGAAGAACGCTGGCCGATGGTGGCTGTAGGCCGTTGGCGTCGGTCCGGAGAAATCCCCAACGCCACCCAGGAGCTGGCCGTTGGCGTAAAGCTGATACGTACTGTCCACGGCAAATGGACCAGCGAGGGCCAGGGTCTCGCCGGCGGGCAGGCTCACGTTAAGGGGGAGGCGGTACCAGGCATAACCGTAATAACCTGCGTGCCCTCGAGCGCCCCACCCAGATACATAACCCGGCAACCCGACGTCGTTATCACGGGCACCGGGTGGCGCCGTGAGGTCCACGTTTTCCCAGGTCGAATCGTCGAAGTTGGGGTCGCACCAACGGAGATCGTCACCGGTATGGAACCTCCAAGGCCCGTTGAGGGGCATCGACGCTTGACCGATCGCGATGTGGATTTGCGTGGTGCCAGCAGATGCGCCACCCACCCAAAACAAAAGACCAATAAACAGCAACCTTGTAATCCCCTGTAAGGTTCTCTTCAACGTGCCCCGATGCACGGGAACTGCCTGCGATTTGTTAGGCGTTGCAGTCATACGCCAGCGACAACAGCAAAGGGATCCCACGAACTATTCTCGTGCAACTCGCACTCCTCTCCTTGCAATCTCCTAGCCCTTTTCCCGACCGCACAGTTTCGCTATTACTGCCAATGTCATGTCCATCCCAGCCCAACGCCTGAGGACGTGAAATACTTGCCGTTTTCCACCCATCACGCCTTTGCAATCCACTTCATCCAAACAACCGTTGCCGAGAATCATATACGTGACGCCTTGGCATCAATTTCTCCTTGGAGTCACGATGAGTTTGCGGCGAAGGAGCGGGCGGCAACGAGATGTTACGAAAGATCTTCCAGTGTCCATCACCTTGACGCTTCCATACTGTGCTGAACCGCCCCTCAAGGACAGCGGCGTTGAGGAAATGTGCCTCCGCGTAACCGGATTCATAAGCGAGGTCGTGATCGACGTGCAATGTCTCACTGCGCACAAAGCCGCTGGTCGCGCGTCCGAACCTGGCAATTACTTCTTTGTATTGGGCAGTCACCGCCATCAGTCCTTTGTCGCAGTCGCCAACGGCGTTGCAGTTTACGGAGTCCTGAGAGTAGCTGGAAGCGATACGGTTTGCGTCTCCCGCCTTGAGACCATCGACCCAGGCTTGGTTACCAGCATCAATGTCCTCCCTCAGGTTCGCGGGCAAGTCTGCAGCCACACATGCACAAGCAGAAAAGAATAGTGCGCTCGTGCAACGCATAACAAATTTAGCTCGTAGTTTCGCAGCAGTAGACGAAATCAAGAAGTCCTTCACTTTACGTATTCAGCCCAAGCTGAAAGAAGTCTTCCTTGAGTTTAACCATGCTGATAATCCGCTTATCCGCCCACGATCGCTTCCGCCTCAATTTCCACTAGCATCTTGGGATCAATCAACGCTCGCACCTCGACCATGGTTGCCGCCGGCCGGATAGCCCCGAACACCTCGCCATGTGCCCGGCCTATCTGCTCCCAATCCCTCGCGATGTTCACCACATACATGCGCGTGCGCACCACATCTTCCATGAGCGCGCCCGCCTTCCTGAGTGCGGATTCAATGTTGCGGAGCGTCTGCCGCGCTTGCGCGTATGCGTCGCCCTCGATAACTCTACCGTCTTCACCGGTCGCGGTGGTACCTGAAACATGCACCACGTTGCCGATCCGCACCGCCCGCGAATATCCCACCACCGGCTCCCACCTCGTACCGCTGGAGATCTTTTTCCGTTTCATATTGCCTCCACATCCAGGTTTCCGTTGAGAAGGTAAATTGATGAGCCAACGGCCAAGCTGATACCAGCTAGAAGGTCACGCCTTTTCATGGAGCAATCGCGAAATCGAATGCCGCATCGATATGCACGGCCGTAGTATTGATAAATAAGATGCCATCGTACTCAAAGGTCGCGCAATGTTTCATCCTCATAAAGGCGAGTGGTAGCTCGGTGCACGCCAGGCACACGGCTGACTGATTTCCGAACTGGGTCTCGTCGAGCGAGAGTCTGGCTATGCCTGCGAGGCGCTGGTCTGCGCTTTCTGATTTCCCAAGCTGCAGATCCGTGATTAACTCCGCCGTCATCGCTCTGAGGAATTCGTCGAGTGGGCCAGATGCTTCAATTCCGTACTTGGCAAATGTTTCTCGAAATTTTGGTGATCTCATCGTCAAAGTAGTGCCTAACAGAAGGACTTGTTGAGCTCCGATCCGCGCGCTTTCCTTGGCCGTCTCATCTAGAATGCTGATGACAGGGATTCCAATGCTTCGCACGATGGCTTCGAAGCGGTGATGAGGAGTGTTGCTCGCTATCACCTCGAAGTGGGCTCCGTTCGTTTCCAGGCGCTTGAGAGCGTGCCGGTGGTAGTCGTCAAATTGTGACCAAGACTGTTCATCATCATCAGAGCCGAGGTAAGCAATCGCCTTAGCCAAATCCAAAGACTCGATGCTGATCTCGGGCATCGTGGGCAAGTCGCGCGGGTTCCTGGCAAGGTGCCACTGTTCGCTTCGACGGCAGAACTCCGAGTAGTACTCCATCGTGGATTGCCATCCGACGCCGCCGACAATTCCTATTTTCTTCATCCCGACCCACCGTTGCGCTCATGGAGAGCCCAAAACATTCGTTCTTCTTTTCTGCGTCGCCACGGCCATCACGCTGCTCCTTTCACATAGGGGGCACGCCGAATGTGCCATTTACGATCTCGACAAAGTTTCGCTCCTCGCGGAGGATTAGTCGTTTAGCCTGCGCCATGGCAAGATTTTCTCGTGCTTCTGAATCTGACTTCAGGCACGCTTTATAACGCTCATACGAAGCGAGGCTATCGAACGCTATCAGACCCCAGGCAACATCGTTGGTACCTTCGTGCGGAAGAAAATATCCAACCAGATGTCCGCCGCATCGCGGAATGATGTGGCCCCAGTTCTCCGCATACTCCTTGAAAGCGTCCCTTTGGAAGGGATCAATCTGGTAGCGGATAAAGCAAGTGATCTTCACTGGTGTTCTATTGGCCAGCGATTTAGCCGATAAAGTGTCAGAGCCCATAGTCAGAGCCGCTCCCATAGTTGCAACAACCCGCATGAATTCGCGGCGATCTATCTGCGAGGTTGAAGCTGCGGTCGGGGCCATGTTTGCTTTTGAGTTCGGACATCCTCTGAATCAAAAATCGAGTTAACGATTGAGCCACCGCTTAGCTGATACAGCGAAACAATCCATTCGATAACTCCTACTGACCGGTCGTTCCCTTAAACTTCAGCGCCGCTGAATTCAGGCAGTATCGAAGGTGGGCAGGAGGAGGGCCATCATTGAACACGTGCCCAAGGTGTGATCCGCAGCGCGCGCATTTAACCGCGTCTCGTGTCATTCCATAGCTGGTATCAGCGGTTGTGGTGATTTTGTCTTGGGCTAGCGGCGCATAGAAACTGGGCCAGCCCGTGCGGGAATCAAACTTTGTATCGGAACTAAACAGTTCATTCCCACATGCTGCACAGAGGTAAACTCCCTTCTGGTGATTGTTCCAATACTCGTTCCTGTATGGCGGTTCTGTTGCGGCCTTCCGCAAGACGTTAAATTGCGCCGGCGTGAGAACCTTTTGCCATTGACTGTCGCTCAGCGTCACCTTTTCACTCATCGGAAGGGAGCTGATCTGCTGACGGATTCGCGCAGCCTCCCCGTCTTCCGCAAAGCTAAAGCGGGCAGACAAAACGCACAGGAGAAACAGGAGCAAACGTTGCATTTTCTATTAACTATGAGTTATCGACTTTCTGCGACTAAGGTCTGTTGAGCCCAAGCTTTTGGAGCTTCGGTAAAATTATTTGCTAGACGTACGGATTGTTTGGGTTCTTCCGGCAAAAGTTCTGATGATTCGCCGGCGCGGGACGAAATGATGCCGCTCGTGTGATCTCAGTTGCAATCGGTTTTGAAAACGATTTTTGCGCCTGTGCCTTCGATTTCTCGGCTGCTGCGCGTTGCTGTTCATCGACGTAAAAGATGGCAGAGCGATATTGCTTTCCAGTGTCTGGCCCCTGGCTATCGACCTCGGTTGGCTCGCCAGAACATGTGGAGCAGTCTTTCGTAGCTCGTCTTCGTAGGATCGAAAGTGACCTGTATTGTTTCGGCGCCCTGCATGTAGCCCGAGACGACCGAGGTCACGCCCGGCACCCGTTGAAAGACTGCTTCTGTGCACCAAAAACAGCCGCCGGCGAAATATGCCACGCTTGCCTGAGCACCTTGGGCCTGTGGGCAACATGCCATGCCCAAGATGAAGATTAGATAACGGCGCAAAGACGGGAAAGTGGGTTTGGATTTGCGGTTGACCAGTGGCGCACAACAAATCTTCCACGTCATCCATCAATGTTTCGGTACCGGTTGAAGTGGCAATGACCACTTGGGAGAACACAATAATGCCAGTTGCGCTTTGCATTAGGCGTGCAAATTGAACAGGAATTGCAGGAGCCGAGGGAAATCGAAATGTTCAGGAGCGAATCGCCTCTGAAGAAACGGCGACGTCGTTCCATCATAGCATTCGAGATGATTCGACTTGATCGGACATCTAGAGAACCGCTCCAACAACAGCTTTATCGCCAGATTCGCGATGAGTTGAAGTCGGGCAGCTTTAGTGATGACGCGTCTCGACTTCCTTCCTCGCGCGCGTTGGCCGCCGACTTGGGAATCTCGAGACTAACGGTCAACCTCGCGTTCTCAAAACTACATGCTGAAGGCTATCTTCGTTCAAAGGCTAGATCGGGAACGTTTGTAGCGTACCCGCTTCCCGAGACCTTCTTGAGCGTAGCCAAACCGAAAACCCATGCAGCAACCGATCGTCCGCCACGCATTTCAAACCGTGTCAGAGCAATTCCAGATCAGCGCGTAGGGAAACAATTTGATCTCGGAGCGCTGGACGCCGGAATGGGTGTCTCTCTGGTTCCCGGACTTCCCGCAGTCGACGAATTCCCCATCGATATTTGGGAACGGCTCAGATCGCAGGTCCTCGCACAAAAGGGCACGCATCTGCTGCGCCACGCATCGAGTCGTGGCGACGCGGAGCTGCGCAAAGCAATTGCCACGTACCTGTGCGATTTTAGAGGCGCGCTCTGTCATCCAGATCAAATTCTGATCGTCGGGGGAATGCAGCAGGCGATGCTAATCAGTGCCATGGCGCTGCTGGACCCGGGCGAACCCGTGTGGATTGAGGATCCCGGTTTTCACCAGGCGCGGAGAGTCTTTATTTTAGCAGGCGCCAAAGTGGTTCCGAAGCCGCTGGACCGCGAAGGCATTGTGATCGCGCGATCGCCAAAAGAAAAGCATCCGAAAATCATCCATGTAACGCCTTCACATCAATATCCGCTCGGCATGACCATGAGCTTCGAGCGCAGAACCGCTTTGCTCGATTTTGCCCGCGCTAACCATGCATTTATTTTTGAAGACGACTTTTATGCGGAGTTCCGCTTTACCGGACCGCCGCTCCCTTGCCTGCAGGGAATCGACAATTTCGGCCGTGTCATTTACGCCGGGACAATGAGCAAAATTCTTTATCCGTCCCTGCGGCTGGGCTACGTCGTTGCGCCAGAGGCGTTGATCGATCCGGTAGTGAAAATTCGCAGTACGATGGACCAGCACTCGTCTGCAATTGATCAGGCTACACTTGCGCGTTTCATCACCGAGGGATTTTTCCTCAGTCACATCAGACGAATGCGGAGAATCTACGCCGAGCGGCGAGAAGTTTTTGTCAAGCAATTCAATGAGTTACTCGGTGATCGCTTCAGTTTGCAGGTTCCAGAGGGGGGACTGAACATGGTCGCGTGGCTGAAACGCGAGGAAGACTTCCCAGCGATTCACCGTGTTACTCTCGAGATCGGGGTCAAGCCTTCTCCGTTGTCATTCTATTGCATTCAAGCGAGGCCTAAGCCGGCATTCGTCTTCGGTTTTGCCGGTTGGACACCGACGCAGATTCGAGAGAGTCTGGTCAAACTCGCGTCGTCACTCCAAAGGGCGGGGATTCCTTAGGCAGGGCAATGAGCGGGCATGTCTAAAAAGAAATCGTTTCCACAGAAAAGGCGCCGACGTTCGATCATCGCGTTCGAGATGATTCGACTTGATCGCGCATCCGCGGAACCGCTGCACCAGCAACTTTATCGCCAGATCCGTGATGAGCTACGATCCGGCAGTTTTAGCGATGGGGCTTCCCGGCTTCCTTCCTCGCGTGCGCTGGCTGCTGACTTGGGCATCTCCAGACTAACCGTCAATCTTGCTTTTTCAAAACTTCACGCAGAAGGCTATCTTCGTTCAAAGGCCAAATCGGGGACATTTGTAGCATATCCTCTCCCTGACAGCTTCCTGAGCGCAAACAGAGTTGCCACGGGACGATTCCGCCTTGGCCGACCGGAGACCCTTCCAGCGACCGGGTCGCCATTTCGTATTTCCGAACGGGTGAGAACTATTCCAGACCAGCGTGTAGGAAAACAGTTTGATCTTGGAGCAACGGGCGCTGGCGCAGGCGTCTCGCTCGTCTCCAGCATTCCGGCGGTCGATGAATTTCCCATAGGCGTGTGGGAACGGCTTAGAGCGCAGGTTCTCGCGAAAAAAGGAACCCACCTGTTGCGTTATGCGTCGAATCGCGGCGACGCCGACCTGCGCAAGGCACTTGCAACTTATTTGTGCGATTTTAGAGCCGCACGCTGCCATCCAGAGCAAATCGTGATTGTGAGCGGAATGCAGCAGGCGATGTTGATTAGCGCAATGGCATTGCTAAATCCAGGCGAGCCCGCGTGGATTGAAGATCCTTGTTATCAGCAGACTCGAAGAGTGCTTACTTTGGCCGGTGCCAGAATCGTTCCAAAGCCGCTCGACGACCAGGGAATCGTAATTGCGCGAGCGGCAAAAGAGCCTTTGCCAAAACTCATCTACGTAACTCCTTCGCATCAATTTCCTCTCGGGATGACAATGAGCTTTCAGCGCAGGACCGCCTTGCTCGATTTCGCGCGCGCGCAAAAGGCGTTTGTTTTTGAAGACGATTACGATGCCGAGTTCCGTTTCACGGGACCGCCACTCCCTTCATTGCAGGGGATCGATAACTCCGGCCGGGTGATTTACGCGGGAACGATGAGCAAAATTCTTTGCCCTTCTTTGCGCCTGGGCTACATCGTTGCGCCGGAGCCGCTGGTCGATTCGTTGGTCAAGGTCCGCAGCGCGATGGATCAACACTCGTCTCCTATCGACCAGGCAACGCTAGCGCGATTTATCACCGAGGGTTTTTTTCTCAGTCACATCAAACGGATGCGAAAAATATACTCCGAGCGACGAGATTTTTTCATCGAGCACTTCAACAAGTTAGTGGGGGATCGTTTCACCTTGCAGGTTCCAGAATCCGGATTGAACATCGTCGCTTGGCTGAAGCGCGACGAAGACTTCCCGATGATCAGGCGTATCACAACTGATATCGGAGTAAGGCCGTCAACGCTCTCTTTTTTTTGCATCCAGGCGAAGCTAAAGCCAGCGTTCGTATTCGGTTTTGCGGCCTGGACGCCAGCACAGATTCGAGAAAGCCTTGTTAAGCTTGCATCCGCACTCAGGAAAAAGGGAACTTAATCTTGAGTCAGGATCGCGACCGCTTCTTGCGCGCCAGACACTCTTCCTATCCGTGGTAAGGCCGTTTCTTCATTAGCAGAAGTGGCCATCGAACTTGCATTGAAGTTTTTCAGGTAACTGCGCGGCCGCGCTCCAAATCTCCGCGCGAATGCGCGCTGGAATGTTTGCGCATCTGAAAAGCCAACTGAAGCAGCGATGGTATCAAGAGTTCGCTTTGGGACAGAAAGACGACGCTTTGCCTCGTTGACGCGGAGGGTTTCTACAAACTCCGCCGGCGTGTTGCCGAGCACACTTTTGAAAGCCCGATTAAAATGGCTCGGAGACATGCACGCTCTTCGCGCCAGCGTATTGACAGAAAGGTCTTCGTGCAAATTTCGCATGATCCAGGGGATGAGTTCCGCAAACCGGTCCGCCGGTTGACTGTCAAACACGAGCGGGCTGGGCAGTTTGTATTGGCCGTTGCCGTTCGCCGTTGGCATTACGAACTCCTGCGCAGCAGCCAATGCCACATTCCGGCCATAGTCTTCTTCGATTAAGGCAAGCCCAAGATCGATAGCTGCCTGAGGACCAGAAGATGTATAAAACGCGCCATCTTTAACGAGATGGCTTCGTGGATCAACACGCAGATTGGGGAAACGCCGCGCCACATCACTCGCGTAGTGCCAATGAGTGGTCACTTCGCGGCCATCGAGTAATCCAGTAGGCGCCACACCAAAAATCCCAGCGCCGATCGCGGCGACGCGCCGCGTCCGGTTTACGCGTGCCAGGATCCAGTCGGCAATTCTTTCGCTGACTAAAGATCGCCGAAGGCCGTTTCCGCCTGGAACGATAATTGTGTCTAACTCGGAGACCGTCTCGAGCGTGCTGTCTGGACCCAACACGATTCCCGATTCAGCGTGAAAACATTCGCAGGTGAAACCGATCGTGCAGACGTGGTAACATGAAATTCGATTGCCATAACCGCCATCGAGCATCGCGGCTGCAAAAACATCGGCGGCGCGCGTCAGATCCGAGGCAGTGACGCCCTCAAAACCGAGAAAGCCAATCCGCTTCGGATTCATTACCTTTCGGAATCCACAATATCTTATCCTTCGAAGTCCTTGGTAGGACATAGAACCGACATTACGAGCCACTACTGTGTTATTCTTGATTGTGGCAATGCTATCGAGAAATGGGTGGCCGATCTTTTGCGTAGAGGGCGATTTGGAATAATTTTGATGCGCAACCGCACGAAAGGAGGAAATCATGGCTACTTATGTCGGTTTGATTCAGTTTACGGACCAGGGCATCCGCACTATCAAGGACACAATCAAGCGAGGCGACGCCGCGATGGCGGAGGCCGAGAAAATGGGCATCAAGATCGTGGAGGAATTCTGGACGATGGGCGCTTACGACGTTGCAATAGTGGTCGATGCGCCCGATGACGAGACCATGAGCGCGTTCGCGCTTAAGATCGGCTCACTCGGCAACGTCAAGAGCCAGACCATGCGTGCCTTCCGCCGGAATGAGATGGAAAAAATTCTGGCGAGGATCAAATAGCTATTGAGTACGAGGCGCGACAATTCTGCTGCAGGCAATACAGCGAACTCGCGAAAGGTCAGAGTGCCTGAGACCCGCGAACCGGCTACGCTGTAGTTACGTTAAACCTGTTTGCGTCAGCGGCTGTTATTCAACCTAGTACGGTTGTCCGGGAGGCAGCGCTGATGGAACGAGAACAACACGGTACTGGTCCTGCCATATTGCCGTGAATACATATGTTCGCCCGGACCGTACGTTCAGTACCGTCGGCGTCGGTTGATAGGAGTAGTAGTTTGGCACGGCCGAGACCGTCACTACATGACGACCCGCTGGCACAAAATGATTACAGCGGCGTCCCTGCACAACATTGGCGACCGTTCTGCCATCCATCTGAATATTGAGCGCTAAATTCCATCCAAAGTTTGGAGCCCTCAAAATAATAAGACGCCCACCCGACTGAGCGGCGGCTCCAATCGAGGCTATGGTAACAAAAATGAGAATGAGAAAGAGTGTAGTGGCGGAGGTGTACCTTGGTTTCATGGCCTCATGTTATGCTGGGGCCTCGTTTTTGGCCAGCGCGACGTTCGTCAACTTCTGGATTTCGCTTAGTCGATTGTGCTGCTGCCGGAAGACGTTGCGGGTCAGCGAGGCCAGCGGGGAAGTTGCCACAGCTCTCCGGGGGACAACAACGCCTCTGATGGGCTGAGAAAAACCAGATTGGAGTCCCATATCGCAGTGAATACATGGGTCCTCCCCGGCTGGATGTTCACTGCTATCGAAGTCGGCTGGCTTAAGCTTGCATATGGCACCTTGCGCACGGTTAAGACATGCTGCCCAGCTGGCAACCATGCGTGGTAGTGGCGACCTCGTACGACGTTCGCGACGGGTCTGCCGTCGATCGCAAGATTGAAAGCCAAATTCCATCCAAAGTTCGGCGACCTGACAATGACTAAATGCCCACTGGGTTGAGCGGCAGCGGTTCCAATCGAAACCGCGCAGATGAAGGTAAAAATCAGGAAGAGCCTGCAGTTAGAGTTATATCTTGATTTCATGGCCCCATGCTACGCTCGGGACTCGTTTTTGGCTAGTACGACGTTTCTTGAACGTCATGGCTTATCGTCGTCGGGGCGTACTGTTGGCGGAAGGTTTTCCGTGCCACGTGACCGTCTCACCGACGTTGATTGTCATCAGATCCTTAGCGATGACCAACGGGCCTTTGTATTCTTTGCATATCGCGTCCCAAAGCCCTTCTTCATCCTTGTAGTGATAAACCACACCAAGCTTGGGCTTCACAATCGCGAAGACGCGTCCCGCATCTTCTGCAGACGCGATTGAACGCTTCGACGTCGGCGTAGGGTTCTTCCAGCCTGCGCTCCAGGCAACGTGAATCAGGCAGTCTGCGCCCCTGGCGAAGTTCACGAGGTTCTGGCAAAACTTTGTGTCTCCGGAAATGACCACAGCGTGACCCGCAGAATCGACGCGATATCCAAACGCCGGTTTCACAGTTCCGTGGTCGACGAGGAACGCGGAGATTCGCGCCGAACCATCGTTATATATTTCACCCTGCTCGACGTCCTTCGCATCGATTTCGATGCCCTTGGCTGGAAGTGGATCGGGAGCAGCCTGACGAATGCGGATATCAAAAGCAAATGCCTGAGAAAGGTGCTTCGCCATACTCGAAGTTCCTGGAGGGCCCCAGATTGGAAGCGATCTGTCGCGGCCCAGAAACCATCCCGACAGCCACAAATCCGGGATTCCAACAACATGGTCGGAGTGAAGATGTGTGAGAAAGAGACCGTCTATTTCCTTCGGACTAACTCCAGCCTGCGTCAGGCGAATTACGACACCGCGGCCACAATCAAACAGCAATCTCTTGCCGGCTACTTCGACAAGAATTGCTGAGCCGAATCGCTCAGCGCTCGGAAAAGGAGTTCCCGTGCCGAGAAGTGTAACTCGCATCGCGTCGGAGTGTGTCGTAGCTGAAATGTTGCCCAGGATACATAGCGAAAGGGACAGGATAACTAAGGGCACTACGCGTCCCGTGTTAGCGATCTCAGGTAGCCGCTTCATTTGGCGCCGGTGGCTGTTTCACTTGCGCTCCATTATTCGACAGCAATTCAAGCGCTGTCAGAGTGCGATCGAGCTCCTGAACCAGCGGTTGAATACGTTTACCTTTAAAAGCGTTCACGAGCGCACGATAGTACCAAAGAGCGCCTTGTTTACCGCTGTTGAATCGAGACCAGAGTCTTTCTCCTTCCTTGCGGTAATCCATGAGAATCGCGCGAACATTGTGTAGTTTGTCCGAAGCCGACACGAGTTTCGTCGGCATCGGCGCGTGCCGAACGTGAGCCACATAGGCCTTCTTTCGTTCCAGCCACGGAGGCTTTGGTGTTTGGTCAGTGTCAGTGCAGCCCTCTACGATTCGCGCGACCTTTTTACCAAACTTTCGCTCGATATCGCGCAATCGTTTCGCGCCGCCACAATCTTCCACGGCGTCGTGCAACAACGCGGCGATCCCTTCCGTTTCGTTCGCGCCGTATTCCATCGCAATCGCAGCCACACCGAGGATATGAGCAATGTAAGGAATTCTTGTCTTTTTCCGAAGTTGCCCACCGTGAATCCGCGTGGCGTAAGTCAATGCTTCCTTGAACTGACGCGAGAGTTGCATAGTTCTGTTTCGCTTCGGCGACCGGGTACGAAGGTATCAATTGTGACCAGTCTCAGGTGCCGCGTTGTCGCACTGGTAGTCCCGGTCAAAGGCGCGTCAGCTGCGATTTCTGTTAACTCACCAAAGCATTAATCGCTTTCCATTCTTCTGGAGCCAATTTTAGCTTTGCGGCAGCAACGTTTTCTTCCAAGTGCGCGAGGGATGACGTGCCGGGAATCGGCAGCATCACCGGTGAGCGTTCCAGGAGCCACGCCAGCGCGACTTGAAAGACGCTGACGCCATGAGCTTTTGCCGCCGCATTCAGCGCGTTCTCAGGTTTTAAACCGTGGGTTCCGCCAATGGGGAACCATGGCAAGAACCCAAGACCATTCTTCTCGCAATAGACTAGAGCATTTTCAGACTTGCGGTCTTCGATGTTGTATCGGTTCTGCACACTAACGATAGGAACAATTTTACGCGCCCGCTCGATTTCTTCCGGCTCCACGTTCGATAATCCGACATGCCGAATCTTCCCGGCGTCTTTCATCTCCTTGATTGCGCCGAGCGATTCCTCCATGGGCACTTTGGGATCGATGCGGTGCAGTTGATACACGTCGATCCGTTCCAGACGCAGTCGCTTCAGACTTCCGTCGACAGCTTGTTTGAGATGTTGGGGCCTTCCATCTGGCACCCACGGGCCTGGGCCCGGGCCCGGTCGAGTCAAGCCGCCTTTCGTCGCGATAACCAAGCCTTTCGAGTAAGGATAAAGCGCTTCCGCGATCAGCAGTTCGCTTGTTTCCGGGCCGTACGCATCCGCTGTATCAATCAAATTCACACCCAGTTCCACCGCGCGTTTCAAAACCTTAAGCGCATTCCCGCGATCAGGCGGCCAACCCCAAATCCCCTCGCCAGTGATGCGCATCGCGCCAAAACCGAGTCGATTGACTGTGAGATCGCCGCCCAACTTCCAGGTGGGATTTGTAGCGATGTTCGGTGACGCTGACGACTCAGCTCCTAAGATTACGTCCGATCCTCTCGCAAGAAGCGCCGCGCCAGTTACAAGCGTTGTGCCGAGGAATGTTCTGCGAGTAACACCTGATTTCCCGTTCGAGCCTGAAGATTTTTCATGCATGCTGTTCAGCGTACGTCCACCAAAATTGCTGTCAACGGAACGGGACGGCCCGGTCGATTCCTGGCATTGTCATTCAGGGGTAAATTTCTTCCTCTCCCGCATTAGAACAGTGAATGCCTGCTCAAGATCTTTACCGAAAGTTATGATGCCTCCTTGGTGTCCAGCCATGACAACAATCTTTTTGCTCTGCACGTCGGTGCGCGTGAAGAGCTGCATTATCTCATTTGCGATCTGGGGTGTTCCGTACTCAGCGGCCTCCGAAGTTGTCGGCGCTTGACTGAGAAGCGCCTCCCATAACTCTAAGTTGTGGCAATGAATGATCGCTCCGGCGGTTGCATCTGAATTGTAAATCGCGGCGTGTGTCAGCGATTCCGATGACGGAATTGTGGAGCCTTCGTATTGAACCCGGTTCGTCTTGAGATCGCACGCCACCACTTTTGCGCAGTCTGTCAGTGTCAGTTCGTGCATGCCTCCGGTCGCAGAACCGGTGATGAAAAAGTTGTCGGTCGCGCCGTCCCTTACGCTCAGGTTGCCAAACCCGATGCCATTTGTATCAACACCGATCAGACGGAGATCGAGAAGTTTTCCTCTCCATGCATTTAATTCAGTCAACCCCCCGAACGAAGTGATCTCGGCAGCCACGCGTTCGCACGAAAACTTTACGTATTCGCTCACGACATCTGCTCTGGGAAAAGCGCGCGGATGCTTTTCTCGTTCGCTGCACACACGCCGCGTTCCGTAATCAGCCCGGTCACCAGATGGCCGGGTGTAACGTCGAATCCATAATTTGCCGCAGGACTCTCCTTTGGCGCGACGCGGACCTCGACTTGTTGTCCCTCGAACCAGCCCTCGGCTTGCTTCACTTCCTCCGCGCTACGTTCTTCGATCGGGATTTCTTTCAGCCCCTCTCGCAACTTCCAGTCGAATGAGGACGAGGGCAGCGCCACATAAAAGGGAACGTTGTTATCCTTCGCCGCCAGCGCCTTAAGGTATGTCCCAATTTTGTTCGCAACGTCTCCCGTGTAAGTCGTGCGATCAGTTCCAACAATCACCAAATCTACCGCGCCACGTTGCATCAAGTGCCCCGCGGCACTGTCTGCGATGATCGTATGTGGCACGCCGTGCTCGCCCAATTCCCAGGCTGTAAGTTTAGAACCCTGATTTCTTGGTCGGGTCTCGGCGACCCACACATGAACCGGCACTCCGCTGTCGTGCGCGGAATAGATTGGGGCTGTAGCAGAACCATAGTCAACAAACGCAAGCCATCCCGCGTTGCAATGTGTGAGCACATTGATTGGTCCGCCGGCGGACGGATTCGCCGTGGCGAACTTTCCTGCTTTCTTGCTCCCGATTTGCCGAATGAGTTCCAATCCGTGTTGGCCAATCATCCGGCAATGTTCCGCGTCTTCGTCCGCAATCGAGTTAGCTGTGCGCAGGGCAAGCGCGACCTTATCCTTCGCGCTTTTCCCTTTGGCGACATTTCTTAACTGGCGCTCCACCGCCCACGAAAGGTTGACCGCCGTCGGCCTCGTTGCCTTGAGTTGTGCGCCCGCGTAGGCCAGCTGCTCATCGATCCCCGCGGCTGCGGGACGCGTCGCAGCCTCGATCGCCGCAAGATACATTCCGTATCCCGCGCTCGCACCGATCAATCCCGCCCCGCGAACATGCATTTCGCGAATCGCGGCCGTCATCTGCGCGACCGTGCGAACTTCTTCGATCACGAACCGATGCGGCAAAAAACGCTGGTCGATGAGTTGCACGACGGTTTCATCGTCTGGCTTGAGCCAGATCGTGCGAAAATGTTGGCCGCCTACCTTCACACCTGTGATTATGATCTACGCCGCTAATCGCTCCCAGAGCAATCCTTCAGAGTGCGCAACTGTAGTGAGCCTCGCTCGGCGAAATTCGATACTGCCGCCTACGGTAGGCCGGGAGCGGGCTGGCCGAATAGTGCAATCAAAAGATTTTGCAGCGACCAATTGTCGTCGGTCTCAATCCATTGGCTTCCCGCACGCGCGTGATCGGTTGCCGTCAAAATTGCCGTTACGCGCCCACTCTTTTTGAGCAGATAAATTTTCGCGCCCGGCGCCAGATCAATCCAGCGGGAAAACGGATCACTGCGGAATCGCGCTACATCGATCCTTTGACCGCCGCGAGCGGTCGCGACAAACAGCCGCCGTGTTGCATCAAATTTGATTCCCGGAAAACGAAAGTCGAACGATTCATCCCTGCGTGGTTCGTTGCCATCGGCATAAGGCAAATTGCTGAAGGTGATCCGCGCCGCCAGCTCACCGCCCGGGCGTTCGAGATAAAGCTGGTGCCAAATCATTTCGCCGTAGGCGAACGTCTGGTGGTGATCCGGGCTAATGACGCTCGACGTGCTCGCAATCGCCGAAACGCTCGCGGCGAATAGAAGCGCCAGAAAGATCGCAACCCGCATGCTGCGAAATCTAGGACGACCCGCGCGATCGTCCAGTATGCACGTGCCTCAACGGCGCCCGCCGCCCCAGTCCTCAAATGGATTATAGACCGGCAACGCGTAATACCACATAAAACCATCCGGGCGATTGGCGCGACTGTGTCCGCGCCCAAAGATAGTTTCCACATCGTGCGTAGTCGCGAGGCCGCGAGTCAGCGAGCCGATTCGCCGCATATAAAAATCGTAAGGCAACGCCTGCGCGATGTAAGCCGGAGGCGTAATCAATACACCGTTTCGATTGAACCGGAAGGCGAGCGCGTCCGCGCCGTAGCCGTGTCGCAAGGGGTCGGCGGTATCGATCACGGGCGCTTCATAAAGACCGAGTTGACGGATCAAGTGTGAATCAGGCCGCACGATGTAGTAGCCATTGCGCGGGCCTAACGACACATAATGCGAGTCGTCATCCCAGGAGGCCGCCGAGGCGAACGCCGCAAGAGCCAATAACACCAAAGCAGCGAACCAGCGAGCCGACATGGTTTAATCAATAGATTCCCGAGCGTAACGGAAATCAACCAAAAGGGTCGAATCCCTAAAGATCAATCCCCATGATAACAGGCCCAGGGACTTCTTCCCAGCCAGAGCGCTTCCAGAATTTTAGACCGCGCGGATTGTCGTTTGCTACCAGGATAAGTGCTCGCTTAAGACCGGCTCGACGCAAACCGTCGAGGCATTCATTCATCAAACGCTTACCGAGTCCGCCTCCCTGATAAATCGGATCAACGGCCAGATGATAGATGTATCCGCGCCGTCCATCGTGACCGCACAACGCAACGCCAACAATCTTGGTGCCATCGGTTGCCACTCTGCTCAGTCCCGGGTTGCGCGTGAGAAACTGAGCTACACTTTCCCTGTCATCACCCTCCGCGATCTCGAGACCCTCGACCCGTTGCCACAGCTCAAGCGCCGCGTCGTAATCGCTAATGGAAAATTCTCGGGTGTTGATTGCCTCGCTCATGATGTAGTCGCCTGCTTTCGTCTTGACGAATCAGATTCCAGTCGAACAAATGTTTTTCAGATCAGCGCATGATGAAACATAAACTTCTCGTTTATTCTTTGATGTTTATGACTGCCGCCTGCGCGAGCGCCCAGCCTAAGCCGTCGGCAACATTAATCATAATCAACGCAGCCATCTACACTGTAGATAAACAGCACCCCAGAGCCGAGGCAGTGGCGGTTATAAGGGATCGCATCGTGGCAGTAGGTTCGAGCACGGAAATCGATCTGTGGCGCGGCCCGCAAACCAAGGTGATCGATGCTCGCGGCAAGCTACTGCTTCCCGGATTCAACGACGCGCACGTCCATTTCATCGACGGTGGGGCGCAGCTCGATCAAGTTGACCTCGTTGATGCAGCGACTCCAGAAGAGTTCGTTAGGCGCATTGCCGCGCAGATAAGTAAGACGCCAAAAGGCGAATGGGTTTTGGGTGGCCGTTGGGATGAGACGAAGTGGCCTAAACCACAGCTTCCAACCAAGGAACTCGTTGATCCAGTGACCGGCGACACTCCAATTTTTGTAAATCGCTATGACGGACACGAGTCTCTGGCTAACTCGGCGGCCATGAAACTTGCCGGCGTGAAAGTTAAGACTCCCGATGTTCCGGGCGGCACAATCGTCCGGGATGCTGATGGTAATCCCACTGGAATTTTCAAGGATGCAGCACGGCGGCTCATCAACAAAGTGATTCCGCCGATGTCGCACGAGCAGCGGATACGCGCTGCTCGCCGGGCACTGGAGCACGCCGCCTCGCTGGGCGTGATCAGTGTGCACCACATGAATCCGGAGTTTGCTGATGTGGAAGTTTATTCCGAGCTCGCGGACAAAGGCGAGCTCACCACGCGCATCTATGCTGCGCCGATGGAAACCCAATGGCAAGACCAGGCAAAGGTCGGCATTCGTCGCGCATGGGGCTCAAGTTATTTGCGGCTGGGCGCGGTGAAGGGTTACGCGGACGGTTCGTTAGGTTCGAGAACAGCTTACATGTTCGAACCATTTGCCGATGATCCCAGCAACCGCGGTCTGCTAAGAGACGAAATGCATCCACCGACGGCCATGCACGACCGGTTGATGCAGGCCGGTGCCGCTGGTTTGCAGCTGCGCGTTCATGCAATCGGTGACCGCGCGATATCCATGATTCTCGATATTTTTGGCGATATCGAAAAGCAGCACGGCTATCATGACCAACGTTTTTGCATCGAGCACGCGCAGCACATGGCGCAGAAAGATTTCGAGCGGTTTGCGAAACTGCATGTCATCGCTTCGATGCAACCCTATCACGCCATCGATGACGGCCGCTGGGCGGAAAAACCTCTTGGCCACGATCGCGCGCGCTACAGCTACGCATGGCGCAGCTTCCTTGATCACGGGGTGACGCTCGCTTTCGGCACCGATTGGCCCGTCGCGCCGCTTAATCCCATGCTCGGACTTTACGCCGCGGTCACTCGCGCTACGCTGGACGGCAAGAATCCCAGTGGCTGGATTCCGGAGGAAAAAATCACGCTGCCCGAAGCGGTGGAAGCCTACACGATGGGATCGGCATTCGCAGAATTCCAAGAGCACGACAAGGGATCGATCACGCCTGGCAAACTGGCAGACATGGTGATCCTGAGTGACAACATTTTTGATCTCAAACCGGAAGCCATTCGCAACGTGAAGGTCGAAACAACGATCGTAGGCGGAAAGGTTGTGTACGGAGCGACAGCGAATCCGTGATGCCAAGACGGCTATTGGAATGAAAATTCTCTCCTGGCTTTACGACGCGGTCGCGCTCGCTGGAATAAAAGTTTCCGGTTCATCGAATCTAAGTCGCTTTCGCAGTTCGTGCCGGAGCAGAAGGAGATTTACACACATCTGAAAAACGATCGACCCAACGGATAGATACCATACCTCCCGGATCTCAAACCCGGGCATGCGCGAGATCACCATCGCGGGCAGGGCGAACAAGATCAGCCGCGTCATCGAACTAAACAGCGGCGGCAACGTGTTGCCAATTCCCTGGAAAATGCTGGAAGTGACAAAAACAATTCCTGCCGAAATGAAATTCAAAGAAACGATCCGAAGGTATTCGCTGCCGAAGGCGATGACTCGCAGATCGCGCGAAAAAATGCGAATCAGCGTCCCAGGGAAGAGGAACGCGATCAAGGTGAGCACCAGCATCATCAACGATGCGATGCCAATTGCCGAATAGACGGAATGCCGGACTCGATCCGCGCGGCGACCGCCGAAGTTCTGGCCGACCACGGGCGAAACGGCAAAACTAAGCGCCACCACCGGCAGAAAAAGCGCCTGCATCACGCGCGCACCGATTCCGAAGCCTGCCTGTGCCGCCGGCCCAAAGCCTCGGATGATCGCGTAAACGACCATGATGTACACGAAGAGTAGCAAGAACTCTGCTCCCGCAGGAACACCGATCCGCAGCATTCCTCCCCAAATTTTGGTTTGCGGGCGAAACAGCGGAAAACGAAAACGCAGATAATGATATTTCTTCTCGAAGTAAATTACGATCAGCACATCGGCGATGAGAATGGAAATGAACGTGGCAAGCGCTGCGCCGGTGACGCCGAGTTTTGGCCACGGACCGATTCCGAAAATCAATAATGGGGCGAGCACGATGTTGAGCAACACACTGAGCACTTGGAATCCCACGGCTGGCTTGATGATTCCGGTCGCGCGCAGCGCCGAGCCCAGCGCTACCAAGGGAAACTGAAGTAATAGTCCGGGGAGAAACCAAAGCAGGTATGCTTTTGCCAATGTCGCGGTCTCTGCATCCGCGCTCAGCCAATCGCAATAGGCCGGTCGTAGAATGAATCCGACAACGCCCAACACCAGCGCGATCACAATCGACATGACGAAAGACTGATTGAAAGCCAGCTCAGCGTGTGGCTGATCTTTTCTGCCGGCGGCTTGCGAGATTAACGTGGTTGTTCCCACGCCCAGCATCTGGGTCAGCGCCAGCACGATCATCGTGATGTTGCCCGCGACACCAACTGCCGCGATCGCTTCCTTCCCGAGGTGTCCCACCCAGTAGAGATCGGCCAGCAGATAAAGGGTCTGCACCACCATGCTCATGGCCAAAAACGCAGACATATGCAGCAAATGCCTGGTCACAGAACCCTGGGTAAGATCTTTCATTGGTGTAAATCTTCGCGTGTAGCGGCGGCTGTGTCAGCCGCAAACCGTAGAGGCAGGCCTGCCGCCTGCAATTTTCAATCCTAACAACCTTATGCAGGTGAGGGCGGCGGAGGAACTGGAGGAGGAACTCCAGGACCGAGCCGCTTTCGCCAGCTCGCCCGATGCAGGATGAGAACGATCAGCCAAGCCACGAATGCGAATAGCCCGCCGGGAATAGTAGCAAGCATGAACCAACCCATTACTCCGAGCGAGTAAAGAAGTTCGCCATAATCGTGTCCGTTGATGATGCAGGGATGCACCGAGCCTTCGTCTACTCTGCATCCGTATGCATTGGCGACCGCAGCACACAACATCACTGACCCAATCGGCGCAAAGGCAAACAGAATGATGAGGACGAGAACGATCCAATAAAAAATCCACGGGAAACGTTTCCGAGCCGGCAAAGGTGGCGGGTTCATCGTGCGCGTCAGCGCGAACGTGTTTTCTTGAACCCTGCCTGGTAACCGTTTTCGAAGCCCATGTCCCAATTCTGTTGGTTGCCGGACCCTTGCTGCTTGAAATACTTCTGAGCCATCATGTTCAACTCAGCATCGGTAGGCAATGTTACGTGCAGCGGCGCTTGTTCTCCCACTTTCAGCCCGATTGCGTAACCCGCCCGCTCCTCCCCAGTTCTTCCATAAGCCGCGCGATGAGCGTAAAAGGACGTCACACCACACACGATGAACGCGGCCACAGCCATCATTACAAAAAACCGTATCGGTTTAAATTCTCTGGCCATGACTTGGCCCCAAGACAATCACACGCGATTCTGGCTGACAACATTAATGTCCAATCTCGTAAAAGGATTGGAGATCCCACGCTTCCTTGCACTTCGGTAATCAAGCTAGATTCTATTGATCGAAAGGTCTCTCACCGTGGCAAAACGCATTGATCTCTTTGATAGCACCTATAGTCATTTCACCAAGCAAGTGCTGGAGGCGATCCGTAAAGAAACCTTCGGTCGGGACATTGGCCAGAACAGTTGGACCACAATCGATGAATACGATCGGTTTCTATCGTGGCTTGATCTTCTGCCTGAGCATCACGTCCTCGAAGTCGCTAGTGGCTCCGGCGGCCCCGCGCTTTACGTCGTGAGTCACGCAGGCTGCAGAGTTACCGGTATCGACGCTAACGAGGCAGGAGTCGCTACAGCCACTCAAAGCGCGGCCGACTCAAATCAAGCTGATCGGATAACTTTTACCGTGGCGAACGCAAATTCCCCGTTGCCTTTCGATGATGACTCGTTCGACGCGATCCTCTGCATCGATTCGATGAACCATTTTCCAGATCGACTGAAAGTCTTCCAGGAATGGCGTCGCACCCTTCGTCCCGGCCGGCGCGCCGTTTTCACCGACCCAGTGTTAATTACTGGGCCAGTGACCAACGACGAACTAGCTCTTCGTAGTTCAATCGGCCTTTTCCTGTTCGTGCCGCTCGGCTTCAACGAACAGATGATTGAGGCGGCGGGCTTTCGGTTGATAAGACAGGAAGATGCCACCGCAAATGCTGCCATGGTTTCAGGACGCTGGCATAAATCACGGGAGCGCCATAAAGATGCCTTGGTTAAAATCGAAGGGGAAAAGCGGTTCGCAGGGCTTCAACAATTCTTTGCGGCGGTACATCGCCTCACGACTGAAAGACGGCTATCGAGGATCGTCTATCTGGTCGAAAAACCGGGAAGCTAATACGTTTTCCAATTACTACCCATGGTCAGGTTAAGGTTACGCCTATCCATCGTAAGCAGCTTTCGATGCATGAGCGAGCCGCTGTAGTGGCGGCTGTGTCAACCGCAGTCGTAACTCGCCGTAGCGAGCGACGCCCGAAGAATTCGAGGATTTGTTTGCTTCGCAGTGCTGCTAAGGACGATCGCGTCGTAGCATCCGTCTTATCGTCTTTACGACCCTGCGGCTCGAAAAATTCTGGCGAAAAGAAGGTGGGTCGGCAGATAAACAGCGAGCGGGAACAACAGCATTAGGAGAATCACAAACAGTGGCGCGGGCAGAATCCGCTGCGGATTTTCACCGAAACCATAGACTCAGTTCACATTCTCTCTTGCATTGCTCGTCAGATAAGAGAGCGGCAGGATCACCAGCGCGACAATTGTCTGCCAGAAAAAAGCGCGCTGATCGTAGCCCAGCCGGTACAGCATCCAGAGAAGTAGCAGCGGCAGGATGATGTGGAAACATGATAGCCCGCGGATGAATAAGGAAATCTTGGGATCGAACATATAAGCACTCAAACCGATCAATGACTTGTCAGTCGCGAGACGGAAAAAGAAATCGACATTCCACAGCGCTTCAAAGAACACCACTGAGATGGCCATCATGCTGACGAGCAGCGCGTTCTCCAGCCAAAGCGCGGGCACCATTGCGAGCAAAGCAATATCTGAGAACCAAAGGAAGTTGGCCGGCCCGTACTGTCGCCAATAGATCGGCACCAGCGCACAAACGAAAAGTGTATAGATAACTTTCAGGCCGAGTGGAATCACCGCTTCAATAGGTAGTCAAAATCCGGTACGCGAAACGCGCCGAGATTACTCTCGGCGCGAAGCTTTCGTCTGGTTGTATCTCGGCGATCAGGTCTGCGTGTTACCTTTCTCGCCTTTCTTGCATTCGGCTTTGAACTTCGCGTACTGCTCCTTAGTCAGGATTGATTTTGCCGCTTCCATGTATTTGGCCTCACTGGCCTCGGTGCAACCCGCCTTGTGATGCTCTTCAATGGCCGCGTCCATCTTCGCCTTCTGATCAACCGTCAGATTGAGGTTAGCCAATGAAACCTGACAAGCCATCTTCGCTTCGTTTCCGACTTGCTTTGTGCAATTGCCATGCTCGCCTGCGAACATCGTGCTTGCCGCAAAGAGTCCCGCCGTTATCAACGCAATGAGTTTCGTCATACTGGGAACCTAGACATTCTGGCAAGAATTGTCGTTCAAAATGTGACGCGCGTGGAGGTGTATGCATGAGCGTTATGCCTTTCTTTGTCACAAGAGAAGGAGCAGTGGCCGTTCACGCCATGCGCTTCGTTTAGCCTTCTCCTGTTTCTTGCTTGTAAATCACCATGCCGCGGGCCTTGTAATTCCCCAGCGCAGCTGGATGATCAAGCGTGCAGGTATGCACCCAAACCCGAGTGATTGAAGGCGACATGCGCCATGCTTCTTCAATCGCGCTAGTCAGTAATGCCCCTCCCAGTCCGCGACCGATAAATTCCGGTAACAACCCAAAGTAAGCGATCTCGACACCCTCTTCATCGTCGCGGCGCAGTTCGTAATAACCCGCAAGCGAATTGTCGTAATACGCGCCAAAAGTCTGCAACTCCCGCACGTATTCCTTCCATTGCTCGTCGGTCCACACGCGTTTGTCGTTCCACGACCACAGTTCACCGACCGCAAAATAGAGATCCCGATTGAACTGCCAGTCGCGTTCTTTCTTCTCGCGGATTTGAAACCGTCCATCGGCGCATCGCTTTGGGCGAAGTTGATCCGGCGAATCCATCTCGAGATAGGTTGTAATCATCGACATATCGGCTGGACGATAAAGAAATAGCTCACCCGCCGTGGTTCGCACGCGATTAAACCGCTTAGTTCATCAATCAGAGCCGTGTTCCGTCTTGACGGACTTGGCTAATCTGGTTCAATCACGTTTTTCGTGATCTGATGCGTGGGGGGCGAATCACAAGCGAGGAAAGATCGACGATAAGCACGTACGTCGGTGTCGGCATTGCAATAGTGCTTATCGCCGGGGGGATCTACTTCTTCTTTCTCGCGCAGAAAGAGAAAAAGGAGACCACAACTTTCGATCCGAACCGGCCGGTCCCCACCGACGCCGTCTTGAAGCAACGATTAAAAGCCGAGGAATATTTCGTCGTGCGGCAGGGTGGCACCCAAACGCCTTTCCAAAATGAGTTCTGGAACAATGAGCGCACCGGCATCTACGTCGATGTCATTACCAGCGAACCGCTCTTTGCTTCGGTCGACAAATTCGACGGCCACATCGGTCTGCCCACATTCAGTAAACCGATCTCGAAAGATCTCCTTGCCGAGAGCCTGGACACTTCGAACGATATGCAGCGCACCGAGGTGCACGCCAAGCGAAGTAACGCTCACCTTGGGCATGTCTTTCCTGACCCGAAATCGCCCACCGGACAACGTTACGTGGTTTACTCGGCCGCCTTTCATTTTGTTCCAATCGAAGAAATGAAAGACAGAGGTTACGAAGCGTACCTCTCGCTTTTGGAGAAAAAGCCTGCCACGCCGTAGCCGACGCGGAGGCGGGTAGCGTCCGATTACAACTGTAATGGGGGCTGTGTCAGCCGCGAAAACCTAAAGCTGCCCGTGCCTGCCGTGCCGACTCGTCACGTCGTAGCTTTAGCGAAGATCGGTAACCCTGGCGAAGAGGGATGACTGGAGCGTTTTACTACCCCTCAACGACTCAACTGCTCGAGCTCTTTTTTGATTTCCGGAAATCCCGCTTGCTTCAATTGCTGTTTCAACACGGGAAGATCGGCTTCGAGTAATTTCTGCCACGCATTCATCATCGGTCCGACTGTTGTCTCAAGATCCGCAACGGCGTTCTTGACCGCCGCTGTTGGCGCAGCATCGGCGCCTTCGATCTCGTTGAACAGTCGCGTCGTCGATTCCAAAACGAAAAGCGAGGGTGGCGCACCCGGCCGCGGATCCGGCGGCCCAAACTTCGTGAGTGTTTGAGCAAAGACCTCCAGTTTTTGCGTGACGTCAGGTCGCTCCGCGGCCCGTGCTTTGAGTTTCGTTAACTGCTCGGCGATGTCATCGAACTTCTTGCCGATTGGCGCGAGCTTGAGCCGCAGCTGATACAACCTCCACGAGAGATCGAACTGTTCCTGAAGGTCGGTGGCCGACGCTTTAACGCGCGGATCCATTGCGACGGTCAACGGTTGGCTGAAAGTTTTGCCGTCAACGGTCAGTGTTACCGTGTAATCACCTGGCGCGGCCCATGGTGATGTCGCTGCCGGCGCTGTGTTGCGGTACGTCGCTGCGATCGGAAAGTCCGGTTCTACATTAGGAACCGGTGCGTAATGCATATCCCACAGAAACCGACGCATTCCTGCTTTCGTGGAAACCGATTGTGGCGGCCGAATCCAATAGCTCGGAATTTTGAGCCGCTTTGGATTCGCCTTTACTGGCGCATCCGCGCTCGAATATTTTCTAACCGACTGACCTTTTGCGTCTTTGATCTCGATCGTTACCGGACCACTCGCATCTTTGGAGAGGAAATAATCGATCATAGCGCCGTCTGGCGGATTTTCGCCTGCCGGTTCGTCCGGCGGCAAGGGCGTGTCGGGGTTCCGGTTCGCGCGAACGCGCAAGGCAGTCTGCGGTTTAAACAGCAGATCCTCGCGCTCGTTCCTGTTGAGTTGCTGCAACGGCGTCATGTTATCGAGAATCCAAAACCCGCGACCATGCGTCGCCACGATGAGATCGTTGTTCTTAATAATAAGATCGCGCACGGAACTCGCCGGCAGATTCAATCGCAACGGTTCCCAGTTCGCGCCGTCATCGAATGAGACGTAAACGCCTTTTTCGGCTCCGGCGAACAGGAGGCCTTTCCGTTCCGGATCTTCGCGGACCGCGTTGATGATTTGGCCGGCCAGGATTCCGTTCGTAATCTCCGTCCACGTTTTGCCGCCATCGTGCGTCGCGAAAATGTGCGGCCGCAAATCGTCGATCCGTATCGTGTTCACCGCCGCGTAAGCGGTGTTCGAATCGAAATGTCCGGCTTCGATCAGCGAAATCTTCTGCCACGCGGAAACACCCGGCGGCGTCACGTTGGTCCAGGTTTTTCCATTGTCGGTGGTGAGATGAATCAAACCGTCGTCGGTTCCGCACCAGATCCGGTTCGAGTCGAGCGGTGACGGCGCAACTGTGTAAATCACGCCGCGCCGATGAGCCTGCTTTATTGCATCCGCTTTGTATTTTCCAACGCTCGCAGGCAGCTCGTAATTCGGGCGCGACAAATCCGGACTGATTTTTTTCCAGTGGTCGCCACGATCGCGTGTTTGCCAAAGCGTGTTTCCGGCGAAGAAGAGCAAATGCGGATCAAGCGGTGAAAAGATAACCGGCTCGGTGCGCAACATCCGGAACTCTTCTGTTTGCACCGGCACCGGAAGTATATTCTGCGCCTCACCGGTGCGGCGATCGAACCGCGTCAGCTTGCCGCCGATGATAATGTCTGGATCGAGCGGATCGGCAACGACGTAACCATATTCCTCGGCCGCGACCGGCTTCCAATCGCGGAACGTGATCTCGCCCTCGTCGCCGCGGCTTTTGATTCCGACTGAACCGCTTTCCTGTTGACCGCTGTAAAGCCGATACGGAAACGTGTTGTCGGCGCTAACGTGATACAGCTGCGCTGTCGATTGGTTATACCACGAGCTCCAGCTCTTGCCCCCGTTCACAGTGACGATAGCGCCCTGGTCCGAACCGAGAAGAATGATGTCGGGATTGTTCGGATTGATCCAAACATTTTGATAATCGTCGCCGCCGGGTGCGCCGCGCCAACCCTCCCACGTTTTGCCGCCGTCCGTCGATTTCCAACAAACCACGCTCGCTGAGTACACGATCTGTGGACTTTTTGGATCAAACCGCACCACCGGCAAATCGCCACCGCCGATTCCAAGTCCCGGGCGCGGATCGTCGGTTGTGCCGCTCCAGGTTTCGCCGCCGTCGTCGGAGCGATAAAGTTTGGCGATCGTTTTTGTCCGGACAGCGGCGAACAACGTTTTCGGCGCGCTCGGCGCAATTGCGATGTTCGCCTGCACTATGTTGGTGGGCAGACCTTTGCTTAACTGTCGCCACGTCTTACCGCCATCGACGGATTTAAAAATGCCGCCGTCGTCTCCGTTGAACACTCCGTTTTCCCATGGTCCTTCGCGCGATTCCCACAGCGCTGCGTAAACAATTGCTGGATTGCTCGGATCGATCTGCACATCGCTCGCGCCGACGTTCTCATCGCGGTAAAGAACTTTTTCGAATGTTCTTCCGCCATCGAGCGATCGATATACACCGCGTTCTTCGTTAGGCCCATAGGGATGACCGGCTACGGCAGCAAATATGCGGTCCGGATTTTTTGGATCGACAGCTACCTGTGGGATCTGCTGACCGTCGCGCAATCCGAGATGCGTCCACGTCTTGCCGGCGTCAGTCGATTTGTAGACGCCGTCGCCAACTGAAAGATCCGGCCGATGCAATCCTTCACCGCTGCCGACATAAACAACGTTCGGATTTGAAATTGAAACCGCGATTGCGCCGACCGATGCAGTCGGCTGACCATCAAAAATCGGTTGCCACGTCCGACCGTAATCAATTGATTTGAAAACGCCGCCGTTCACCGGCGCCATGTAGAAAACATTCAGCTGCGACGGCACACCGCAGATCGCCCGCGTCCGTCCGCCGCGGCAAGGTCCAATGTTCCGCCAGCGCAGAATCGAATCGAACTCTCCCGAGCGCGCCTGACCAGTCCCCAAAATGATCGCCAAACCGATTACGATTGCGTTTCGAACCGATCGCATAAGCCGCCACTCTCTTCTGCGAATTGGAAAGGCGCAATCCTTGCAGC
Organism: Verrucomicrobiota bacterium; assembly: GCA_046725285.1. Lineage (GTDB taxonomy): Bacteria > Verrucomicrobiota > Verrucomicrobiia > Chthoniobacterales > UBA10450 > Udaeobacter. Next base: position 30,013 of record JBKOYG010000056.1, read on the forward strand.
CGCGGGCGTCTTGTCACGCCGTAGCCTTTGGCGAAGGCGGATGACTGCGGCCTTTGATCTGGCTTGCTACTAATTTGCGGTGTAGTGGCGGCTGTCTCAGCCGCAGCTGTAGCCGCGGGCGCTGACCGCGGCCTTACATCCTTTTAGCTTTCGGCCCCAGTAGATTGAAGAGAATCCCACACTAGCGGGAACGTACGTGTGTCGTGCCTAGTGGCACTCGGCTCGACTGCAATCCTATTAACTGATAAGCACTCACTCACACATGCGCGCGATAATCTTCGATCTTGATGGCGTGCTCGCCGACTCCGAGACGTGGTGGAGCCAGATCGATGCGAAATTACTCGCTGAGTACGGCGTGACGTACCACGGCGAATACCACCAGAAAGTAGTTGGGGTGAGCTACCGGCTCGCAGTCGAGTTTTATAAGAAGGCATTTGGCCTCTCCGTGCCCACTGAGGAAATGATGCGACGTCGCGGTGAGATCGCGATGGAGTTCTTTGCCAACCGGATCGGCCTGTTTCCCAACGTCAAAGAAGTTTTGGAAGAATTGCAGCGGATGAAACTGCGTCTCGCCGTCGCCACGAGTTCGGTTAGCGTGTCGGCGCGACCTTTTTTAGATCGACATCAATTGACGGGATGCTTCAAGGTCATTGTTACAGGCGAAGAAGTTGAACGCGGCAAACCCGCTCCCGACATCTACCTGTGTGCGGCGGATAAACTTCGAATTCCTGCCGACGCGTGTCTTGTGATTGAGGACGCGCTTCCCGGCGTTGCCGCGGCTAAAGCGGCGAAGATGCGCGTCGCCGCCATCCCCGACCGCCGCTTTGTCGATCCACGCGAGTACGAGAAACAAGCCGATTACGTCCTCGGTAGTTTGAAAGAATTGCCGGCGCTGGTTCGAAAACTCGCGGTCCGCAAATAACCACGACACCCGACTCGTAATTTCCTCAAGTTCCGCCGCAAACGGCGTAGCCTTTAGCGCGTAAGTCGTCGGCCAGATCCTTTTCCATTTGGACCGCATGCTCGTACGGCATCGGGTTCAGATGCTCGAACAGCTCCGGCAACAATCGAACACCATATTTCCTGACCAGCCGGGCCGATTTGTATCCGTTCTTATGATTTTCAAATCGATGATCGACCGGCAATCCGGTCATTCCAACGTAGACGGCCGGTTTGGATGGATCGTGCGCTGGATTGCGCCGCAGGATCGACGAATCCTCCAGCGCAGCTTTGGAAAGTAGGACGACGTAAACGTTATGGTGAAATTCGGGTCCGGCTGAACGAAGCCGTTTACGTTTACGACGACGCACCTGACGCTGTAACTCGGAGAACAATCACGAGCAAACTGATAACCAAATGGCGTTTGATCACATCCATCGTAAGCCGCTTACGATGCATGAGGGATTAGGTGTAGTGGCGGCTCTTTCAGCCGCTGCTGTAGCCGCTGGCGTCGACTGCGGCAAATACTAGATGCTGGATTCTAGATGCTCGGTTAAAGAGGAGCCGTGACTCAACGCATTCGCGGTGTACTGGCGCCCGTCGTAACCCCGTTCAAGGCCGATCTTTCACCTGACTGCGAACGATTCATCAGGCATTGCCAATGGTTACTTTCGCAGAACTGCGGCCTGGCCGTGTTCGGCACCAATAGCGAGGCGAACTCGATGTCAGCCGAGGAGCGGATGAAATTGCTCGATGCCCTGGTCGCGGCCGGCATCGATCCATCCCACATGATGCCCGGCACCGGTTGCTGCTCGATCACGGAAACAGTCGAGCTCACGGCGCACGCTGTAAAACACGGTTGCGCCGGTGTGCTGATGTTGCCGCCATTTTATTATAAGAACGTCGGCGAAGAAGGTCTTTACCGTTACTTTAGCGAAGTGGTGCAACGCGTCGGCGATACGCGTCTGAAAGTTTACCTCTACCACATTCCACCGGTGGCGATCGTCGGCATCACACCAAAACTGGTCGAGCGCCTTCTGAACGCTTATCCAACCGCAATCGCCGGGATGAAAGACAGCTCGGGCGATTGGAACAACACCAAAACTTTTCTCGACGCATTTGCCGCCGGACGGGCGGTTTCAGGTTTCGACGTGTTTGTGGGCAGCGAGTCGTTTTTGCTCGCCAATATGCGCAACGGTGGTGTGGGCACCATTTCCGCGACAGCCAACGTGAACCCGGCGGAGATTCACAAGCTGTACGCTGTAGCGTCCGCTGTCTCAGCGGATCTCGGTGCAGAAGACCAACAATCAAAATTAAATGTCGTGCGCGAGGTATTCAGTAGCAAAAAATTTCCCTCGATGATCGCGGCGTTGAAACTGGCGATTGCGATCTACACGAACGACCCAGACTGGGCCAGGGTGCGGCCGCCGCTGGTCGAGCTCACCGCAGAGCAGGCAAAGTTGCTCGCCGCGGAACTCAAGGCGATCGGCTTCGCGATGCCGGGCATTGGGGGAAGTCGACGACTGGGAGCGTAGAGTTGGCGACAAAGAATCACCCTGCGCACGGTGTCTTTTTCCTCGTCGTGGCATGTTTCCTCTCTCCCGCGCGCGTGGGATAACGTGGCGCTTGCCCGCGTAGGCAATTGGCACGCCCACCACGAGATTTCAGTCTTGCGTTCTTACGCAGAATCCGCCAATCAACCGATTCTTATGAAAAGTCTTCTCCTAGTCGTGATCGTGTCTGCAGTCTTCGCCCACGGTCTTTTCGCGAGTGATTCACTTCCATTTCCGGTCAGCCTCGGCGGTCAGGCGGCAAAGGACGGCGTGCCTTTCGCAAAGATCCTAAATCCCGTTGCGGCGGATGCGGAACTGGCGGTCGACTCGAAAAGCGACATGATCATTGTGAACGTGAATATGGTGAACGCGAAAAACGAACCGGTCCCAGGCTCAACACCCGCGGTGATCTTGCTCCAGGGGAAAACCAAAACGAACCTCGACAAAACGATGGATGGAAAGAAGCTTTCCGCCGGAAATTACATCATGAGCGTGGTGAGCGAAGGCAAGACTGCCAGTATCCTCTTCACCATCAAGTAGCGTTTTGCTCGCGCTCGCTCGCTAGGAAGGCAAGCCCTTCTTTGCGATCAGCTCCATCTGTTCACAAAACCTATCCAGTTCGTTCAGCGTTGTGTAAACATTGGGCGTGATCCGAATACCCTGGAACTCTTCGTGCATGATCGGCACAGTGAAGATGTGATGTTTGTCGAATAGATATTTCGTCACCGCTTCAGGATTGGTGCCGTCGATGTGAACATTTCCTATCGCGCACGATTGGTTCGGGTCGAACGAAGTGTTGAACCGAATTTTGGGCACGTCCTTGAGCCGGTTCATCCAGTAACGGGATAGGTAACGTAACCGCGCTTCCTTGCGTTTGCCGCCGATGCCGTTGTTAAAGACGAGCGCTTCGCCGATGGCGAGCTTCGGCGCGGCCGAGTGAGTGCCGATCTCTTCGAATTTGCGGATGTCCGATGTCTGCTTGGCTTCCGCGGCCATGAGCGGCCAGAGTTTTTCGATCTTATCGCGCTTGACGTAAAGCATGCCGGTGCCTTTCGGCGCGTAGAGCCATTTGTGCAGACTGGTGCCGAAGTAATCGCAACCGAGGTCGCTCTGTTTGAAATAGAACTGGGCGAAGGAATGCGCGCCATCCACGATGGTCTCAATGCTGCGGGCGCGCGCCAGATCGCAGACTGCTTTCACCGGAGTGATCTGGCCGGTGATGTTGATCATGTGCGAGATGAGGATCAGGCGAGTGCGGTCGGTGATACCCTTTTCAAACGCGGCGGTGATCTCGTTGAGATTCTTCGGCGGAATCGGAATCTGAATGAGCTTGAGCTTGAGATGTTCACGTTTTTCCCGCTGACGCAGGGTGGTGAGCATGCGCGGGTAATCCTGGGTGGTGGTGAGAATTTCGTCGCCGGGCTTGAAGTCCATGCCCATGAGCAGAATCTCGAGCGACTCCGAAGCATTGCGCGTGATCGCAATTTCTTCGCGGTCGCAGCCGAACAACTCGGCGAGGCCGGTCCGAATGGTTTCCGATTGCGGCTCGAGGATTTGCCACATCGTATAAGCGGTGGCGTCTTCCTGTTCCCAAATGTAGCGGACGAGCGCCTCGGTCACGATGCGTGGGCTGGGCGAAACGCCGCCGTTGTTCAGGTTGATGATGCCGCGCGTGACGCTGAACGAGTTTTGGATAGTGGCCCAATAATCTTCGTCCGTGGCCGCTTCTTCCGGCGTGAGATGCGCGATGTTCTTGGCCGCTGCTTCGACATTTCTCAATAACGACGCGACCGTTGCCGACGAAAGCGCGGCCAGACCGAGGCCTTTGCCGGCGAGAGAAAGAAAATCGCGTCGCGTGCGCAGCTGCACGTCGCTAATTAGAGCGATCTCATAGACTGCATGCAATCACTGTCTTCTAATGAGCCGCGCAGGTGCAGTGGCAGTCGCCGCGGCGACCGCAAAGCTGTAGCCGCTGGCGATGACTGCGGCACTCGATTGCATATAGCGTAAGCCGGTTATGATGCATGAGTCGCGTCGCTGCCTGCCACGCCGAAGCCCTTGGCGAAGGCGGGCGAGCCGTCACTCGACAATCAACTCTTAACTACGCCTCGACTTCTTTTGCCGCTTGAGCAGCTTGCGCAAACGTGCGGTGGTCTGATCGCGGTCCAATCGGCTCGCTGCGACATCGAGAGCGAAGGCTTCCCACTCATCGGTGGGCAATTTCGTGTTCGGCAGCAAACCATTACTCTCGAGGAAAACCAAACAGGCGGCGAGCGCGGTCCGTTTGTTTCCGTCGATGAAGGCGTGATTTCGGCAAAGGTAAAAAAGGTACGCAGCGGCGATTTCTATCGGGTCGGAAATCAGCGGTTGCCCCATCATCGACGCCTGAGGCGCGGCTACAGCCGATTCCAGTAACGCCTGGTCGCGGATGCCGCGCGCACCCCCGTGAGCTGCCAATACTTCGGTATGAATCGCTCTCGCGGCCGACACCGGGAGGTGCTTGATTGATCGGCTCAAGATAAGCGTTTAAAGAGCGCAGAATTCTTTTTGATCAATCGCTTCGCCGCGGCTGCCGCTGTTTTGGGATCAATGGACGGCCGCACCGGTGTCAGAACAATCGAGCCGCCTTCGTGAACGGTAACGTTGACTTGATCGCCCACCTTTACCCGGGCCAGGTCCATTAATGCCGCGTCAAAGATGATTCCCTGAGAATTGCCGACCCTGGTAATCGTTTTCGTCATGACGTAATACTATGTTTTACCGGAGGATAGTCTGCAAGCGCAAAATGAATGTGCGCTCTGCGCGGTCGTTCATCAATCGTAAGCCGCTTACGATGCATGAGCGGTTCACTTCTGTGGATGGGTCTTCTTGAAACCGGCGGTGTAACCCTTTTCGAAAGCCTGCTTAAAAGCCTGCAGCCCGCCTGCTCGTGAAGGATTTTGGAGCTGTTCGCCCGAGCCCTGCTGCTCGAAATACTTTTGAGCCGTCATGTTCAATTCCGCTTGTGTCGGCAACGTTCCGCCGCGCGGCGCTTCCTCTCCAGCCTTCTCACCGATTTCATAAGCAGCCCGTTCTTCTGCCGTCGTGCCGTGAGCAGTGCGATGACTGTAGAACACCGCCACGCTGCACACGATGAACGCCGCCACTCCCACCAACGCAAAGAAACGCACCGGTCTGAATCGTCTGGTCATAACTCACGGTAACGTTTAGAGACGGCCCCGCGCTGCCTTCCCTAATCACTCGCCATGATGAATAGCGGCTGCATTTCGAAATCGGTGTAGCGTGGACGCAGGCGCTCCTTGTTATAGTACTTATCCACGTTGACCGTTTTCTTGGTGCTGGTCACCGCTTCAATCGGCATGTTGTCATAGCGCCCATTCTTCAACACGACGAGCCGGCCGTGAATGCCGTGCAGGATGAGATCGAGGGCGAGATTGCCGTACGCCACGGGCACAATCGAATCAATCGCGTCGGGATCGCCCCCGCGCACCATGTAGCCGAGACGCTGGTTAATGGTCTGAATCGGGTTGCCCTTGTTGTATTTGGCGGAACGGACCTTGAGTTCAGCCGAGACCAGGTCGCCGATTCCACCGAGTTTCAGATGCCCGAACGCGTCGGTTATCCTGTCGGAGAACACCATTTCACCTTCTTCGAACATTGCCCCTTCTGAAACGATAACGACTGAATATTTGCTAGGGTTCCGCGCGCGGTCGTAGCACAACAATTCGGTCAGATGCTCGATATCGAATTTGCATTCGGGGATGACGCACCGATTCGCCGCACCCGCCATTGTTGGCAACATCGCGGTGAATCCCGCGTAGCGTCCGAACACTTCCATAACGAGAAATCGTTCGTGAGATCCGGCCGAGGTGCGGAGGCGATTTGACAATTCGATCGTGCGGCTGACGCATGTGCTAAAGCCGATGCAATAATCGGTGCCCGGCACGTCATTGTCCATCGTCTTGGGTATCGCCACCACCTTGACGCCTTCCTTGTGCAAGCGGGTGGCAAAAGAAAGCGTGTCGTCGCCGCCGATCGGAATCAGATAGTCAATTCCGAGCCAGTCCAGGTTTTTGATGACTTCGGGGGTGAGATCGTTCTTGTCTTGATTGTAGGTTGCGCGCAGCGCTTCAGGTACCTCTTCTTTTTTCACTGCTGGCGGGTTCGTACGCGAGGTATGCAGAAACGTACCGCCGGTG
>JBKOYG010000012.1:0-15940 GCA_046725285.1 Verrucomicrobiota bacterium
GTCTGCCGAGGCCACTTGACGCAAGAATTTAAGTTCATTGAGGCATTTGCCAGTCCCTTCCGCCACTGCGCTGAGCGGATCTTCAGCAACATGGACAGGCAAACCCGTTTCCTCGCTCAAAAGCTTGTCAAAGCCCCGCAGCAACGCGCCGCCGCCTGCCAGTACCAGCCCGCGATCGACGAGGTCCGCCGAAAGCTCCGGCGGACAGCGCTCTAAAGTGATCCGCACGGAATCGACAATTGTCGAGATCGGTTCAAGCAACGCTTCGCGCACCTCTTGGGAAGTGATCATGAGTGTCTTAGGCAAACCGGCGACCAGATCGCGTCCTTTAACTTCTACGCTTGTCTCCTTTTCACTCGGATAAGCCGACCCAATCCTGATCTTTATCTCCTCGGCTGTGCGTTCGCCGACCATCAGATTGTAGGCGCGCTTCATATACTGCACGATCGCTTCATCCAGTTCATCGCCGGCGACACGCACGCTGCGGCTGAACACAATTCCCGACAGCGAAATGAGTGCGACCTCGGTCGTGCCGCCCCCGATATCGATGATCATGTTACCGGCTGGATCCTGTACCGGAAGTCCTACTCCGATCGCTGCTGCCATTGGTTCTTCGATCAAATACACTTCGCGCGCTCCAGCATGGGTCGCCGATTCACGCACTGCGCGCTTTTCCACTTCTGTAATCCCGGATGGTACCGCGATAACGACACGCGGTCTCGCGCGTACCCGGCGATTATGCACTTTAGTGATGAAGTGGCGCAGCATCGCTTCCGTCACTTCGAAGTCCGCAATGACGCCATCTTTAAGCGGACGGACCGCAACGATGTTTGCCGGTGTGCGGCCGAGCATGCGCTTGGCTTCATCACCGACAGCCAACACTCTGTTGGTGCCGGCCTGCACAGCCACGACAGATGGCTCGCGCAAAACGATCCCCTGATCTTTTACGTAAACAAGTGTGTTTGCCGTGCCCAGATCGATCCCGATGTCGCTGGATAACCAGCCGAAAAGTCCATTGAACATGAATTATTTATTAGCAGCAACTTTCCAGCCCGAGAAGAAGCGCGTTCATCCGCCTGAGGTGGCCCATCTTCACAGGAACCCTCCCCACGAGCGCGATTCGGCCGGCTGAAACGCGGTAACATGAAACAGAGCGGCACGCCGTCAAGAGCATATTATGGGGTAATGCAGTGGAATTTTCCAATTACTCCATTACTCCTTTAGTCCAACAATCATGGAAAGGATCATGGTCGCCCCATCCATTCTGGCCGCCGATTTCTCGCAACTCGGCGACGAAATCCATCGGGTGGAGGTCGCGGGTGCTGATTGGATTCACTGCGACATCATGGATGGACATTTCGTCGATAACATTTCCTTCGGCCCGGAAATTGTCGGACGGGTGAGGCGCCTAACAAGTCTTCCGCTCGATGTCCATCTTATGATCGAGCATGCCGATCATTACGTTCCGCGATTTATCAAAGCCGGGGCGAACTCGATCACGGTTCACGTCGAACCAGAAGCGAAACACGTCGTCGCGAAAACATTACAGCAGATTCGAGACGCCGGTTGCCGGGCCGGTCTCACTCTAAATCCAGAAACCTCGTTCGATTTGGTTGAGCCGTTTCTGGACAAAATCGACATGCTGCTGGTGATGACCGTGCATCCGGGTTTTGGAGGCCAGTCATTTCGAGCTGATCAAATGCAAAAAGTTAAACGTGCAAGATCGTTGAACAGCAGGATCGACATTGAAGTAGACGGTGGCATCAACGCCGAAACTGCGCGAGTATCGATCCAAAACGGCGCAAACGTACTCGTCGCCGGCACGTCAATTTTTCACGCGAAAGATTACGCAAAGGCGATTCGCGAATTGCGCGGCGATCCTCGGAACAGGGCTAAGGGCTAAGGGCCAAACGCGTATTCCGCTTCCTCTTGGCAGGTTCCCCCGCTACCACCGGCTCGGCTTCCTCAGTCGTTTCGGCCATCACCTCATCGGTTTGCGTGACCCGAACGACTTCTTCGATGGTTGTTTTGCCTTGAGCGACGCGTCGCCAGCCGTCCTGCCGCAAAGTCTCCATGCCTTCGGCAATGGCGCATTGCTTGAGCTCGCCGCCATCGCGCTTTTGCATGATCATTTTTCGTAACGGCTCGGTGATGAGACAGATTTCGTAAATGGCCGCGCGCCCTTGATATCCGGTCTGACGGCATTGATCGCAACCGGCACCCCGCCGGAAACGTGTGCCGAGTTCTTTCACCGGAAAACCAATCTCGGCGAGATATTCACGCGGATAATCAACCAATTGCACGCAGTCCGGACAAATCGTGCGCACCAGCCGTTGTGCAATGAACGATTTGACTACCGATGCGAGCAGAAACGGTTCCACGTCCATATCAAGCAAACGCGTAATGCCCCCTACGGCGTCGTTCGTATGCAGCGTGCTAAAGACGAGGTGACCCGTCATGGCCGCGCGAATGGCAATGTCCGCGGTTTCAATGTCGCGGATCTCCCCGACCATTACCACGTTAGGGTCTTGTCGCAAAATGTGGCGCAAACCTTTAGCAAACGTGAAATCGATCTCTGGTTTCACGTCCATTTGCATTACGCCCGGAATCTTGTATTCCACCGGCTCTTCGATGGTAATGATGCGCCGTTGCACCGAGTTAATCGTGCTCAGGAAACAATAAAGGGACGTCGATTTCCCGCAGCCGGTCGGCCCGGTGAGAAGAATAATTCCGTTGGGCTGCGCCAGCAGATGGCGAATGATCTTCTCCTGTTCTTCGCTGAGATCGAGCCGATCAAATCCGAAGTGCTGTTCGCTGCGGCTAAGCAATCGTAAACTGATCGATTCGCCGTTGACAGTTGGAATGGTGGAAACGCGTACGTCGATCTCCTGATTGCTGGCATGCAAATTCATGCGGCCGTCCTGCGGCAGGCGCCGCTCGGCAATGTCCATATGCGCCATCACTTTCAATCGCGAAATGATGGCCGAATGCAGCAGGCGCAATTGCGGCGGCACCGCCACTTCGTGCAGGATGCCGTCGATGCGGTAACGAATGCGGATGTCGTTCTCGAGTGGCTCCACGTGAATATCCGTCGCGCGCTCCATAATGGCTTCGCGAATGATTTGGTTTACAAATTTCACGACCGACGCTTCTGGATCATCCGCGCTGATGTCTGTGGCGGTATCGCTCTCCTGCAAAATCTCGAAGTCGCGCTTGCTCTGGAGAATTTCTTCGAATGTCTCCGCGCCAACGCCGTAGAGCGTTTTCATCGCGCGCAGAACTTGCGCGCGCGGCACCAGCACCCATTCGGCCGGCTTTTTCAAAAGCTGCGATGCGAGCTGGCGGCCAATGGAATTGAAAAGGTCGTATGTCACCAGCACGACCGAATTTTCCTTCACCTCAATCGGTAGGATGTGATGTTGAAAAACAAATCGGCTGGGCAGCACTGATAGCGTCGCGCGGTCAATCTTTTTCGCGTCGATGGACATGACTGGCACACGGAAGAAATTCCCGATCGCAGAAAGGAAACGTTGTTCGTCGACCTTGCCGGAATCGAGCACCTGGCTCACCCAGGAACCGCCGTTCAGGTTAACCGCGAGTTGTGCCGCTTCTTCAGTTGAAGGAACGCCGCTTTCCAGCAGCAAATTAATCAGCGATTGACTGGCAGTTGAACTCATGAGGTGCGGCGTTCAGTAGGATCGACAACGCAGAATCGGAAGCGTTCGAATGAACGCTATTTACGCCATTTCGCAAGCTCTTTCACGCATAACGCGTAATCAACGAGTGGCGGTCTCCAGTCCGCCTGTTTCAAATGGCTAGTTTGGGAATCCCTCCTTGAGCACTCAAGGCATGTGCAATGCCCGCCGCACAGAATCAGTAAGCGTTCCCGTGACGCGCATCGAATAATTCTTTTGGAGTCGCGCGATGGCGTCGCTCACTTCTGGGGTAAATACGCCGTTAATGGGTCCGCAATAATACCCCAGCCTCCGTAACGCTGTTTGCATTGAGCTTACGTAAGCCGGTTGCAAGACTAATTGCTCGTTTGCCTTGAAGTAGTAGCACATTCGCCAGTTGTAGCGTGGCGCAAAGTCAGTCGCAATTACACGTTTTCCCTGATGGAGCAGGCCGTATTCGTCTCGTTGAGCCAATGGATCCGTCGAGCGAAAAATATCATGGTAGAGAATATCGTACTCGTCAGCTTGCGCGATGGTCGCGCCTAGGCAAAGAGCTAACGTGAGAGCTATTCGTTTCATAAAAATAAGTTAAGGCATATCTTTCGCTGCGGGAATGTCGGGTGGTGGCAACGTTAACTGTTTGCCCTCTCGCGGTCTAGGGCAATCCGGACACTCGTTCTGATCCAGGTCCGCGCCAAAATGGGTCGTGTCCTCCCACTTTTGGCGCAGTCGATAAGAATCGAGCTTCGTCAGACTTACCTGAGGACACATAAGAATGATCAGCTCCCGTCGCTGCTTAGTACTCGCTGTGCTGCGGAACGCCGCGCCGATCAGCGGAATGCGCGAGAGATAAGGAAAACCTTCGTAGTTTTTTGTCTTCTGGTCCTCGATTAATCCACCAAGGATAATGGTCGATCCGTTCGGAGCAGCAACGTTCGTGCGGATATACTTCGTGTCGATTGTTGGGACCGAATTGCCACTAATGACTACGTTTCCGCCCGGCACAAGACTGTCGAGCTTTTGCAAAATATCGAGCGATACTTCCTTCTCAGAATTAATGAGCGGCACAACCTCAAGCTGAAGCACGACTTTCTTGTACTCGATACTTGATTGGATAGAGGCAACGTTATTCACCACCGTGCCGGCGGGGGCGTTGGTCAGAGTGCTCACTGGCACCGGAACCTCCTGGCCGGAAGCGATGATAGCTTTTTTGTTGTTGCTTGTGAAAACCGTCGGCCGCGACATGACTTTGAAACGACCACTGGACTCGAGCAGATGCACTATGGCTGCGAATGCATCGCCTGCTGCGACATAAATGTTAGTTCCGGCACCGACATTCCGAATAATTCGGGTGAAATTGATCAGGTTGGAGGGATCGATAATGCCACTACCGCCAGGTGATCCACTGGGAATCGCTGGAGCGTCTGCGCCAAACACTGCATTGTTGCGTGAGGTGCCGATGAATCGGTTGTGATACTTTGCAAACCAATCGACGCCGAATTCCTCGTTGTTGTTGAGTGTTAATTGGCCAATCACTGTGCTCAGCGCCACCTGCGGCGCCGAGACATCCATTTGATCCAGAATTTTTTGCACCTTCACCACAACTTCGCGATTTCCGAGGACGATGATGGAGTTCGCGCGCTGATCGGCGATGAGCTTAGCGTTCCCGATCGTGACGGCTTGCGGTACGGTGTTTACTGGCTGCGTCGAGAGTTCTTCCGAAATATTCAGTGTGGTGCCAGTGGACGTGCCGCCGACGCCCGTGGTGCCAGTGGTGCCGGTCAGGTCTGCGAGACCGCCACCCCTACCGCCATAAGGAGAGGGACTCGCACCGCGCTGCGGTCCAGGGCTCGCGCCAGGCGGCCCACCACCAGGCACCGTGGGGGCTTCCACGCCTGGCTCGGTCAACGCCTGAACCAACACTGGTAATACGTCGCCGGCGGAAACGTATTTCAAATACCGGGTAACGGGTTTTGCAAACTCAACGTTGGCATCGAATTCATGGATCAGTTGGCGGATGAACGGCATGTTGATCGGCCGCGTCACGACGTGGATGCGGTTGGTGCGCACGTCGGGAGTAAGTTTGATCTTACCCACGACGATGGCTTCCTCGGACAGCACGGCCAAGCCTCCGGCTTCGACGGGCACTGGCTGCGGAACTGCTCCGGGCACCTTCACACTTCGGACACCCGGTTGAGTGGGCGATTCGGTGCCTTTTTCGAAAATGTCCTTGAGCATATCGCAGACTTTGGTCGCGTCGGCGCGGTCGAGCTTGATAAACTCGCTGACCACTTCCGCCGGCGCCACGTCTACCTGGCTAATCACACTGGCAAGCTGCCGAATGATGTCGGCGTTCTGCGTCACCAGAAGAGCGGATGCTTTCGGCAAGGCGAGAATGTTGATGGTGCCTGAGCTTCCCTGAAAATATGCCATCAACACTTGTTGGAGCTCCTGAGGGTCCGCATACTGCAGCCGGAACAGGAAGCTGACCACCGGGTTCCCGGCGGGGATATCCGCGAGATCGGAAATAATTGGCACTGGCGCTTTCCGAGGATTCTGACCCGCTCCCACAACGTCGATTAAGTCCTTGCCAGCTGGAACGAGAGAGATCCCGTTTAGACCCATGCTCATCTCGATGATCTTGATGGCTTCCTCGCGGGAAACATCTTTGGCGATGAAAATGTTCACTTTCCCTTGCACGAAATTATCCATCACCAATTTCTTGCCGGTAAGCTGCTCGTAGAGATGCAGCACATCGACAACATCGCTGTTTGGGAATTGGAGCCGAACCATAGCAGGCGCGTTTGGAGGGGGCGCCGTTGCTGGCGCGGGGTTGGCGACTTGAACAACGGGCTGCGCGGATTGCGGCTGGTTGGCCGCTTGAGCAGCGGGCGCGGGAAGCCCAGGATTGGTTTCTTGAGCTGAGACCGCCGTCACGCTGGCCAGCGCGAGCATCACGATAAGGAAAAGCCGGTACACGGTCTTATTTAAGTGGGTGTGCGATGCTAATAAATTTAGCAGTACCGGTCAAACTCTTTCGCTCCCTTGAAAAAATCCCTCTTCATGCTCGAACTGGACGCAGCGGAAACACAGTTTATAAAGGATTGCTATTCTTGCAAATGATCAGCCCTCCAAGTCTGGGGAGCGCACCCGCCTTCGCGATTACTTCTTGTATCCTTATGACGCTGACGGTTTCGGCCGCGCCGAAACAAGCCGCAAACGCGGTTACAGAAATCAAAGCAGTCCTTAAGGCACGGCAGGACGGTTGGAACAGGGGCAATATCGATCGATTTATGAACGGATACGCCCGCTCAGCATCGACCGTCTTTGTCTCGGAAGACGCAATCAGACGCGGCTGGCAAACCGTGCGCGATCGTTACAAGAAAAAGTATTCCAGTCGCGCGAAGATGGGGACGCTCACGTTTTCTGATCTTGAAATCACGCTGTTATCATCTGATTCGGCAGTAGCGTCCGGACGTTGGAAACTGAAGCGTGCCGACGACGAGCCGCATGGGAGATTCACGCTGATTCTTAGGCGCCTGCCCGAAGGCTGGCGAATTGTGTACGATCATACTTCGGCGGCTCCGCCGAAAAAGTAGCTGTAGCGGCGGTCTATGACCGCCGGGTGTTCACTGCTCAGAACGATATTCCAGCAGAAAGACTTCGCCGCGAAACGGCCACAGTCTTCCCAATGGCTCGCGAGCCCAGCCCGCACCGGATTCTCCCGCACGTAATGCCATTTCTCGGTGTAAGACTCGGCGCTGCGCAGGAGGTGATCAAAAAATGTTTTTTGCCAATGCGGCGGCGCAATGCCGTCCTGCCGCAATGTCTTGGAAATCGAATTCTTCAAAGATTTCGCCCACGCCGAGAGACTTAGTTTCTGGTCATCGATCGCGACGAACGCATGAAAGTGATCGGGCATGAGAACATATGCGCCAACCCACGCGCCATACTCGGGACCTTGCTGAGCAAAACGGAGGAAGCTCTCGTGCACAGACGGATTAGCGAGAATGGGGCGACGCTCATGTGTGCAAGCCGTTAAGAAGTATCTCGGCGCGTTCAAAAATATGCGCTCGAGACGGTGAAGTCGCGGTCTGTGATTTTCGGCGGTCATAGACCGCCGCTACAGTTTTTGCGTAGCCTCGTTAGCAGCTTTTCGTGGATGTTATCAAACCCACCATTGCTAAAAACCGCGACGACATCATTTGGCCGCAGCATCGGAACGATTCGATCTACAATCGCGTCGGCATTCTGTTCGTAGAAAGCGGGGCGACCTGCCTTGGCGATCGCGGCCACAACTCTCTCCGGATTTAATCGCTCTTCTTTCGGAATCTGTTCCAGCTTCGCGACCTGCGCGATGAAAACTCCGTCGGCCAACTTCAACGCCTCGGGAAGCTGCTGTTGGAAAACTGCGCGACGCGTTGTGTTGGAACGCGGTTCGAAGACAGCCCAGAGCCGATTTCCGCGATAGCGATGGCGCAATGCTTCCAAGGTGTATGCGATCGCCGTCGGATGATGTCCGAAATCGTCGATCACTTTCACGCCTCGCGCTTCACCGCGGACTTCCTGTCGCCGTGCGATCCCGGCAAAGCTCTTGAACGCACTGTCGATTTTCGCCTTCGGCACGTCATAAAACCGCGCTGCCATCGCCGCCATTGCCGCGTTGTGCACGTTGAATTCGCCTACGAGCGGAATCTCGAACGTCTCATCTCCAAGCTTGAATCTGGAACCCTCAGGCGAGCAGGCAACATCGCGGATTCGCTGTGCGCAATTCTTCGAGAAACCCACCTCAATCATCTGCGCAAGACAATCTTTGGCTACCTCGACGCAATTTGGATCGTCGCCGTTGACCAACACCATGCCGTTCCGAGGAACGATGTTGAGCAAACGCCGGAAGCTCAGCTTGATCTCATCGAGGTTGTTGAAGATGTCCGCATGATCAAACTCGATGTTGTTTATGATCAGCAGTTCCGGAAGGTAATGAATAAATTTGGAGCGCTTGTCGAAGAAGGCTGAATCGTACTCGTCGCCTTCGATCACGAAATACTTCGAATCGTTCAGGCGCGCGCCCTTCCCAAGATTTTTCGGCAGCCCACCGATGACATACCCGGGTTTGCGCCCGGCTTTTTCCATGATCCAGGCGAGCAGCGCCGTTGTCGTTGTTTTACCGTGCGTCCCGGTAACGACAAGATTGTGGCGGCCGCGCAAAAAATAATTCTTCAGCACTTCCGGCAACGAAAGATAAAGGAGCTTTCTGTTCAGCACGGCTTCTACTTCCGCATTACCGCGCTTCATCGCGTTGCCAATCACCACCACATCCGCATCGGCCGGGATATTTTCCGCGCGATACCCTTCTTTCAACGAGATGCCTTTTTCTTGGAGAAAGGTCGACATCGGTGGATACACATTTTCGTCCGAACCAGTGACTTTGAATCCGCGCTCCTTGAGCGCTGCTGCAACCGACGCCATGGCGGTGCCGCAAATCCCAAGGAAATGAAATTTCTTCGGCGCTTCCTTCACGCGGATTCTTTACGATGCCCTGACAAAAAAAGAAACCGCGGATTACGCGGATTTCACGCGGGACAAGGTCCAAATCCCAACATTCAAGATCCATTGAAGCTCCAAAACCCAAATTCTAATCCCGGAGCTTCTGCGCGTTTGAGATTTGATGATTGGAGTTTCTCTGAAGCTTGGCGGTTGGAATTTGGAGCTTTACTTCTTCTCAAACACCTCTACCGCGTCCCACGCTTCATCCGGCGGGGCCTGTTCGTATTCGAGCGCGCGAGCCAGATACATTTTGGCCAGGAAATCGTCCGGATAGAATTCCAGGAAACGAGAAAACAGAATCTTGGCTTGAGTAAAATTGCGTGCCCGGAATTTCTCCAATCCCTCCTCGTACGTATCGAGCCACTTCAGGAATTCTGGATCGATCTCTTCGTTTCGTGTGCCAACAAAAGTAAAAATGTCCACCGGTTTGCTTTTTCCTTTCACCTGCACGCGAGCAACCGAGCGAAGATAAACCTCGTCTCGCACCAACTCGGCGGCTGTCGCGCCGACGAGAATATCGAGGCCATAAACGCGCGTAAGACCTTCGATCCGCGACGCGAGATTCGCCGAGTCGCCAATGACTGTGGGATCCATGCGCTCGTGCGAGCCAATATTGCCAACGATCACTTCACCATGATTGATACCAATACCCATGCCAAACCCCATTCGACCTTCTTCGCGCCATTTTTGATTGAGCTGTCGTAGCTCACGCCGCATTCCTAGCGCCGCGCGCGCACAATTTTTCGCGTCCTCTGCCAGCCCAAAACTGCGCACGTTTCCCCATACCGCCATGATCCCATCCCCAATGAATTTATCCAGCGTGCCACCGTTGCTGAAAACAACCGAAGTCATGCGGCTGAGATATTCATTCAGCTGTCCAACTAACGCCTCGGGATCGCCCTTCTCGGACAACGTGGTGAACCCGACCAGGTCCGAAAATAGGATGGTAACAGGAAGACGCGCGCCACGGAGCGAGCTGTAGTAGCTATCCGGATTTTCCAGGACTTCCCTGACCAAATTTTTCGAGACGTAACGTTCGAGGGTGCGCCGAGTACGCAATTTCTCGAGCCGCTCCAGTGCGTATTCGAAACCGAGCGAAAATGATCCGCTTAACACCAGGGCTGAAAGCACGGGGACCGTGAGAAGCAGCAACCCGGTTTTGTCGTAAAAGAATCGCGCGACGCCAAGATATGTGCCTGTAATCACAACGAGTGTGCCAAGACAAAGCAACGGCCGACGCAAAAATGCAATCAGTGACCACGCAACCAGCCCTGCCGCACCCACGAGTGCGAGGCCGGTTTTCGCGGGGGTCGGCCGCAAAAATTCGTGATTCATAGCTGCGGCCATTGCCTGCAAATGCAGCGCGGAACCAAGCGTGGTTGGGCTTAACGGCGTATCGAACACGTCGTGCATCACCTGCGCCGACGCCCCGACCATTACAATCTTGTCCTTAAAAAACCCGCCGTCGGCGTAGTTGGCATGCCAAAACTTTGAATCGAAAACTTCGTAGAGCGGGCGGGGCGCGAACGCGTCCGACGAGGTGAAACGAATCATGTGACCACGAAAATCCTGCGGCACATCCTTCGCGTGACCGATCTTGGCCAGTGCGCGCGCTGAAAGAGATTGATAAACTTCTTCACTTGGGTCGGGCGGTAAATCGGCGAGTTGCCGATCAGTCACGCGATAAGTCACAGCCCGGATTTTTCCGTCGATTGGGTCGGCCCAGAAATTCACGAACCCGACACGATCATCCAACAGTTGGGGCGGCGGAATCAGTGTATCGTTTGGCGTGACGGCCTGGGCCGCGTTCGCCATGTCGAAATTAGCGCCGAGCACGACCTTATCGTGGTAGCGATCAAGCGCAGCATGAAATGATGGATCACCATCATTGGGCGGACTAAAGATTATGTCGAACATCACCAGGCGCGCTCCCGCTCCGAACAACCGGTCAAGCAAAAGCGCCCATACTTCACGTGACCATGGATATGGCTTCTCTGTCATCAGTTGAAACGCGCGGTTGCCCGCGATTTCTTCAGCGGTCAGCGGCGGCAATTGCAATGTGCTTTGATCGATCCCGAGGAAAACAAAATCGGAAGGCGCAGACGTCTTCCGGCCTTCGCGCCGAAGCAAGTCCTCAAAGCTCTGTTCACCCCGCCAGGGCGCCGAGATAAATGGGACGTCTGGGAAAAAATGACCCGAAAAAATCAAGCCCGTCCAAAAAACGCAAATGAAAGCGAGGACTAGGAAGCGATGACGTCCGAGCCAATGCATGCCGGGAGCATATCAAGAAAATGGCGAAGCACGAATGGCGAATGTCGAAGGAAGTCCGAACGCTCAAATGACGAAAGCGCCGTTTTATCATTCGGATTTCGTCATTCCTTCGTCATTGATTTTCAGTTGTCATTCTCCACTCGCTACTTATTGTTCGTGCTCGGCGCTGCCGCGTCGTGACGATCAGCGCACCTGGTTCCACGCAACGGGGACTGCATCAGCGAGTGAGGTCGCGAAGATCGATAATGGAACAAACAACTCGCTGAACGAGGAGCCCCGAAGCGATTTGGGGAAACAACCATGCCAAGAGCTACTAATGCCCCGGCAAGCCGGGCGCGACGTAAACGAATCTTAAAAAAAGCCAGAGGTTATCGCGGGCGCCGTTCAAAACTTTTCCGCTACGCGAAGGACGCAATCATGAAAGGCCAGTATTGGGCCTATCGCGACCGCAAAACGCGTAAACGCACGTTTCGTTATCTCTGGATTCAACGCCTAAACGCCGCTGCGCGGGCAAATGGAATGACCTACAGCCGCTTTGCGGAGGGATTGAAAGCCGCAGGGATCGGCCTCGATCGAAAAATTCTCGCAGAGCTGGCCGTCGCGGATGGAGCCGCATTCAAGTCGATCGTCGGTCAGGCAAAGCACGCGCTGGAGAAGAAAAACAAGAAAGCGGCGTAACGGATTTCTGTAGCGGCGGTCTGTGACCGCCGAGGCTGTTAGTGCGGTTACCACCGTGTTGGCGCTCATAGAGCGCCGCTACAGCCAGCAACTTTGAATTGAACGTTCCACATTCAACGTTCAACGTTTGATGTCTGATGACTCATCCACTCGAACAGCTTCGTGACGATGCTCTGCGCGAAATTGAAGCCGCGCCCGACGAACAGACGCTCGAGGCTGCGCGCGTAAAGTATCTCGGCAAGAGCGGAAGCATCTCCGTGTGGAGCGAACAGATGAAAACGCTTGCCAAAGACGAGAGGCCGGTCGTTGGAAAGTTGCTCAACGAAGTTCGCCATGCCGTCACCGCGGCGACGGAAACACGCAACGCACAATTCCGTCTACAAAAAGAATCCGAAGCACTCGCCAAGATCGACGTCTCACTACCGGGAACACCGCAAGAAATCGGCACGCTGCACCCGCTCACGCAGATGTGGGAACGTTCGATCGAAATTTTTCGGCGAATGGGCTTCACTCTCGCGGACGGACCGGACATTGAAGACGAATGGCATTGTTTCGACGCGCTCAACACGCCGCCCGAACATCCAGCGCGCAACGAGCAGGACACATTTTATTTACCGGACGGACGTTTGTTGCGAACGCATACTTCGACCGTGCAAATTCGAACGATGCAAGCGGCGCCCCCACCGATCCGTGTGATTGCTCCCGGTGCTGCCTATCGTCGCGATGAACTTGACGCTACGCACAGCCCGCAGTTTCACCAAATCGAAGGACTTTATGTCGATGAAAACGTAAGTGTCGCCGATTTGAAGGGCGCGCTCGAGTTTTTCATGCGCGAACTTTTCGGTTCGGGAACCGAAGTGCAATTTCGTCCGCACTTCTTCCCGTTCACCGAGCCGAGTCTCGAGGTTTATGTGAAATCGAAGGCGCTCAAGGGTGGCGAGCGCTGGATCGAAGTCGCCGGCTCGGGCGTGGTGCATCCCGCGGTTTTCGAGCAGGTCAACAAAGCGCGCGGTGACAAAGCTTACGATCCGGAAAAGTGGAGCGGCTACGCGTTCGGTCTCGGAATGGACCGGCTCGCGATGATTCTGTTCGACATCCCTGACATCCGCCACTTCGCGCAAAACGATTTGCGGTTCCTCCGCCAGTTCGCATGAAATTTTCCGTCAGTTGGTTGCGCGAATTTGTTGATCTTCCAGAAAGTCCGGAAGAGATCGCCGAATTGCTCACTCGCGCCGGCGTTGAAACGAAAAACATCGAAACCCACGGCGCAAAGATCGAGAATGTGATCGTTTCGCAAATCATCGCTTCGCTGCGCCATCCGAATGCTGATCGGCTCACGGTTTGCGAAGTGGACGACGGCAGCGGCACAAGACGCCAGGTCGTCTGCGGCGCGACCAATTACAAAGTCGGCGACAAAGTTCCGCTCGCGTTGCCGGGCGCAATGTTGCCGAACGGAACTGATATTCGAAAAAGCAAACTGCGCGGTGTCGAAAGCGAAGGCATGCTTTGCAGCCCAATCGAGCTCGGGCTCGGCGAAGACGCATCCGGCCTGTTGATTTTGTCGCCTGATGCAAAAATTGGCGCGCCCATTGGCGATCTCTTTCCGACTGACACGATTCTGGACGTCGAGATCACGCCAAACCGTGGTGATCTGCTGAGCCATTTTGGTCTCGCCCGCGAAATTGCGGCGCTTACCGGAACAAAACTTAAGTCAACGGCGCGCGAATCGAAAATTCCCGTCAAGAAGATCGGCGTAACCATCACCTCAACGCGCGAATGTCCGTTTTTCTCAGCGCGCAAGATCGACAACGTTACGGTCGGACCGAGTCCGCAATGGTTGCGCGCGAAGGTCGAGAGCGTTGGGGTTCGCTCGATCAACAATATCGTCGATATCTCGAACTTCGTGATGCTTGAGCTTGGACAACCGACGCACGCGTTCGACGCGGACAAATTGAAGGGCGGCATCAACGTGCGCCTCGCGCGTGACAGCGAGAAATTTCTCGCGCTCGATGGAAAGACTTATTCGCTCAAGCCTGATAGTTGCGTCGTCGCTGATCAGCAACGTGTCGTCGGAATTGGCGGTGTGATGGGTGGCGAAGAATCGGCGGTGACCGATTCGACCAAGAATATTTTACTCGAGGCAGCTTATTTCCTGCCGGCGAGTATTCGTCGGACTGCGCGCGAACTAAATTTACCGACCGATGCCAGTTACCGATTCGAGCGCGGCGTCGATCCTGAAATGGTGCTCCGCGCGTCGCAGCGGGTCACCGAATTAATTCAAGAGATTGCAGGCGGAACACCGGCAAAAGAAATTCACGTTGCCGGTAAACTTCCGCCCAATCCAGCTGACGTTTCATTGAGTTACGAGAAATGCAATCGCGTTGTTGGGATCGCGATTAAACCGAAAACGATCGATGAAGCTCTGACCAGATTCGGTTTGAAGAAAATCAGCGCGGCCAAAATAACCAAATGGAAAATTCCAAGCTCCCGGCCGGATTTGCAGCGCGATGTCGATCTTATCGAAGAAGTCGTGCGAGCTTACGGCGCCGAGAGAATTCCGGGAACGGATCGCAGCCGGTTCACGCCTTCGAGCGCGGCTGATCGCGCGCACGATTTGGAATCACAAATGCGCGAACGACTGGTCGCAGCAGGCCTTAATGAAGTGCGGACGTCAAAGTTGCTTCCCAGGGAACGATTCGCGTTTGGGGGAAATGCGATCGAGTTACGTAATCCGCTGAGTGAAGATCACGTGGCACTACGCCCCAGTTTGTTGCCGGGGTTGCTGGGAGTACTTGACCACAACATTCGTGCAGGAGCGGAACGCGTCGCGATCTTTGAAACAGGGAGGGTTTTCGAACCACCGGGCGGCGTAGAAAAGAAACGAGTAGCTATTCTTCTTTGGGGTAACGTTGGCAGTGAAGTTGATTGGCGGAACGAAAAACGCCGCGTTGATTTCTTCGATCTAAAAAGCGCGATTGAACTAGCAAGAAGCGGTTTGTCTTTTCGTCGTGGTCAGCATGCCAACTTTGCGCTCGCTGTAGAAATCACAGCGGGTAATCAACTGGTTGGCCTCGCCGGGCAGCTAACAAATTCGCTCGCATCAACAATTGACGCATCGGGCGGCGTCTTCGTTGCCGAAGTATCGCTTGATTTCCCGACTAGCGGTTTGGGGTCGCGCGCAACTTTCCGCGAACTTGGGAAATTTCCTGCCATTTCGCGCGATATTGCGATGATTGTTGCCGAAGATTTGACCCACGAAAGAATCCAGGAAGTTATTTTTCATCCAAGGGAACCGTTGTTAGAACGAGTTGAATTTTTTGATCTCTTCGCCGGCAGTGAAATTGGTGAAGGGAAAAAGTCGCTCGCATATCGATTGACATATCGCGACCGGAGTCGCACACTGACAAGCGAGGAAGTGAATGCAGCGCATGCGAAAATTCGCGAGCGATTGCGAAGCGACCTCGGCGCAGAATTGCGCGAATAGTTCTTTGACGTGAGAGTCGTTTGTTGAGGGTTGGGAAGAAAACCAGTGCTTTTCTCTCAACTCTCAACCAGCGGCTCTCATCAGTTGCGGGTGTTTCGGGCTTTACCCTGCGATGTTCGAGATTACAGGTGGGATTCCCGAACCGATAATTGGCTAACCTGAGGAGGCTGAGTCGCTCGGAGAAGATGGCAGGCCTTAATTGGAAGTCAGACGCTACGGCGACGGTCATCCGCCCGTTACAAAAAGGGAACGGGAGATCCGCCTAAACGGCATCAGCGGGGTAACA
>JBKOYG010000075.1:0-15802 GCA_046725285.1 Verrucomicrobiota bacterium
TCCCATATCCCCAGGAGACCGAAATCATCGCCAACGTGGCCAGCAGCCCACACCATCTCTCGGCGACTATGGTTACCGAGCGTGTCCATCGCATGACGGAGCTTTTTGCGCGTCTCGCTCCCGGAGCCACCCTCGATCAGGCTCGCGTCGAATTGCGCTCCGTGTACGCGACGATGAAAAAAGACCACCTCGAAGCTTACTCGAAGCAGGCAGACTTTCAGATCTCGGCCAAGCTGCTTCGCGACCAGATTACCTCGGGCGCGAGAACCGTGCTCCTCGTTCTGCTCGCAGCATCAGCACTGGTGTTCGTCGTCGCGTGTTCCAATGTCGCGAACCTCATCCTGGCGCGCACGGTTCGCCGGGAAGGAGAGTTGGCGATCCGTACCGCGCTCGGCGCAAGCAGAGGGGCGCTCCGCCGCATGTTGCTGGCCGAAAGCCTTCTGCTCTGCGGCGCTGGCGCGGCGCTCGGTGTGATTAGCGCGCAGTGGATGGTTGATGTTCTAGCTCGTTACGCGTCGCGCTTTTCGGTTCGCGCGCTCGATCTTACCGTCGATTCCAGTCTACTGTGGGTCGGCGTAGTGCTCGCCACTGTCGCCGCGGTGATTTTGGCCTTTGTCCCCCGGCTGCCCGCTGACACGTCAGGTGCATTGCACCTCTCGAGTGGCGGAGTCCAGCTAGCGGGCAGCAAGAGACGCCAGCGTATCTTCGTCGTAACGCAAATCGGCGCATCGTTCGTGCTGCTGGCCGGCGCGAGCGTGCTGGTGACAACTCTCCTCGCACTGCAAAGAACGCAGACCGGTATGGACTCGCCGCATGTCCTTGCCATAAACGTTCCCGCTGTATTTTACGGAAAGACACGCCAGCAAGTTGTCGATTTTTACAAGGAGGTCATACGTCGGATTGATGCGCTTCCGGGTGTCAATAAGACAGCCTTTGGGATGGTCGCTCCCTGGCGCGACGCCGGCTCCGGTCCCACTCTGCAATTTTGCGCGGATGGTCACGATCACTCGGCCGGCGAAGAGGATCCGCGCGCGCAGTATCGTGTCATCTCTCCCGGATTCTTTGCGGCGCTGGGCGTTCCCGTTATTGCGGGTCGCGATTTCAATGAGTCCGACATGCAAAGCAAAGAGCGCGTCGCGATCATCAGCCAAACCCTCGCGAAGCGCATGTTCCCTAATCAGGACCCGATCAATCGCCACGTGTTCTGGACCGATCCGGTCTTGAAAATCTACGGCAAGGGCCCGCCGGAGCTGCAACGCATCATTGGCGTCGTGGCCGACATTGACGATGTGCATATTGTTCCAGAGCCCACCATCACTATCTATCACAGCTTTGAACAGGGTCCGCTGTTTCTCGGACGCCTTTTCATTCACACCAGCGTAAATCCCTATTCGCTTATCACTCCGGTTAGCCGCATTATTCGCGACTTGTCAGCGGATCAACCCATTGAGCGCGCCGCTACCCTCGAAGACGCGCGAGCTGAAGTGCTCACCCCGCATCGTTTGAACTCGGTGGTGTTTGGTCTGTTCGCCGCAGTGGCATTGTCGATTGCTGTCGTCGGTGTCGCAGGCGTGCTGGCGTTTTCTGTCAGCGCGCGCACGCGGGAGTTCGGCATCCGGCTGGCGCTTGGATCGCAGCCACAGCGTCTTTTCCAAGATGTCATCACGGAAGGCGCCGCAATGGCTGCGGCTGGCATCATTGCGGGCGCGGTATTCGGCTTTGTGCTGGCGCGTGTGGCGCGCAGCTATTTCGCGGATGTAACGATGCCTAGCGTTTTTCCGGTGGCCGCGTCTGCGCTTGTGTTGCTAACGGTCGCGGTGGTCGCGTCGATGCTACCCGCGGCGCGCGCGGCACGCGTCGATGTAATTCAAGCATTGCGCACCGAATGATATGAATGATCTAAAGTTTGCTTTGCGCCAGCTCCGCAAATCGCCCGCGTTTACGTTGATTGCTGTCATCACATTGGCCCTTGGGATCGGGTTGAACACCACGATCTTTAGCCTAATCAACGATCTTTTTTTGCGCGGGCTTCCATTTAAGGAGCCGTCGCGCGTTGTCCACATGTTCGCCGGAAACAAGTCGCGCAACGTTGTCGATATCCCGATCTCTGCGCCGCGCTTTCAGCATTACCGGGAAGGACAAACGCTTTTTGACGGCTTCGCCGCCGAGAATTTGTTTGCTTTCACGCTCACCGGCCTGGGCGATCCCGTCCAGATTTTCGGCGGAAGAGTGACGCCTAACTATTTTGATGTTCTCGGCGTCCGTCCAATGCTTGGCCGGAACTTTCTGCCGCAGGAAGAAGAAGGCGCGGATGTCGCGTTGGTCACGAAAAGTTTTTGGCAGAAGCGGCTTGGTGGGGACCCGAATGTGATTGGGCGCAGTATCACGCTTGACGGAACACCGCACACGATAGTCGGGGTGTTGCCGAACATGCCGGCGTTATGGTTCGGGCCAAACCCGTTCGTCGGCGAAGTCTGGACCACGAAACCGTTTCAGCTGCCTGGATTCTCGTACGAACGCATGATGCGGGGCACCGGTTTTCTGCGCGTAATCGGTCGAATTAAACCGGGAATCGCGCTCGAACAGGTACGTGCCGCGCTGCCATCGCTCGACCGCGGTTACCGTGCGCAATACCCCAACAAGATCGACAGCACGGCCACGACATCGGTCAAAACGCTTCCCGACGATGTGACGGAAAATATTCGCGCGGGTTTTGCGACGCTTTTCGCGGCGGTTTGTTTTGTCTTGCTGATCGCGTGCAGCAATGTCGCGAACCTATTGCTGGTTCGCTTCACCGGCCGGCGCCGCGAGATTGCGCTCCGAATGGCGATCGGCGCGTCGCGCAGCAGCATTGTTAGGCTGTTCGTTTGGGAAAGTTTGTTAGTCAGTATGTTTGCCGGTGCTCTCGGCGCGCTGGTCGCATGGCAGCTTGTGCCGGTCGTCCCGAAAATAGCGTCCAATTTTCTTCCGTTCGAGGGAAACACGGCTAGCAGTCTGTCGCTGCCGGTGCTTGGATTCACCATTGTATTGTCCCTGTTGACCGGTTTGCTGATGGGAATTTATCCCGCGCTTCAGGGCTCCCACACGAATTTGGTTGGTAGTTTAAAGGAAGGCGGCCGCGGCACGAGTGGAAGCGTTCCGCAACAACGATTCCGCAAAATTCTCGTCGGCGCACAAGTCGCACTTTCGGTGACGTTGCTTGCGGGTGCGGCGTTGCTGATTACCAGTTTCATTCGACTCACCCAGCAGAATCTCGGGTTTCAGCCTCATAATCTCTGGGTCGGCGCGATCAATTTACCGATCTCGCAATATCCAGATGCGCCGTCGCGTCAGCGTTTTGTCGAGCAAACACTCGCCGGCTTGCGCGACACGCCAGGCATCGAGAAAGCGACGATCAGCGGCGATATTCCAGTCACCCTTGGAAACCGCACGCTTTACGCGCGCGCGGACCGCGACGTCCCGCCGACGGAAAATCGAGCAAATGCGCCAAGTCACGACGTTGTACCGGGATATCTCAAGACCTGGGGGATCCCGCTGATCGCCGGACGCGACTTCGATGAACACGATCTCGCCGAGGGCCGAAACGTCTGTCTCATCAGCCAGACGGGCGCAAAAAAAGTTTTCGCGAACGAAGATCCGATCGGCAAGACGTTGCTTGTCACGAGCAACAGCACGCCAGCGGAAATTGTTGGCATCGTCGGCGATGTACGTTCGCAACGCCTTGTGGAACCGCCGGACATGGAATTTTATCGGCCGTGGGCCCAGGAAAACTTTCCGTTTCTGAACATCGCAGTTCGCAGCAACTTGAAACTCGACGCGATCACGAAGCTCGTGCAGTCCGCCGTCGCTAAAGTCAATCCGGACATCGCAATTGCGATTCCCCAGATGATGGACACCGTCGTGGCGCAAGCACGCGGGCAAGCGCGTTTGATGATGTGGCTCCTCGGAATTTTTGCCGGAGTCGCGTTGTTGCTTGCGAGCATCGGAATTTACGGAGCAGTCGCGTACAGCGTCGAGCAACGGACAGGCGAGATCGGCGTACGCATGGCGCTAGGCGCACAAACCGTGGATGTACTGCGGCTTATTGTTCGTCAGGGAATGGCTCCTGTCTTATTGGGACTCATCATCGGAATAGTGGCTGCCCTTGCGTTGGGTCGTTTACTCACCACGCAGCTTTACCAAGTTTCGCCGCATAATCCCGCGCTTCTTGCTACCACAGCGGTCACCCTCGCGCTGGTGGCTTTGCTTGCATGTTTCCTGCCCGCGCGGCGCGCGACATTCGTAGACCCAATCGAAGCGCTTCGGGCAGAATGATGAACTAAATGCAAACCTTTCTCCAGGACCTTCGCTTCGGCTTCCGAATGCTCCGGCGCAGTCCTGGCTTTTCCATCCTCGCAATTCTCTGCCTTACCCTCGGCATCGGTACTAACGCAGCGGTGCTTAGCTGGATCGAAGGAATTTTAATTCGGCCCTATCCACTGGTGCCACACCAGGACCGGATGTTTGCGCTTGTCGGCACGACGCGCGGGGTACCGAGTCATAACGGGCTTTCCTATCCCGAATTTCTCGATTTCGAAAAAAACTCGACGCTGTTTGAGTCGTTCATTGTCGATCGAATCACAGGTACGACGTTGAGCGTTGGCGATCGGGCCGAAATCGCATCGGTGGGAATTGTTACGGCCAATTATTTCGACGCACTCGGCGTGCGACCAATTCTAGGCCGCGGGTTCAGGCCCGAAGAAGGGATCGGGCGTAACGCGCATCCGGTGGTCGTGATCAGTTACCGAACCTGGAGAGATCGTTATAGGTCTGACCCGGCGATCATCGGCAAGACGCAATATCTCAACGGAGTGCAGCACACGATCATCGGCGTCGCGCCGCAAAAATTTCACGGCACGTTTGTCGGCTATTCGTTCGCCTTTTGGGTACCGGTATCGATGCAGGAGACCTTCGATTCGACCGGTTACAAATTGGAAGATCGCGGCGAGCGTTGGATTGAGGGCTACGCAATTCTCAAACCGGGCGTAACGCGTCAGCAGGCGCAGGCCGAGCTGAACTCGATAGCGCAACGAATGGAAAAGGATTTCCCGGAGACGAATCGCGGCCACGAAGTCCAGCTCGTACCCCTGTGGAAGACACCGTTCAATGGCGCCGGCAACATGTCACCCACGCTTGCGATCAGCATGGCAGTGGTGTTTTTGGTGCTGCTGATCGCATGCGCGAACGTGAGTAATCTTTTACTCGCGCGCTCCTTGCTCCGCCGCCACGAGATGACCATGCGTCTCGCGCTGGGGGCGAGTCGACGCCGCTTGGTGAAGCAATTACTGACCGAAGGGTTGTTGCTTTCGCTGATCGCAGCCGCCGGCGGAATTGCCGTTGCCTATTGGTGTCGTAACGCACTCGTGCTCGCATTCCCCACGCCCGCCGCAGGAATCGTAATCGACTACCCCGGCCAAATCGACTGGCGAGTAATCGCAGTGAGCGCCGGAATTTGCGTCGCCTCGACTCTGTCATTTGCGCTCGTGCCCGCGATTCACGCCAGCCATGTCGATCTTTCTAACGCTTTGAAAACCGAAGCGGGCGGTGTCCTTAGCGGGAGCAGTCGGTCGCGACTGCGCTCAGCACTCGTGCTAATGCAAGTATCTCTGAGCTTCGTCTTACTCGCCGGAACCGCGTTGCTTTTGCAAAGCCTGAACAAAATGCAAAACGCCAGCCCCGGTTTCTCAACGGATGTCATTGTGTCCGGAGTCGATTTGTTTGCGGCGGGTTACAAATTGGACAAGGCCAAAATCTTTCATACGCAGTTGTTGGATCGCGTTCGGACACTACCCGGCGTCGAATCGGCCGCGCTGACTCGTGTCTATCCGTTCAGTTACACCGCCTTTTCTTCCGCGCCAATCGAAGTGGACGGGTATCAGCCGCCGCCTAACGAACAACCGACGGTGGAGTACTACGAAGTGACGGAGGATTACTTCACAACGCTTGGAATCCCGATTGTGTCCGGACGCGAATTTGTTCGCACTGACGATGAGAATGCGCTTCCGGTAGCGATTATCAATGAAACAATGGCTGCGAAATATTGGCCAGGGAAGAATCCGATCGGCGAACGTCTCAAGGTGAAGGATAGTTGGGTGCAGATCATTGGCATCGCGAAAGATTCGAACTACCGCACGAAAATTGAGACGCCAACACCGTTCTTTTACGTGCCACTGCGTCAGAATTTTGTGGGAGTGCGAAACAGTTTGCTCATCCGCACGCGGGAGACGCCAGGCGCGATCATGAATGCGCTCGCGCACGAGGTTCACGCGCTCGATCCAACTCTTGCGCCGGGAGTCGCCTACCGCCTGCAGGAGCAGGTTGATCGGATCAGCTATAGCCAGCGTTTAGCGGTCACGCTCGTCGCGCTTTTCGGCGGGATGGCGCTATTCCTCGCTGCGATTGGGCTTTACGCGGTGATGTCGTACTCCGTTTCACAAGGAACGCGTGAGTTCGGTTTACGAATGGCGCTCGGCGCCGGCACGGGCGATCTGTTGCGACTGGTTGTTTCGCGCGGCGTGCGCCTAACGACGGCCGGAATCGTCATCGGCGCAATCGCAGCGCTTGTGCTCACGCGCTTAATGGGCAGCCTGCTCTACAAAGTAAGTCCGCGTGACCCCGTAGCGTTCGGACTAGCATTCGTAGTCATCGCGATCTGCTCGTTAACTGCGTGTTTTCTACCCGCCTGGCGCGCGACACGCATCGATCCAGTTCAAGCCTTACGCGATCAATAACTAATATGGGCGAGGAATTGCTGGCACCGCGAAACCTTTATGAACCCGCTTCGAGCGCGGCCGAATAGAACACCGCTCACCTATGGTTAAGGATTTTCTTTCGCTTTGGGCAACTGCTTCGAGAAGCAACCAGCTTTAGAAAGGGCTAATAACAACACACAAGACAACCTATGAGAAAAAACCTATCAACATTTGTGGCCGCGAGTGTGATTGCGCTTGGCGGCTTTATCGTTGTGCAAGCACAACTTGGCGCGCAAACCTCGTCACAAACCCCAAAACCAAGTCCCGAGCTGAAGAAGCAGGACTTCTTTGTGGGCACTTGGAGACTGGAAGGAATGACAAAATCAAGTCCCTTTGGTCCCGGCGGGCAAAAATTTGAGTCAACCGAACAGCTTGAGTGGATGCCGGGCGGATTCTTTCTGCTTGCTCGCTCATATTCGGACGAGAAGTTGGCGGAAGTCACAGTCATTGGTTACGACTCGGACCGGAAGGTCTTTACCCACACCAGCTTCAAAAGTAGCGGCGAGACTGAGTTGTGGAGAGGAACCGCGGAGGGCGATAGTTGGGTCTGGACCAAAGACGAGAAAATAGGCGGTAAACTATTTGAGGACCGTCTCGCGATTAGGAAGAAATCGTCTAATTCCTACTCCTTCGTGGTCGAGATGAAGCCAGCAGACGGAGACACTTGGTCGACCGTGGCAGAAGGAACGGGAACTAAAACGAAATAGCGTCACCCGACATCGAAATATCACCTCGGGCAATGGTCAAAGATCTGCGATTCGCGTTCCGCCAACTGCTGAAGCAGCCAGCGTTCAGCGCGATTGCGATCGTGACGCTGGCGCTCGGCATTGGTGCGAATACCGCAATCTTCAGCGTGGTTAATGCAGTTCTGCTTCGGCCGCTCCCATATCCGCACCCGGAGCAACTCGTGCTGCTCCGTGAAAGGCTCGCTCGTCCGGGCGGCTTCGAATCGGGATCGGTCAGCTACATGAATTATCTCGACTGGCACGCGGCGCAACGCAGCTTTGTCGATCTTGCACTCGTTAGGCGAGAAGGCGTGAATGTTTCCAGCGCCGATACCAGCGCGCCGCCGGAGCGCCTTGGCGCGGCCCGTATTACGGCGAACTATTTGTCGATCCTGCAAGTTGCGCCGCAGATCGGTCGCGACCTGGTTGAGAAAGATGATGTGCCGGGCGCAGGCAAGGTCGCGCTCATCAGCGAACGACTTTGGCGCAATCGTTTCGGCGCGCTCCCACTCGTGATTGGGCAGCAATTGAACATCGACGGCATTCCGAGAGAGATTGTTGGCGTCGTTCCTGAACGCGTTCGTTTTCCACGAGGCTGCGACATTTTTATCCCGCTGGCGGATTTGCGCGCCGATCACGATATTCTTTCTCGCGGAAATCATGTGAGCTTCTCAGCTCTAGGACGGCTCAAGCCTGGTACAACACTCAAACAGGCGATTGCCGACCTTGACACGATCGCAGCGGATCTCGCCCGCCGTTATCCCGATTCAAATACAAACCGGCAAGTCTCGGCGAAGCCACTGCTCGAATTTTCTGTCGGGGAATATCGGCATCTTCTCTACTTGTTGCTGGCTGCAGTTGGCTGCGTCCTGCTGATCGCATGCGCAAACGTCGCCAATCTCCAACTCACACGCGCAATCGCCCGCGCTAAAGAATTCGCAGTGCGGGCAGCGCTTGGTGGGAATCAATGGCGATTGGCGCGACAAATCTTAATTGAAACCGGGGTGATCGCGCTGCTCGGCGGAAGTTGCGCCGCGCTCATCGCGCTCTGGAGTCTCGACGCCATTCGCGCGATCACGCCAGCGAATGTTTCTCGCTTCCAGGAAACGAATATCGACCCCATTGTCCTTCTTTTCACGACTGGCGTTATTGTCATCGCCGCAATTCTCGTCGGGCTCTGGCCGGCTTTGCGCGTTTTTAACAATGCCTCGATGGCGAACGATCTTCACGACAATGGCGCGCGCGGTAGCGAGGGTGCATCGCGGCAGCGCGCGCGGTCGATTCTTGTCGTCGCGCAGGTCGCCATCGCGGTGGTCCTGCTTGCTGCGGCGGGCTTGACTTTGAAGAGTTTTCGGCGCGCTCAGGAGGTGCCACTTGGATTTAATCCGGGCGGCGTTTTGACTATGAGAATCACGGAAGCGTCGGCGCGCTACGGCTCGCCGGAGAAGATCGCGCGCTTCTACGATCAATTACTTGAAAAGGTAAAAGTGCTGCCCGGAGTCAAGGCTGTCGCGAATTGCAGCGACCCGCCATTCGACAGCAACGAATGGGACAGCTCCTTTCATATTACCGGCACTCCGCCCGATCCACCCGGACAGGAACTGATCAGCGAGATGAACATCGTTTCGCCTGATTATTTTCGTGTGCTTGAGATGTCGATGTTACGCGGACGAACTTTCACCATCCAGGACATTGCCAGCCAGCCGCGTGTGATGATTATCGATGAACTGGCGGCACAGCGATTTTTTCCGGGGCAAGACCCAATCGGCAAACAAATCGATGATCCGGTGACAATCGGCGAACCGAATCAGACCGGAGTTCCGATCACGATCGTCGGGGTGGTGCCTCACGCACGGATCCATGCGCCAGGCGAGCAATACGATCTTCGTAAATTGCCGGTGATGTATTTTTCCGCGACTCAATTTCCAACCAAACATCAAACGCTGATCGTGCGCGCTGCGGATGGGCACAATCCGCATTCGCTCATCAGCGCGATTAAGCGCGAGATCGCATGGGTCGATCCTGCACAGGCCGTGTCCGAAGTTGCGACGCTGGACGAGAACATCGCCGGGAGCCTTGCGTCGCGCCGATTGAGCATGATTCTCCTCGGTGTTTTTGCCGGGCTCGCGTTGTGTCTCGCGAGCGTCGGCTTGTATGGGGTCATGGGATTGGCTGTGACGCAACGCACGCGCGAGCTCGGTATTCGACTTGCGCTTGGCGCCAATCGCTCGGACGTCTTCCGGCTTGTTCTCGGGCAAGGGATGCTTCTGGTCATGATCGGGCTCGCCGCCGGATTGCTCGTGACCAGTTTTGCAGGTCGCGCACTGGCAAGTCTTCTTTACAAAGTGAGCGTCTGGGACCCGCCTGCGTTTTTCGGCGCTGCCATCACGCTGACTTTGGTAGCGCTCGCAGCTTGTTGGCTGCCAGCGCGCCGCGCTACTCGAGTCGATCCCATTGAGGCGCTGCGGATGGAATGACCTGAATGCTGACTGCAATCTCATGACCGACTTCAGATACGCGCTGCGCCAGCTGGCAAAATCTCCCGGCTTTACTGCGGTTGCCGTCCTCACCCTGGCGCTGGGCATTGGTGCGAATACCGCCGTGTTCAGTTTGATCAACGCACTCCTCGTCCGGCCGCTGCCATACCAACAACCTTCCCGGCTCGTTTTGATTTGGGAGCGGTTTGCAACCATGGGACTCGAGCGGATTCCGGTTTCTCCGGCAGAGTATCTCGACATGGAGAAGGAGTTCAAAAGCAGCACTGACCTCGCGGCGTTTACTTTTGAAAGATTGAACCTCGGGGGCGGCGACGTTCCAGAACGCATTTCCGGCGCGGCTGTATCGCCTTCATTATTTCCTTTGCTTGGAGTCGAACCAATCAAGGGCCGCACCTTCGTGAAGAGCAGGGACAGGGTCACGACGGCGTCATCGTGATCAGCGAACGCCTTTGGAAGCGCCGGTTTAATTCTGATCCAACGCTTGTTGGCAAATCGCTTCTTTTGAACGGCCGCAATTACACTGTGATCGGAGTGATGCCGGCCAAGTTCGAATTTCCGATCCCGCTTTTCGGCGTTCAGGGAAATCAATTTGCCGAACGTGTGGATATTTGGAAACCGATCGCATTCACGCCGCTGGAATTAAAGGAGCGCTACGCGCGCAGTTACTGTTTGATTGCGCGACTACGGCCAGATGTGCCGCTGGCAAAAGCGCAGGCGGAACTTGATCAACTTATTTCAAATTGGATTCACGCGTATCCCGACAATTATAGCGGCGGAGGATTCGGCGCCCGAATCTATCCATTTCAGGAGCAGGTCGTCGCCGGAATGCGGACTGGGCTGGCGATTTTGCTGGGCGCGGTGATTTTCGTGTTGCTGATCGCGTGTGCAAATCTCGCAACCATGCTGCTTGCCCGGGCAAGCGCGCGCGAACGGGAGCTGGCTATTCGAGTGGCGCTCGGCGCCGGACGCGGGCGATTGCTGCGCCAAATGCTGACCGAAAGCGTGTTACTCGCTGTTGTTGGCGCAGTGGCGGGAATCGTTCTTTCGGTTTGGGGGCTTGAGTTGCTCAAACAGATGGGGGCGCGCACTGTGCCTCGGCTCGCTGAAGTAAATGTCGATCTTGTAGTTTTAATTGTGACGTCCATCGTTGCGGTCGGAGCCGGAATCTTGTTCGGCTTGATTCCGGCATTGGCCACGGCGAAGCCGCAGTTGACCGAAGCGCTCAAAGAAGGAGGCCGTTCTTCAACCAGCAGTGCGGAGCGTAATCAGGTACGCAATTCCCTCGTCATCGCCGAGATCGCACTGGCGCTAGTGTTGCTCGTTGGCGCAGGGCTTTTGCTGAAGAGTTATGCGCGCGTGCAAAACATCGATCCAGGGTTCGATCGTCGCAATGTTTTGACGGCTGAGGTGAATCTTCAGGACACGAAATATCCACGGCGCGAAAGTGTCGACTATCGGGACGGCGAAGCGATGATTAATTTCTGGAACGAAGTGCTGCGTCGGGTCCAGCAATTGCCGGGAGTCGAAGCAGCAGGTTTCACAACCATTCTTCCACTGAGCGGCTCGAATTCCGATTCCTCGTTTTCAATCGAAGGCCGTGTCGTTGGTAAAAACGAACCGGGCCCGGACGAAGAGATCCGCGTCGTCACACCGGATTATTTCCGAGTGCTGAAGACGCCGCTTCTGCGCGGACGTTTCTTCAGTGAATCCGACAACGCCCAGGCGCCGGGGGTTGTGATTATTAACGATGCGCTGGCCAAAAAATATTGGCCGAATGAAGACGCGCTGGGTAAACGCATCACCTTTAGCGATCCGCGCAAGCCGGCTCCGAAATGGCTCACCATTGTCGGAATTGTTCGAAGCATTCGGCATCGCGGGCTCGATCTCGATCCGATCCCGGAATATTACCTGCCGCTCGCGCAGCGCGCTGAAAGCGGCATGATCTTAACAGTGCGAAGCGCGCAGGAACCGCGCACGCTCACTTCGGCGATCCGGCGCAAAATCCAATCGCTCGATCCCGATCAGCCAATCGCAAACGTTCGCACACTTGAGACCGTCACCGCCGATTCAATTGCGCCGCGGCGAATGTCGATGGTCTTGCTCGGTGCTTTTGCCGGGATCGCGTTGTTGCTTGCGAGCGTCGGAATTTACGGTGTGATTTCGTATCTGGTAGTCCAGCGCACGCACGAGATCGGTGTTCGCATGGCCCTTGGCGCACAACGTAGCGATGTTCTGCGACTCATTGTGGGACACGCAGCGAAGTTAGTTGGAATCGGCACCGTCATTGGATTGGTTCTCGCTTTTCTGTCGACTCGGTTGCTTTCCACGTTGCTCTACAATGTTGCTGCGTTTGACGTCACGACGTTCCTGTTCGTAACGCTCGCGCTGGCCGCAATCGCCTTGCTCGCCAGTTACATCCCGGCCCTTCGCGCCGCGCGCGCCGATCCAGTAGTCGCGCTGGGCCATAATGCTTAATCATGATTCGTGATCTTAAATTTGCGTTCCGCCAGCTGTTCAAGGCCCCGGCGTTTATGATTTCAGCGATAACCGTGCTCGCGCTCGGCATTGGCGTGAATACCGCCGTATTCACCCTCGTGAACGCGCTTTTCTTTGCTCGGCCGGCTTATGCCAAGCCGCACGAAATGGTGCAGCTCTTTTCTCAGGACAAGAAGGATCCGAAGAAATTTCGCGGTTTCTCCTATCCCACTTATCTCGATATTAGCGAGCAGAACACGGTGTTCAGCGATTTAATGGGTTTCAATCTCGCGTTGATCGGTCTGGGCCAGAAAGGGGATACGCGGCGCGCGTTCAGTGCCATCATCACCTCGAACTATTTTTCTGTGCTCGGCGTTCCGTTGGCGCGAGGCCGTGTATTTTTGCCAGAGGAGGAAACGCCCGGCCACAACGCGCCGGTCGCGATTGTCAGTTACAGTTACTGGCAGAAGCACGACCTCGATCCAAACGTGATCGGCTCGCAATTACTAATCAACGGTCGCTCGTTCACGATTGTTGGAATTACGCCGAAGGGTTTCGTCGGCACGATGCAAATTCTTTCGCCGGAAGTTTGGTTGCCGATGAGTGTTTACGATCAGGTAGCGAACGATTTTGAGTCGGGGAACAAGACCGCGATTGACGATCGCAGAGGAACGCAGTTGCGTATCATGGGCCGGCTTAAACCCGGGATGACGGCGGCCGCGGCCGAGCCTGCTCTCGAAGGGCTCGCGGCCAATTTGGAAAAGGCCTATCCAGTCGAGCAGAAGAATCAAACGTTCATAACGGCACCGGTGTCGCGTAATTCGGTAAGTAACAACCCGGCGGCCGAGAGCGGGATAAAGGTCATCGCGCCATTGCTGCCCGGCATGGCGGTGGTGGTTCTGCTAGTCGCATGCCTTAACCTCGCTAACATGCTGCTCGCGCGCGGTACCGCGCGCCGCAAAGAAATCGCAATTCGTCTGGCGCTCGGTGGCAGCCGTTGGCGCATCGTTCGCCAGCTTCTCACCGAAAGCTTTGCGCTGGCGATACTCGGCGGCGTGGGTGGACTCGTTCTTGGACTCTGGTCGTCCGATTTGCTGGCTGGCTCAATGCGCAGGCTGATGCCGCTCGACATTGTATGGTTGACAGGACCGAACCCCGCAATCTTGGCGGCGACGTTCGGATTCTGCTTGCTCGGCACGCTCATGTTTGGCCTCGGGCCGGCCTTGAAAATTTCGCGCAGCGCGGTGGTGACAGATTTGAAGGAACACGCCGGGGAAGATCTGGTGCTCCGACTCTGGAAATTCTTACCGCGCCACCCGCTTGTCGTCGTGCAAATCGCCTTCTCACTCGCGCTTATTACCGCTGCGGCTTTGTTCATTCGTGGTGCAGACAAAGCTGCGTCGGTCGATACCGGACTAAAACCCGGTGCAAGCTACATTCTTGAAGTCGATGCGAGTCTGGCTGGTTACGAACCGAAACGCGCGCAGGACCTTTACCGCAACTTGAACGACAGACTGGCGGCGCTGCCAGGCGTGGAGCACGCGAGCATCTCTTCAGTAGTTGCATTCGGGATGTTTGAGCTAAGCAGAAAAGTGCAACGCGCCGGCTTCCGTCTCGCCCCCGATGCTAAGCCGGCGACCGCCGCAGAAGGCCTTGCCTTCGAGGTCGCCTGGAACAGCGTGGGCGCGGATTATTTTTCAACCGTCGGATTGCCAGTGGTTCGGGGTCGCGCGTTCACCGTAGCGGAAGCGACCCAGCCGGGTCCGAAGGTTGCGATTATTGACGAAGTTCTGGCAAAGAAGCTCTGGCCGGATGGTGACGCGCTTGGACAACGCATTCAATATGCGAGCGGGAATGCGCCATCGGCCCAGGGCGGAGGTGCCCACGTTGGACGGAGCGCGGATGTGAGTGAAGAGGAGAAGCAGGGAGAGACGATCGAAGTAGTCGGCATCGTGCCGGCAACGCGCCACGCGCTCTTCGAAAAGGAGCCCGCCGGCGGAATTTACTTGCCGTTCGCGCGTGGATTCCAAAGCGACGTTTCCTTTTTTGTCCGGTTCCGTTGGCTCGCTCCCGGAAACGAAGCCATCACAGCCGATTTGCTGCGACGCACTGTACGCGATATCGATCCTTCAATCCCGATCATTTCGTTAAGAACGTTCCCGCAACATCTTAATGCGAACTTGGATCTCTGGCTCGTTCGCGCGGGCGCGGCGTTGTTCTCCATCTTTGGGGCACTTGCGCTCGGTCTGGCCGTGGTCGGCCTCTATGGCGTCAAAGCCTACTCTGTCGCGCGGCGGACACGTGAGATCGGGATTCGCATGGCGCTTGGCGCTCAGGCCGGAGCGGTGTTGCGAATGATTATGCGTGAAGGTTCCATCATGCTGGTCAGCGGAGTTACCATTGGCCTGCTGCTTGCAATCGCGACGGCAAAAATTCTGAGCGGACTTCTTTACGGAGTTCGCGCGCTTGATCCGATCGCATTCATCGTCGCTCCATTAGTACTCACTACCGCCGCGCTCATTGCCACGTGGTTACCCGCGAGACGCGCCACCCGGGTCGATCCAGCCCAAGCATTACGCACCGAATAAACATGTGATTCGACTTAGAAATTTCGAACGTTCTTATCCTCTGGCGAAGGAGAAGTCGTGAAGGATCTGCTGTTGGATATTCGTTACGCGCTGCGCGTGCTTTGGAAGTCACCAGCGTTCACGCTTGTAGCCCTGCTCACCCTGATGTTGGGGATTGGGGCAAATATCCTTATCTTCGGAGTAGTGAATGCGGTCCTGCTGCATCCGCTGGATGTGAGCGACCCGCAGAATCTCTACCAGCTTCGTCTCAAGCCGTGGACGAGCTTCAAACTACTGACTACGTCGTATCCTGCGTATGAAGACTTGAGGCGGCGGAACACCACCTTCAGCGGGATGGCCGGCTTTTATGGATTTGCTGAGGCGACCTTGAGGTGGGGTAATACCGTGAAAAGTGTCACCGGCTATGCGGTCACCGGAAATTATTTCGATTTGCTGGGGGTGCAACCGGAAGTTGGACGGTTCATTCACGAGGCGGACGAGCATGGGCCGAATTCAGCGCCCTATGTGGTGTTGAGTAATAATCTATGGCGAAGCGTATTTAACGCCGATCCGAGTGTAGTCGGGGCCACCGTGCGGCTGGATAAAGATCCCTACACGGTAATCGGCGTGGCGCCAGCGCAGTTCCACGGCACGGAGCAATTTGACAGGCCGGACTACTTCATACCCACCGTCAACTACTTCGACGCCGAATATCTGCGGGATCGAACGGGAAGACCTCTGACGGT
>JBKOYG010000092.1:0-12963 GCA_046725285.1 Verrucomicrobiota bacterium
GGCGCCTTCGCGCGGTGCCACGCGATGGCCGCTTCTCTGGCGCAACTTCAGGAAGATCGGATCGAGCAGTGGATTCTTGAATTGCTGCGCGATGACGACACCTTCGAGACCGGCGAAGGCCGAGACAATGCTGAGCCATTCGAAGTTACTGTAATGATAGCAACCGACAATGACCGGCTTCCCCGGGCGCGTGTCTTCCTCATCCCATCTCTCGCGATTCTCGAACTCAACGTAACGCGAGAAATTTTGACTCGTTAGGCGCGGGCTCCAAAAAAAATCGAGCATGGTGCGGGAAAAATGCTGATACGATTCACGCACGATCTGCGCGCGGCGCTCGCTTGAAATCTCATCGCCAAAGGCCACCCGCAAATTACTCAGCGCAACGCGCCGGCCCCGGCGATCGAGCATGGCGCCGAGCGAGCCGAGCAAAAGGGCCAGCCGATAACAAGCTTTGCGCGACAAAAGCGGAAGGAATTTCGTGGCGGATTTGAGTGCCAGCCACTCCAGACGATAGCGAATCTTTTTCCAAGCCGTGCGCATCGTCCAGTGTAAGCGCGCTTCGCGCAGGCTGCGAACCCCCGCTCAGCTAACAATCTAAATCGAGAGAAAATCGAATTCTCAATTGTGAATTCTGACAGATCAGAAGTTCCTAATTCTTAATTTTTACTTCTTACTTCTGACTTCGTTCATGGGATCCGCAGTCGGATACTTTGGTTAACGGATTCGCACCGTTTCGAAGTTTGATGCTTTGCTTGCCCAGCTCCGCACCGCTACCTCGCGGCGGTTCCGTCCACCCGACGCTGCCTCGCGTCGTGTTCAGCGGTCGTTTAACTTTTTCAGCTTTCGCTTGCCGCGTTTTAGTCTTTCGCCTTCGGAAATGTTAAATGTTTAGATCTGACACTACTGCCTTTCACAGCTCGTTGCGATCACTCAGTGCCCGGCTCGTATCGCGGATACACACTCTTCACTGTTAGTCTCAAGACCGGTCTGATAGCCAGTTGATCAATAGATTCGATCCGCTGCCATTCACGACTGATTTTCTCCATATTCATCGGGGCCGTTGTCATACTCCTAACGTGTGTGACGTCTTCGAGCTCACTCTTAAATCCGCGTATGTCGACAATCGGCAGCTGCCCGAAGTAGATCACCTCTCGGACTTGAGCATTTAACTTGATAGTTGCCTCAAATCTAACGTCCGGCAGATCGCTGGCAAAATGGATGCGAGATCTTCTAGACGATGGTGCGATTACAACAGCATCCAAAGAACTGCAGAAAATCAGGGGCATCGCATCCAAGATTGCAGCGCTTTACCTCCGTGACATAAGCACGCTTGCCAAACTTAATCTATCTAGTCTCGGACCCAAGCAACTGCGCTGACTCCAGCCGATCGACATCTGGACTAGGCGGGCCGCCACATGCCTTGCGCAACGGCATAAACTCACAGAATCCCAGTGTCGAGATGAGCTGATCAAATTCGAGAAAGCAAACTCGCTCCGACCGGGCCAAGCAAACGTCGCCTTCTGGGTGTTGGGCGCGCGAATCTTAAAGACGGAAGGCCGCTTCAGTCACGTCGTTAACGAGATTCGTTGTGGACGTCGATCGGAGGTGTTGCTTAACACATTTGAAGCTGCGGAACACGAAGCTCGTCATGCAATTCCGGTTCTAAACTCTCTCACGCGGACAGCAGCACACTGAAATCAATCACCGCCATCATAAGCCGCTTATGATGCATACGTTCGACGTTGGCGTTGGAAATTCAGCGTTTTTCGTTGCCCCATGACGGCGAGCTGCTCGAGTTTGCGCGCGCGAACCTGGCGCACCTCAAAGTGCGGCACAGTGTGACGTTCGTCAAAGAACTACCGGAAACTGCGACCGGCAAAATTCAGAAATACATCTTGAGAGCGCAACGGCCCACGATAGCCCCGCAGTAGGTCAATTTTTTTTTCGCGTGCTCTCAACCTTCAGTGTCATGCCGTAGTTTTAAGGAGGAACTACTGACTATCAGCCTTCGCAGTGGCTGTGGAGGAGGACCTCGATCTTAGCGGTTTCGTTTGAGCGACTGTAGTCTGCCAAAAAAAACCATTAAGAAATGCTGCATAGAAAGCGAAAAAATTATGCGAAGCAGACCCAACGGTTCCCCAGACCGCGTAGAAAATGACGATTGAGAACAGTAATGGAAATAGTAAATCACTAGCTTTTACTGCACTTAAAGGTTGTTTGGCGCGACGCAACTCATTCAGTACCTGGACGAACATACCAAACACCATCGCCAAGAATAACCAGGCTACAAAAAAAGCTTTATCGACGTTGTTTCGAATGTAATCCCAGAAGTACACCGCCGTACATACGCCGAATAAGACAACGATTACGGCAAACACGGCCAACACGACGAACCCTTTAGGTTTGGGCGGCGGCGGTGGCTTCCCTGACTGTATGATCGAGTAAATTCCGCCCTTCGATTGTCGTTGCATCAGTTCCTGCAATCTTTCCGCCTGAAGCCGATCCGCTTCATTTTTCTCTAAACGGCGCGCTATCGACCCGAGAAACAATGCGCCGACGCTTAGCAACCCTGCGATAATGCCTACAACAGCATTGATGTCCATATCCTGTGGTTTTAATTTTCGCTATAGATCGCCGTCAATTTCTTATTTGATGTTACTTCTTAATTCCTACTTCGTTCATGGGATCCGCAGTCAACTAACGACTCTCAACTGCTCAGCTGCTGGCGAATGTTAAATGTTTAGATCTGACCCCTACTGCCCCGCAATCAGATATGGAAGCTGTAGATCTCATCAGCTAGCCCCAAGCCGAGGGCGCTTTGAGCTTAGTAAAGGAGCTTTTGCTCACTTTCCGGCGCACCGCGAACATCAGCGCTCATGGTACGCTGCTGTAAATTGTCTTTCGTGCGCTCCAGCATGCGGTGGCTTCAGCGTTACTCTAAGTAAGCGGGCAACTCGTCCGCCGAGACAACTTGGTTCGTTGGGAAGTTCATCTCTTCAAAAAACTGCATTGGCATCAACTCGCTGGTAACGACCAACGGACGGAAGGAAATAGCGGCTGCCGGAATACGGGTGATCTTCTGCACACCGGCCCTGTTGTTGTCTAGCCACCCGACCCGCGCGATATGCTTACCTAAACTATCCTTTCGACGCTCGTCGCCTTTGAAGTCCTCAAGCCGCTGAATGACTTCTCGTACCGTCAATGCAGGGTTCAACCGTTTGCACTCCACAATGAATGCGTCAGTTCCGGACTCTCTCCACGCTAGCACATCGACATCCCCTAAATCAGGATTCCGTGGCGCTCCCAATTCTGTCAGTCTGATCTCTGTTCTCGTTTCATAGCCGCTCTTCTGGAAAACCGCAGCCACTCGTTCGGTGAAGGCATGCCCGTGTTGATCGACAATTCCTCCTATGTACGCGCGGAGGTGGCTTGAAACAAAAAAACGGTCGGGCAACCGACCTTCGTGAATATTTCCGGTTATATACTGAGCCGACTTTTCGAAGAACGGCGCTGATATTAGCCAACCACGAGGGTTCGTCTTTACTAAAACAAGCGGCCGCATAAGGATCGATAGGTTTCGGCGAAAGCGCCACGGGAATACATCCTGCTTGGAACAGCGCGGCGGCAAGTCAGAGTCCCAAGTTCGACGGATCGGCAATGTGAGCGCATCTAGGAACCTGCCTGCCTGCGCGTCAGTCATTTCGGCATTTTCGGTAAGCAAGTTCATCATCTCGGGTTCTTCAATGACACCGACTAGACGCTGTGACTCAACCGCAAAACGCGTCCATAGCTCGCTTACACGAACCAGTTGAGATACCATGAATCCGAATTCCGCCTGAAAAGCCTCGTCGAATTTCTCTATTTCCTTTTCTGAAGGCGCAGAGGCAGGTCTGTTGCCGCCGGTGAAGTATGTGTCATACGATCGCGCCGCGCTGTTGGTCAGTCGGTCTGAACGATGCGAGAAGTATCTCCGCATCACACTTTCGTAGAACCGTTGATCGACTTCTATATCTCCTCGCGGATTGATCTGTACACTCGGTTCCAAAAAGCCGTATGCGATTGCATCGCGGTGATTCGCAATCGTCATCAGCAACTCGACATTAGCTAGCAGCTGCGATTGATCGGCTCGACTAAGACGTGTTCGACCCACGCCAGAGGCTGAATACTGCGCAGTCTCCATTAAAATTCTGTTCGCGATCGATGCGATGCTCCGCTGACTGCGCCGTGTCGTTAAGACGTGCTTTGCGCTCTCTTCCTCTTCATTGAGTGCGAGCACCGCCCTTGTTGTGATCTTCCAGTGTTCCGAATCTCTGTTGATTTCGTCGATTGCTTCAAAACACGCGATCGCAATAGCCTCGCGCGAGAATGGCCTCAGCTGGGATTCAATACGCTCCCAAAGCTTCTCGACAACTTTCTCTAAAAATTCACGGCATTGATCTTTACCTGTAATAACAGTTCCTAGTCGGGTGTCGTCTACCAACTCAGCCAGTCCGATCTGTGCGGTGGCCAAATCTTGGCCGGAAATAAAGAGTGGTTGGGCGCGCAGTGAGCGGGTTACCAAGTGTTCTAGCATCTTTGTCTCAAGGATGTGGAAATAGCGCGCATCTTCGCTACCGACAATTTCCATCACCAGCGCATCGCGCTTACCCTCTGTCCACGTGGCACGCAGGAGGCGCTCAATGCCGTCAATGATTGTCCGGACGATCGCTCGTTCGGCGACGTTCTTGGGTTGATTGAACTCGGCTAGGAATGACTCGTATAAGACAATCGTGAATGAAGATGTGCTCGGGTGCACCTCGACAGTCGGAATCACAGCTGGCCTGTCGTCCGCGCGCCTTTGTTGCAGCCGCCATCGTGCGAAGTCTGGAAGATCGATCTTTATCTCGATGCTTCGTAGAGCGGGAGAACAGTTTTTTCTCGATGACGTCAGTCGCACGATCGATCCACTGGAGGACGCACTCCCAGAGCTGAAACAATACGGTTCGATCTGCGTAAAGAGATGTGGGGTTTAGGCGCTCTACAGTAATCCACGTTGTCCCGTCATGTGAGAGTACGGTGTGGATGTCATGAGCAAGTTTCGCTTCACGTCGAGGATCGACGCCAAAGTCGGTTCCGATAACAAGCAGGTTGTGCGGATTGCGAATGTCAAAGTCTTTTGGTAGCAGCCAGAAGTCAGATTTTTTCCAAAAGCTCCAGAGGGCAATCAGCCCGGAAGGATTAACCAACTCGGTGTGGTAGCGGTCTCTTGCTCGCGCCACGTGCTTCGCCAATTTCCATAGCTGCAACGCGGAACAATCCGGGTCCGCTGCCAAGACCAACCAGTCATGTAGGGTCGTAGTGTGAACGTGCCATCGTTCGCTCCACTCAGTAATACCAAAGACAAACCCCCTTCCTACAGTCACGATTGCGATAAGAATCAGACCGCCAGAAAAGTTTGGGAGCTTCTCAAGCGCATCAGCTAAGCTACGGAGGTAAGCGTCCAGTGCTTCTCGCGCTGGCTGACTCAACTTGTCGAACCCGTCGAAATCTTCCGCGCTGGCTGCCAGCGGCGCAGCGTACGTCAATAGGACAACAGGTTTCCCAACGTCGAACGAACCAACAAACG
This sequence comes from Verrucomicrobiota bacterium, assembly GCA_046725285.1. GTDB lineage: Bacteria > Verrucomicrobiota > Verrucomicrobiia > Chthoniobacterales > UBA10450 > Udaeobacter. Next base: position 5,606 of record JBKOYG010000092.1, read on the forward strand.
GCATTAACACCGGAGTATTTTCTGGAGGAGATGGTAGGGCTACGTGCAAGGGATGAATCCCAAGATCGTTTGCGACATCATTAACGAATAGCGACGCGTTCTCCTGATGAAAACGCGTGTCGGCCCAACCACCCATGCGGATAAGGTTGATGCGCTCCAGAACCCATCGCGTGACTGTCCGCGCGAGGGTGCTGGGTTCAGCAATGATTACGCCTCCATCAACGCGGAAGAGCGGGTGCCGCTCCAGACTAGAGTTCCACAGACGTTCGGAAGGGAGTCGTTGCAGGTCTTCGTCGCTAAAGAAGAAATGACTCAGCAGCTCCTGTGATATTGCCAAACGTTGTAAATCCGCCTCGGAAAAGAATAGTGCGTTGAATGGTCCTTCTAAACTACGCCACTTAGGGACGGTAATGTTCTGTGCGGATTGACCACCACCTGGCGTATTTCGCTTCAGCTCCAATCGGTCGGCCAAGGCATCGCTCAGCTTCAACAGCGTTAGCGCGACATCGAGCGTTTCTTGGAATGTAGGAAACGACGCGCCGTTTGCGAGAAACGTGATTAATCGCTCGGCAATGAAATAGCCGTCAGCAAAATTCCCGGTAAACAGTCGAAACGTTCCAAACCGGGTATTTACCGGGCCGATAAATACATCTTCAACTGGGTCTTCCTGCTGGGAAATCCATGCTTCTCTGCCGAAAAAGCGGAGCCATTTCGCCAAATCATCGCGCTTCGGCTCCGCCGTCTTCGAGCATGAGATAACTGCGAGATGAGTGAGAACCTCTATTCGAATCGTATTCGCATGGTACTCTGGCAACACGCCGAGTGTTGCGATCAGACGAGCCGCCCTTATTCGCGAAAAGCGATGCAGCTGTTTGCAGAGTTCCTGGTTCTCCTCAACGAGTTGGGCAAGAGGAAGCATACCTAACATCGTAATAAATTACGATAAAACGACTCACCTTCTGCCGTAAACCTCCGCACCATTTGCCACAAACTTGGATGACTTTTAATCAATGAAAAGTGCACGCGTTTTCTTAAACGCCTCGTCGAGCTTCGACGCCGTCGCTTTGGAAACTGAGTGAAGAATGATGCGCTGCCCTAGGCGCTCGTTCGGAACTGGTCGTCCTTGTTTTTGAACAGGATGTTGAACGTGGTGAGCGATCCGTAACAGCGCGTGATATACTGTTGCAGGTCGAACTTGTCCGCTTCGCTCAGTTTGCCTGGCACGCCGTAGCCTCGCCGAAGGCGGGTCGCTCGCGTTTACCTTCTGCTCGAGAACTCGCAGATTATTCCTAATCATGACGATTTTGTGGAAGAATGTCTCGAGCCCGCCACGGCGGGCAGGCTCTGACCAGGACGGGTAAACTCATTTCGACTGAAGATTTTATGGCATGAGCAACGGAATCACCTGGCGGCCGTGCCTCCGATAACGGGTGAAGTGAGAATCGAGAGTGAGGACGCGGCAATCGGAATGAAGTTCACTCAGTCTCACCAGGCAGGCGTCCGCTAACGACATCGGCACATCGGAGTAGCGTTCCATCAAAACTTCCAACGACGCGGCTTCCGTCTCGATATCAAAAGCAATTTGGATCACCCCTTCCCGCACAGCTCGCATGATCGTAGCTGGGCGGCCAGCTCCGCGCTGAAGCAGAAAACAGGCTTCGGTCAAAACCGCTTCACACGTCAATAGCGGCGGCCGCAGCGCGTCTAATTGCGCAAAGGCCCAGGCATGATGCTGGTCACGCGTGGAATAGAAGGCGACCAACGGCCCGCTATCAATCAAAGTCTGTCTCACTTCCCGAAATCCCGCATGTATTTCGGGTTAGTCGATAAATCGCGCGGCCCGCGAAAGAAGCCGCCAAACTCCGCCATTAACTCGGCACAAGACTTTTCGCCCGTGCTGTTCTTGCCCTGACGCTGCTCCTCGAGCGCCTGACGCACCAGATCGGAGCGTGAACGTCCAAGCTCGTTGGCGCGTTTGGCCAGCCAGTTCGCCAACGGCAGAGGTAATTTGAGCGATATCGTCTTCATCATCGATATGGTATTACCGGTCTGACAGATTGGCAAGATTCAAGCCTGGCGAATTTTCGCTCCGCAGATGACTGATTGCTGTGTGCTGATTAGTTGAACGGGAGACCGCGGCTACAAGAGAACGCTATCGCAGCTATCGTGATGCTATACGTGATTCACGTATAGCATCATCCGCCAAACTCGTGTGGGCGCGCTAGGCACGAATGGCTTTTTCGATTGCGGTTCGCGCAAGGCCGCGTGGCGCAGCTCGATCTTGCTCCCACTCTTGCAGTGTTCGCTTCGAGATTTGTAACTTCAACGCCGCCTCGCTTTGCGAGAGGTTATTCCGCTCACGCCAGGCTCGCAATCGTCGTGGAAACGCATCGGTTGCGAACCTCTGATGCCGAACGTGATCAGGGAGTGTCCCAAAAGACATCCTGAGACGCTATACGGGAATCACGTATAGCATCAAGTCCGCGTGACAAAATGATTCGTTCGCTCCAGCTCGCTCAGGCATTCGGCGTGTCCACCGCACTTCCCTGGGCGCTGGTTCGGAACTGGTCGTCCTTGTTCTTGAACAGGACGTTGAACGTGGTGAGCGATCCGTAACAGCGCGTGATATACTGTTGCAGGTCGAACTTGTCCGCTTCGCTCAGTTTGTCGCTGGCGTTTACCTTCTGCTCGAGAACTCGCAGATTATTCCGAATCATGACGATCTTGTGGAAGAATGTCTCGAGCGGGAGTTCTTTCGACTGAAGCGAACGGTCCGCCGGCTGCATAACCAGCGTCCCGCGCTGCCATCGAGTCGCCAGACCTTCTACGAGCACGTCCTTTTGTTCCAGCCCGAGCGCTTCGACCACAGCGTGAGCTGTATCGCGGATCAGTTTCGGAAGCGGCATCTGTAACTCGCTCAAGGTAGCGGTCGGTTCCGCTGGTTGGAGATCGCTGGACGCCGGCGCAATTGTCCGCTGCGCGTCGTCAAACGCGATCTCGGCGGTTTGCCCGGCCAGCGATTTCACCACCCCGACGCCGTATTGCGGGTGGCGCACCTTCATTCCGATATGGAGCGTTTCGATGTTCATGTTGCTCTCGAAGTCTGCGAAAGATTCGCGGCTGACACAGCCGCCTCTACAGTGTGCGAGATGGTCATCGAAAGCGCAACCGTCGTCGCTATTCTGGAATCAGGTTCGAAGAAAGAGATCGTTTCAGCGAGTCGCCGCTGCAACACGCGAGCCGCGTGCGCTCCCCGGAATTTTTCCGTTGAGCATCCTTCGCCAAGGCTCCGGCTCGCCGAGGACAGTGGACGCTACAACAACACATTTCGCGTAAGCCTAGGGTGATCAGGCATCGGCGTCCCAAAGGCGTTTTCGAAAGTAGTCTTTCCAGCTTTGCGGTAGTGCGGGTACTTCAGTGGCGCGGCGTAGCAGCTCCTGGTTCTCGGAATCGACCGAGTAAAGGTTCACAATGTCAGTGATTGTGACCCCGGTTTCCTGTTTCTCGATGAATTCAATCGCGTCGCCAATCTCTACTTCTCCCTCGCGAATCACGGCGAGGTAAAACCCGCTGCGTTTGCTCGCAAGGAAACGTTTCACCATGTCCCTGCGATTAAATCGGATCCCAAGCTTGAAGCACGGCATCCGCGGCTGCGTCACCATAAACTCGGCCGAACCAACCCGAATGCGGTCGCCAACTTTTGTCTGGGCCTCCAGGATACCTTCACTAGTAAAATTTTCGCCGAAAGCTCCCCACGACAGCTCGACATCGGGTAGCTGAGTCCGCCAATACGAATAATGTTCGCTCGGGTAAAGGTAGACGGCCTTATCGACTCCTCCGTGCACCGAAAGATCGGATTGTTGATCACCATCCAGGTTCAGCGTCGAAACATGAACGCGACCTTGAACGGGAGACTTCCAAATCGATGTCCTAACGGTTTTGCCACCACCAACCGTGATCTCTCGCGGCAATCCCACGTTCACGGAAATTAGCTTCATAGGCCAATGATACGTCGGACTGAATTCACAGCGAATATCTCATCGGGTATTCGTTTCGGCGAGACGCCGCTGCAGCGAATGCGAATCGACGGCCGAGCTTCAAACCCACAAAACCGCTTGTTTAAACGCAGAAGGATTGCCGATTACGCCCTCCGAGCTGGGCGCCCCAGAATTTTTCCGCTGAGACAGCGGACACTACAGCAGAAGATTTTTAGGCGACGGGAACGACGGTAGCTGCTTCTATCGGAGGCGTCTCAGCCTTGTCGGTGATCAGTTTGCGCAGGAACGGAATCAGCACGACGAGCGCAATACCGACCGCGAGGCTGCCGGTGCCAAGCTCGGCAGAATTTCGGGGTTCATTTAACGCTTGCTGGCATTCAACACAGTAGACCGATGACTTCGCCATTCTCGTAACGAATCACAATGTCGTTGTCGGCAATTTCGCTGTCAGTAGCGTGACTCGGTGTCTTGAAATTGATGTACAGCACGTCGGCCTCGGGATCGTAGGACGACCAGAGATATTTGAACGGCGCCTTCTTCACCGCCGGCACGATTTTCAGGAATTCGTTGATCTCAGTTATGGCCATGGCCGGCCATCTATTTCGCAGCTAGCGCGCGCACGCTGAGGACTTCATCCTTGTGCAACGGTTCCAAAGCGGATTCCGGCACGGCTGTGACCGCGATCGTGTCGCCGATGGCGTTAAACACTTCAATTGAGTAACCGCTTTCACCATTCGGTGATGGATGATGATCGACAACTTTCACCACGTCACCGCGCCGAAGACGGTGCTCGGGAATGTCCCGGGCAAGAGCAGCATCAGTATAGAGTTCGAAGCGCACGGCTCTTTATTTATCCGGTATTAGAGTAATGAACTTTGTCGTTCCAGACAACTTTTCCCTCATCCAAATGGAGCGAATCTTAAGCGCAACGCCATTTGGACCGGTTAGCTTACTGCGGATCTCGTAAAACTCGCCAAACACGGTCGAATGCAATGGCGTGGCATCAAGCGGCAATAGTTGGTCGCGCAAATCGTTGAAAAGCTCATCCGCATTCTCTAGTCGGTAGCCTGCTCGCGCCAGAAATTCCGATTTATCGCCACGCCCGGCGCACGAGAAGATATCGAGTCACCTTCTCGCGAGCAATGGTTGCATCGGCAGGTAATTTCATCAGCGCGGCAGTCTATCAAACATGTCGCGTACACCGAGCACTAAACTTCACGACAAATCTCCGCGACGTGACTGTCGATCTTAGCAAGTCCGTTTCGGCGAGTCGCCGAAACCAGCACGCGAGTCGCGTGTACTCCCCGGAACTCGCTCCGTTCAAGCGACGGGAACGACCCTCCTCCACTACACTACGGCGCGGCAAGCAGTCGCTGCTTCCACCGGAGGCGTCTCGGCCTTGTCGGTGATCAGCTTGCGCAGGAACAGAATCAGCACCACGAGCACAATACCGACCGCGAGGCTGCCGGCGCCAAGCTCCGCGAAGAGCTTCGCGTACCCGGGGTTGGTGGCGACTGCGGTGGTGCCGGTCGGCTCGGGGATCATTCCCGAAAAGTCGCCTGCAAACAGCGACGCGAGCCCGGTCACGAGCATCCAGCTGCCCATCATCACACCTTGATACTGCTTCGGCGCGAGCTTGCCGATCATCGCGTATCCGATCGGTATGATGAGCAGTTCACCGATACTCTGCAGCACGTAGCTCAAGAAGAGCGAGACGAACGCGCTCTTGCCATCGGCGCCCGCCAGCTTGATGCCGAGCGGCAGAATGAGAAAGGCGAGCGCTATCAACAGGAGCGACGCTGCGAATTGCTGCGAGCGTCGAGCAGGCATTTTTGATCCGGGGCGCGCGCGTCTCTGGCTGCCTGGCGGAAGTGATCCAGTGGATCCAATCTCGGCGTGCGATGGGCGTGATGCCGACCACAAGGAACGCGCAACGAGCCTGAAATTTCAGCTTGCGTCCGCGGCGAATTCGAGGCGTGTTTAGGGCAGGAACGAGTTTGATTTATGGCCACGCTTTCTGCAGGGGATCTTCGGAATTTTGCCATCGTGGGTCACGCGTCGTCCGGCAAGACGACGCTCACCGAGGCGATGCTCGAGTGCGCGGGCGTCATTGGGCGCATGGGCAACATCGCGCAAGGCACAACCGTTTCGGATTATCACGTCACCGAACGCCAGCACCAGATTTCCACGCAAACTTCGCTGCTGCATTGCACGTGGATGAGCAAGAAGCTGAACATCCTCGACACGCCTGGTTACCTCGACTTTATCAGCGAGGCGCTCGCGGCAGTGCGCGTGGCGGACTTCGCGCTCGTGGTGGTGCACGCGCAACACGGCGTCGGCGTGGGCACGGAACGGGTGTGGCAGTGCGCGACTGACTGCGGCATCCCGAAAGTCATCGTGGTCAACGCCGTGGATAAACAGAGTGCGCACTTCGACGAAGTGCTGGCCGACGCGCGCGCGCAATATGGGCCAAAGGTTTTTCCGCTGAACGTGCCGATCAATCCCGGGCCGAACTTCAACCAGGTGCTCGACGTTTTACGCAACGAAGTCGTGACGTATGAAACCGACGGACACGGAAAGTTTCGCGAGGAGCTGGCGACGGGCGAATGGAAAGAGCGTGTCACACAACTGCATCGTGAATTGATCGAATTCATCGCCGAATCGGACGACACGTTGCTGAACAAATTTTTCGAGCAAGGTTCGTTGTCGGAGGAGGAATTTCGCGCGGGTATTCACGCGGCGGTGCAGGCGCAGATGTTCATCCCGCTCTTCTGCACGGCGGCCGCGTCCAACGTCGGCGTCCGGCGCCTGCTCGACTTCATCGCGAAATACGGTTCCTCGCCGCTCGATCGCGAGAAGGTCGATGCAGAAGACGCGCGCAGCGGCGCCCAGCTGGAAGTGAAAATCGGCGGCACCGAGCCGGTGCTGCAAGTGTTCAAAACGATGAACGAAGAACACTTTGGCGAGCTTTCGTTCTTCCGGATTTATTCAGGGCAGATCACGACCGGCGGCGATTTGTTCAACGCCAACCGCAACATCACCGAACGCATCGGACAGATTTTTCTGCTCAACGGCCACACGCGCGAGACGGTGTCGCGTCTCGGCGCGGGTGACATTGGCGCGACGGTGAAACTTAAGAACACGCACACAGGCGACACGCTCTGCGCCCCGCATCATCCGGTCAAACTTCCCGTGCCGGAATATCCGCGCCCGAACATTCACGCCGCGCTGCAACCCAAGGCGACAGGTGAAGAGGACAAAATGGCCGCGGGGCTCGCGACGTTGCACAACGAAGATCCGGCATTTGTTTTTCGTGTCGATCCTGAGTTGCATCAGACGATCATTTCCGCGCAGGGCGAA
>JBKOYG010000011.1:0-20270 GCA_046725285.1 Verrucomicrobiota bacterium
ATCTAATTTCAGCATCGGAGTCAATGTGCTCTTCTGGCTGACGCGTAAAGCTGCCGAACAGCTCGGCGGCGATTTTCGCGAAGAGATTATCGAAACGCATCACAAGATGAAAAAAGATGCGCCCAGCGGGACGGCCAAAACGCTGGCTGAGGTCTTGAAAGCAGTTAAAAAAACGCAGAGCGAAATTCCAATCCAATCGATTCGCGAAGGCGACGTGGTCGGCGAGCATACGGTCATTTTCGGTGGACCCGCCGAGCGCCTCGAACTCACCCATCGCGCGGCGAGCCGCGAAATTTTTGCGCGAGGCGCTTTGCGCGCAGCGGAATGGATTATCAACCAGCCGGCCGGACTGTACTCGATGCAGGATGTGCTGGGCATGTGACTGTAGCGGGAGTTAGTGCCCCGGGTCCGATCAGCGATCAATGGCCACAACGATATGAGAACTGCTGTCGCGCTCGGGTCGAATCTGGGCGATCGGGTCGAGAATTTGCGCGCAGCACGACGACAGATTACCGAGCTTGATGAGGTACAACCGCTCGTTCTCTCTTCGGGGATCTACGAAACCGAACCAATCGACTGCGGACCGAGCGCGTCCAAATTCTTAAACGCAGTCGTTGAATTTGACTATGAAGACGACCCCGTGCAGTTGCTTGAACAACTTCTTCGAATTGAAGAGTCGTTAGGCCGCAAGCGCAATCGTCAGAAAAACGTCTCGCGCACAATCGACATCGACCTGCTTTACTGCGGGGACCGCCAGATTGACAACGACCGATTGCAATTGCCGCATCCGCGGCTGCATCTGAGAAGGTTTGTGCTTCAGCCGCTGGCCGATATCCGGCCGGATTTAGTCTTGCCTAACCAGAGAAAAACTGTCCAAGAATTGCTCGCGCAATCTGATGAATCAGGAGACGTGGTTAGGCTCATGGACGATTGGTAGGACACTGTAGTGGCAGCCGTGCCAGCTGCGATCTTCGGCGGAATCGCTGGCGACACGCCTGCCTCCACGGTAATTTGGCGCTCCAAAAGTTTCGCACGAAATGCTTTTGGAGTTGCGGAGCATGCTCGGACCGCCTTCTGCGCCGAGCTTGCGTTCTAAAATTAGCGGCTGATCTTCCGGCAATGCGATGAAAGATTTTCGGCAAATGAAACAGCGCGGCGAAAAGATCACCGCGTTGACGGCTTACGATTATCCGACGGCGCGTCTGCTCGACGAAAGCGGCGTCGACATCATCCTCGTAGGCGACTCGTTAGGTATGGTGGTTCTGGGCTACCAGGACACGACCGCTGTGACCATGGAAGAAATGCTGCATCACACCCGCGCGGTGGCTCGCGGGGTCAAACAAGCGTTAATCGTGGCGGATATGCCGATCCACACTTACGACGCGCCCGAACAGGCTGTGGAAACTGCCAGAAAATTTGTCGACGTTGGCGCACGGGCGGTGAAGCTTGAAGGCGGTGCGAGTCATGTGGCGCAGATCGCAGCGATCACGCAGGCAGGCATTCCGTTCATGGCGCACATCGGCATGTTACCTCAAAGTGTGCGCGAGGAAGGCGGCTACAGAATCAAAGGCCGTACTCAATCTGAGGCAGAAGCGCTACTCACCGACGCGCGCGCTGTGGAAGAAGCCGGCGCGTTTTCTGTCGTGCTCGAGATTGTGGTCGCGGACATTGCAAAGCGGATTACAAAGACAATCGGTATCCCAACGATCGGTATCGGATCGGGCCAGCATTGCGACGGGCAAATTCTGGTCACGCATGATCTGATCGGACTCTTTCCGTGGTTCACACCGAAATTTGTCTCGCCTGAGGCACGTGTGGCAGATGAAATCCGGCGTGCCGCGAGAGCGTTTATTGAGCAAACGCGGAGCGGTGGGTGAAATCTGAACAGAGATGTCTCGACTCCGCTCGACATGACAATGACGAAATCGGAATGACGAATGACGAACTAAGCCTGAATGACCAAATGACAAAGAGATTCGCCACGCTTTCGCTTAGGCTTCGTCATTACTTCGGCATTCGTGCTTCGTCATTCCAGATGTGATATGTTGCGAGGCAAACAATGAGAGTTTCCGATTTCGACGACTTCGACCGGTTCGAGACTGAGGGACTGCTCACGGGCAGCAGAGAGCGCAGTTGGCTCTGGTTTGGACTGATCGTCTCGCTGGCGATACATTTCGCGCTCTGCGCTTACTTTTACCGGACGCGTTTTCAGTCTGCTGAGGCCCTGTTCGCTCAAAACGACCAGACGCCAACGTTCAAAGTCAGGAGCATCAACACGTCAGACCTTGGTAAAAGCAGCGTCGATCAGACAAATCCGGCAGCGAAACCGAACCCCGACAATACCGACGTGCAGTTGCCGGATGAAAAGAAATCGTTCGACAAGCTCTTGCAGGACATTCAAGCCAGCGCGGCGCTTCCGGACGAGATGCGGGACGTTTTGCCTGATCAACCCAAGGTGGAACAACCGGAGGTAAATTCCGTGCTAACCGAAATTGAGCAGTCGACCGCGCAAAGTCTCGCCAACGATCCAAACGCGCTACACGAGCAATCGCTGCTCAACGATAGTTCGCAATCAGGCCGTCCACAGCCCGCGCTTAGCGGAACGGAATTGGCAACGAGTACGACGATCAAGCGTCCCAACACGTTTACCAGCAAAATGCCCGGCGACAGCGCCGGACCAAATAAAGGGCACACTCCCGGCTTCAGTGATTTGGATCAACTGCTGGCGCAAAAAGGTCCGCTTGGATCGGGCACAAAATTGCGGTTACCGGACGATCAGCTTTTCGAATATGACAGCGACGTGCTGCAAGCGAGCGCCATCATTCAATTGCAAAAACTGGGCACTCTCATCCAGCGCAATCCGAAGGCGACATTTTCCGTGGAAGGCTACACGGATTCATTCGGCACATATGAATACAATCTCGATCTGAGCCAGCGCCGCGCTGACAGCGTGAAACGCTATTTGGTAGAGGTAATGCGTATTAATCCCGCGCAGATCGAAACGCGCGGTTATGGCCCAACGAAATTCCGTGCGTCGCCGAACGGATCAATTGAAGAGCAAAGTCCCAACCGCCGGGTGGAGGTTGTGGTGCATACCAGCGAAGGGTAACAAGGAGGGGCGTCTTCCAAGTCGCCCAGAAATGGCGGCGGACTGGAGACCGCCGTTCCTTGATTGGCGGGCGCGCGGCGATGTCGCGCTACCAATTTTTGATCCACTGATTCTGGTCGGTTGAAGTGGGCGGGTTAGTCATCAACCCTGCCGTGCTCCAGAGGTCGAAGCTTGGATTGTAACCGGTTGGAACTGGAGTCGGCGGCGCACAGTTGCTCAACTGGCTTTGGTAATCCAAATAGTTAGCATATGCTGTCGAATAACCGTAGCTGTTGCCAAATGGGTCTCTAATGGCAGTGACGGGATTGGATAAACTTGGTGGTTGGGACATGTCGGCCCGAAGCAAGGACGTCGGCTTGAGTGTCATATAAGACCTGGCACCGCTATCTGTTGATCCATCGAAATCGTGATCACCAGTAACCTCACCGTACAGGTACCGAGATGCCGTCGCATAATCGGCTGGGTTACCTTGATTTGCCGAATTGAGCTGATTCGTAGTCGCGCAGTCTCGTGGATAAATTCCATTATCCGCCTTGTAATTTTCAACTGCGGCGGACATCGCGGCGATTTCGGTTTCTGCACGGGAGCGCGCGGCTTTCTTTTGGACGTACCCAACTGTGCTCAGAACTAATCCAACGAGAATGATGATGACGGCGACGACTACGATCAGCTCGATGAGAGTGAACGCGCGCCCAGCTGAAAACGACGAATGACGAATGTCGAATGACGAATCAATGACGAAGCCCGAATGACGAACTCGGGCGGCCGCGAATTTTTCGGCGTGCGTCATTATGTCATTCCTTCGTCATTCGACATTCGGATTTCGTCATTTCGCGCCGGAGGCGCGATCACGTCTGCTGCTGCAAGCCGCTGATGATGCTGATGAGCGGTGTGAATAGAGCGAGCACGATGGTGCCGACGATGAGGGCCAGAAACACGATCATAATAGGCTCGAGCATTGACGTGAGCGCAGCTACGGCGTTATCGACCTCATCGTCGTACACATCGGCAATCTTCAAAAGCATTTCCGGAAGTTTACCGGTTTCTTCGCCCACATCGATCATGCTGATCACCATTGGCGGAAAAGCGCGACTAGCTTCCAGCGGTTGCACGATCGATTCGCCTTCCTTTACGCTGTCGTGCACCTGCGAGATCGCGGCGGCGATGGCGGCGTTTCCGGCGGTCTCACGGGTAATGTTTAATGCCTGCAAAATTGGAACACCGCTGGTGACCAGCGTTCCGAGTGTGCGCGAAAACCGGGAGATAGCGGTTTTGCGATTCAAATTGCCAAAAAGCGGCATGCGCAGTTTAAAACTATCGATCACAAATCGCCCACCACGCGTTCGGCCTACGAATTTGTAAGCGGCGACGGCGGCAACCACCGCTCCGACCAGAACCAGACCGTGGTCCTTCACGAAGTTGCTCGCTCCGATAACGAACGTTGTAATTGCAGGCAGCGGTTTGTTGCCAAGCATGTCGTGAAAGATCGCTTCGAACTTCGGCACGATGAAAACGAGAAGAAAACCCATGATGGCCACGGCCATCGTCATCACAATGATCGGATAGACCATCGCCGAAACGACCTTGTTTTTGATCTTTGCAGCTTTCTCCTGAAATTCCGAAAGCCGGTTGAGCACCAGCTCAAGCACGCCGCCAACTTCGCCGGCTTTGACCATATTGACGTACAAATCGTTAAAGATCCGCGGATGCAGCGCCAGCGCGTCCGAAAATGTGTTACCGCCTTGAACGGAGTCAGCAAGCTTGTTGATGGTATTCTTCAATACCTTGTCGCGTTCCTGTTTTGCCAGAACAGTTAGACTTCGTAACAATGGCAATCCGGAATCTATCAGCGTCGCCAATTGACGCGTGAAAATCATCAGGATTTTTGGCTTAACTTTCGTGCGCTGGAAAAGAACAATGCTGGCTTTCGCGCGCGGCTTCGTCATTCGTGCCATCTTCGCCGCCCGACGACGAGCCGCTTTGCCTTCAGGATGGGCTATAGCCTCCTCGTAGACGCTCGTAGGGAAATATCCAGCCTGACGCAACCGGCCGATTGCGTCATTCGTTGACGCGGCTTCAACTAAACCGGTTGCTTCTTGTCCCCGGCCGTCGAGAGCTACGTAGTTATAGCGCGGCATAACGATCTAATGACTTAACGATTAAACCAAAGCCGCCCCTTCTAGTCCATTTCAATCGCTAAATCACTAATTCGCTAATCGTTAAATTCGTTAGGTATATCTCAACACTTCCTCAATGGTGGTGTCGCCAGCGAAGATGCTGCGCAACCCGTCCTGGCGTAGTGTTACCATTCCAAGCTCAATCGCCCTTTGTTTCAAGGTAACCGTCGGCGCGCGCTCATTGATCAATTCACGAATTGGATCGGTAATTTTCAGAAGCTCGTAAATTCCTTTTCGTCCTTTGTAGCCGGTGTTGTTGCAAGTGTCACAGCCCTTACCATAAAAGAATTGTTTCTCGCCCATGTCCTGCCGGGAGATTCCTAGCTCAGCCAGTAACGTCTCGCTCGGTTTGTAAGCCGTGCGGCATTGGCGACAAATGCTGCGCAATAAACGCTGACCAAGGACAGCCTCCAGCGTGGACGAAATTAGAAATGGTTCCACACTCATGTCGATCAAGCGGGTAATCGCCCCAGGCGCGTCGTTTGTGTGGAGCGTGGTGAAAACAAGATGCCCCGTCAGGGACGCCTGAATTGCAATCTGCGCCGTCTCGAGGTCACGTGTCTCGCCCACCATAATGCGGTCCGGATCCTGGCGCAGAAACGATCGCAAAACGCGCGCGAATGTCAGGCCGATGGCTTCGTTCACCGGCACTTGCACGATCCCTTCCAGATCGTATTCAACCGGCTCCTCTGCAGTAAGGAGTTTTGAATCGATTGTATTGATCTTACGCAGGCAGGAGTAAAGCGTTGTGGTCTTTCCAGAACCGGTCGGTCCAGTCGCGATGAAGATGCCATTCGGACGCTCGATCATCTCCAGCAGAAAATTGTAGATGTAATCGGGCATCCCCAGCGCTTCGAGATCGAGATTTACGATGCTGCGATCGAGGACACGCAGCACGAGGCTCTCGCCGAATTGAGTCGGCAATGTTGAGACCCGAAGATCGACATTGCGTCCAGCGATATGCTTCTGGATGCGGCCATCCTGGGGCAATCGTCTTTCTGCGATGTTCATGTTTGCCATTACTTTCACCCGCGAAATCACCGGGAGGGCAAGATGACGAGGCGGGGGCGACATTTCGTAGAGCGCGCCGTCGACGCGATAGCGGATCTTGAATTCATTTTCGAATGGCTCGAAGTGAATGTCGCTCGCGCGGTCCTGTATCGCTTGGTAAAGAATGAGGTCGACAAACCGAATGATAGGAGTTGCGTTCGCCTCCGCTTCTACTGCTGCCTCGCCGTCTCCCTCGCGTTCGCCGGAGGCGGACAGAAGATCGCCAGCTTGGCCGAGCTGCTTGAGAACTTCTTCCATGCTGGTCGTATCGGTGCCGTAATACTGCTTGATCAGGTCTTCGATTTGATCCGATGGCGAAACGACAACCTGGATGTCTTTACCGAGCGCAAAGCGAAGGTCCTCCGCGGCGTGCAGATCGAACGGATCAACGAGTGCGACTCGCAATGTGGTCCCACTCATTTCAAGTGGGAGAGCGCCATGTAACCGAGCCAGCCCACTCGGAATGAGGCGCAAAATCGCTGGCGCGATGTCGCGCTCGGTTAGATTGACAAAATCAGTGCCAAGGCCGTTGGCAATTGTCTGATAAAAGCCGTGTTCATCGATGAAGCCACCATCGATCATCGCCTGCGCAACGGTCTTGCCGTTCAGTTCTACTTCGCTCAGAACGTCTTCCGCTTGTGAAGGCTCGAGTACACGCTGCTCGACAAAGAATTCGGCAACCTGTTTGTCCTTCATGTTTCGTTAGCTCACGTCCCCGACTGTGATCGAGATGACTTCATCCGCAGAAGTGAGGCCCGCCAGCACTTTGCGGACGCCGTCTTCACGGAGCGTACGCATGCCAAGTTCACGCGCTCGTTGTCGCAACAACAACGTCGGGCTGCGTTTGTTGATCATGTGGCGCACATCGTCGTCGATCTGAAAAATCTCGAAGATGCCTATCCGACCCTTGTAACCAATCTGACGGCATCGATCGCATCCTACCGGCTGCATTACCTGCGCCTCCGACAGCTGGCCGGGCTCGATTCGCAAAGCGCGCAATTCGGTCTCGCTGAGTTCCCCTGGTTGTTTGCAGTGTGGACACAGTCGGCGGACAAGCCGTTGCGCCATGATCGCTCGCACAGATGAAGCCACAAGAAACGGCTGAACACCCAGATCGATTAAGCGCGCCACCGCAGAAGGCGCATCATTAGTGTGCAGCGTACTGAAAACAAGGTGCCCAGTGAGACTCGCGTTCGTAGCGATGCTCGCCGTCTCGAGATCTCGAATTTCGCCAATCATGATGATGTTCGGCGCCTGACGCAGAATGGAACGCAACGCCGCCGGAAAAGTCATCCCGATCTCAGTATTCACCTGCACCTGATTGATCCCAGTCATTTGATACTCGATCGGCTCTTCCACCGTGATGATTTTGCGGTCTGGTTTGTTGATGCAATTGAGGCAGGCGTAGAGCGTGGTCGTCTTTCCGGAGCCGGTAGGGCCGGTGACGAGCAAAATGCCGTCCGGCAATTTAATCAGGCGCTCGAATGTTTCCTGATCGTCCGAGAAAAACCCAAGCTCCGGCAAGCCAAGCTTTAGACTGGATTTATCCAGGAGGCGCATCACTACGCTCTCACCATGATTGGTAGGAATGGTCGAGACGCGAAGATCGATTGGCTTCTTTTTAATTTTTACCTGGATGCGACCATCCTGTGGCAGGCGCTTCTCTGCGATGCTCATTGAACCGGTCATGATCTTGAGCCGACTGATGATGGCCGATTGCAAACGTTTCGGTGGCGCTTGCATCTCCTGCAAAACTCCATCGATTCGAAACCGGACACGAAATTTTTTGTCCAGCGGTTCGAGATGAATATCGCTCGCGCCCGCGCGGTGCGCCTCGATCAGCAACATCGACACCAGCCGAATAATTGGCGCATCGGCTTCATCAATGGCAATCGCTTCCGAGCCGTCACCAATTTCCAATCCAAGATCGATGTCTTCTCCGATTTTTTTCTGCAGGACGTCCGCTGCTTCGTCGGCAGTCCCGTAATATTTGATCAGTGCTTCACGAATTTTCTGGGGGCTCGTGCAAACCAGTTCCAGTTCGCGCTGCAGGAGAAAACTCAGGCTGTCGATTGTGTCGATGTCGAGTGGATTACCAACCGCCACCACCAGGCCGGTTTCGCCGAAAGCGACCGGGATCACTTTGAAACGGCGCGCGTCTTCGCCTCGGATTTGATTGATGATTTGAGGCGGAATCACCATGGACGAGATATCGATCCAATCCATGTGCCCTTGCGCCGCGAGCGTACGCGAGACGTCCACGTCGGAGACAACTCCATCGTTAATCAAGACATCGACTACGCCCGGTTCACCGTTTAGAAGCGACCGCGCCCTGTCAATTTGCTGGCGTGTAATGAGTCCGCCCTCTTCGAGGGCTTTGAGCACGTACTCTTCGTTGTGTTGCACCTGGGAAGAATGCTGGAGCGCGCGCAGTTTACTGCAAAACCGCGAAATTTCCAGCGGACGCAATCACTATGGCCGCAGCGCTGTCCCTACCAGTACATTATCATTCCACCGTCACGCTTTTCGCTAGATTGCGTGGTTTATCGACGTCGCGGCCCAGCTCGACTGCGAGATGATAAGCGAGAAGTTGAAGCGGGACGACAGCCAGTATGGGCATTACGTACTCGGGCGCTTCCGGTAGCACGATTATTTCGTTGGCAACTTCTTTGAGACGCTTCGGGCCATTTCCGCTAGTCACCGCAATAACGGGCCCCTTGCGGGCTTTCACTTGCTCGATGTTGTTCAGGTTTTTAGAGAATACCGAATCGTCGGGCGCGATGAATACTGAGGGCAGATCGGGACGGATCAGCGCGATGATGCCGTGCTTTAGTTCGGCGCTGGGATGTCCCTCCGCAAACAGGTACGTGATCTCCTTCATTTTGAGGGCTCCTTCGAGCGCCACGGGAAAGTTGAACTGGCGGCCAAAAAAAAGCATGCCATTTGCATCGGTATGTTTTTTGGCGATCGCCTTAATTTGATCGCTCAGTTCCAGAACCGCTTCGATCTGGTTGGGCAAGGCCTCGAGCGCTTCAATCACGCGGCTCCCATCAGTTGCGGCAAGATTTCGCATCCGTCCAAAGAGCAGGCCGAGCAGCGTAAGAATGACGAGTTGCGACGTAAATGATTTCGTAGCCGCGACGCCGATTTCCGGCCCCGCATGCATATAAACTCCGCCGTCGCTCTCTCGCGCGATCGTGCTCGCGACGTTGTTACAAATTCCCAGCGTGCGAAAGCCTTTGCGCCTGCTTTCGCGCAATGCACCGAGTGTATCCGCAGTTTCACCGCTCTGGCTGATGGCGAACACCAACGTCTCGGGAGTCATCGGCGTATTACGATGACGAAACTCACTAGCGTATTCGACTTCGGTTGGAATGCTGGCGAGCCGCTCGATCAAATACTCACCGATCCTGCCGGCGTGAAGCGCCGTGCCACAGCCGGTAAGAACGATGCGACCGACGTCGCGAAGCTCGGGAGGCATCATGTTCAAGCCGCCCAGCTTCGCGGTGCATTCCTCCGGGTTGAGACGGCCACGCATCGCGTCGCGTACCGTGTTTGGTTGCTCAAAGATTTCTTTGAGCATGTAATGGGGATAATCCCCTTTGCCAATGTCTTCTGCGGTGAACTCGACCTTGCTGACTGGATGCTCACTGATGTCTCCCGCGAGCGAAGTGATTTCGAACTTGTCTCGCCCTGCCGCGACCACATCGAAGTCGTTTAGATAAACAGCGTCGCGGGTATAGGCGACGATTGCGCTCACGTCACTGGCCAGAAAGTTTTCGCCGTTGCCTATCCCGAGCACGAGTGGGCTTCCCCGCCGCGCGCCGATCATGAAATCCGGAACATCGGCATGGACCAGAGTGATTCCATATGTGCCGATGACCTGCCGAAGCGCCGCGCGGACAGCTGCAAGCAGTCGCGCTTTTTTTTCCGGGATATCCACCGTGCTGGCGCATGATTCGTCGTAGAGTTTCCCAATCAAGTGCGCGAGCACTTCGGTATCGGTTTCGGAGCGAAACTTCGTATCGCCGCCCCGGATTAGCTCATCTTTAAGCGTCTGATAATTTTCTATTACGCCATTGTGGACAAGTGCCACCTTGCCGCTCGCGTCGAAGTGCGGATGCGCGTTTTGGTCGGTGACCTTGCCGTGCGTAGCCCAACGTGTATGACTGACGCCGAGCGAGCCTGAGACCGGCTGCTTCCTAATTAGTTTTGCCAGCGCCGCGATGCGCCCGGCACATTTGCGCGTTTCCAGACGCCCCCCGTCTACAACAGCAATACCCGCTGAGTCGTAGCCTCGATATTCAAGACGACGCAGCCCATCGAGCAAAATGGGCGTCGCTTGAGCGCGCCCAACGTAGCCAACAATTCCACACATGTTCGGCTGGATTGTAATGGCGGGCATCGGCGCTCGCAAGATTGGTTGGATCAGGCAGGGCGCGATCAGCAGCAGTAAGTAATGACGAAGCCCGAATGACGAATGAAGCTCGACTGCCAAATGACGAAGCACGCTAATGTTGGAGGCAAAACGGGTCGCCTCTCCCTGTCAAGGAGAGGGGGAGGGTTCTTTCAAGGCGAGATTCATTGCGTGTTTCGACCCCTCACCTCAATCCTCTCCCCTTGCTAAGGGAGAGGCGAACGTTCTGTGAACTCGAAGCAGCGGACGTTAGCTATAGCTTCGCAAAACGCTCGCGGCTGGTTTATTGATTGACGTGATGGAGGCCGAGCCTCAGCGCGATTCACTCCTGAAAAATCCGGCGCAGGTCGGGGCGCTACCTCCAGGTACACTTCAGCGAACGCTTGCCATCATTATGGGCGGTGGCGCTGGCACACGTTTGTTCCCGTTGACAAAGGACCGCGCGAAACCGGCCGTGCCGTTAGGGGGCAAATACCGCATTGTCGATATCCCCATCAGCAATTGTCTGAACTCTGGGCTGCGCTCCATCTATGTACTGACCCAGTTCAACAGTATGTCGCTCCATCGGCATATTCAGGCCAGCTACAAGTTCGATAATTTCTCGCGCAGCTTCGTGGACATTCTTGCCGCGCAACAAACGCCAGCGGGCTCGCAATGGTATCAGGGAACAGCGGACGCTGTCCGGCAAAACATGCGCTATTTCCTCGAGCGTCCGTTTGGTTATTACCTGGTTCTAAGCGGCGACCAGCTTTACCGGATGGATTTTCGTGCCCTGCTGCATCAGCACATCCGGTTTGACGCGGATATCACTTTGGCCACCAAACCCGTAGCGCGACACCAGGTTTCTGAGTTTGGTATCATGCAGAGTGGCGTTGACCGCCGGATCACGCGCTTTGTCGAGAAGCCGACGGATGAAGCAGTTTTGCAGGAAATGAAGATAAGCCGGGAGCTGCTCGGCGCCATCGGTTCTAATGAAGACGAGGAATTGTTCCAGGCCTCGATGGGCATTTACCTCTTCAACCGCGATGTTCTCATACAATCTTTGCAAAACGACCTGTTCGATTTCGGAAAACATATTATCCCGCTCTCGATCAAAGATCGGCATGTCAGCGCGTTTATCTTTAAGGGCTATTGGGAAGACATTGGAACAATCCGCGCCTTCTACGAGGCGAACCTGGATCTTGCTGACGTGGTGCCCGAGTACAGTTTCTTTGAGCCCGAGTCTCCGATCTACACGCATCCGCGCTTTTTGCCGGGAAGCAAAATCAACGGCGCTACCCTGCGACAGGCGATCATTTCAGACGGCTGCATCATCTCGGATGCGCATTTGGAACGATGCGTGGTGGGAATACGCAGTGTTATTCAAAGCGGCGCGACAATCCGGAACAGCATCGTCATGGGCGCAGATTACTTTGAATTAGGACAAACTGATTCGTCACAGCCGCCCATCGGCATTGGACGCAACTGCGTGATCGATCGCGCCATCATCGATAAAAATGCTCGCATTGCCGATGGAGTTGTGATTACCCCGGAGGGTAAACCGCCAAATTTGGACGCGGACAATTACTTCATCCGCGATGGCATTGTGGTGATACCCAAAAACGCAGTCATTCCAGCCGGTTTCTGGATTTGATGCGTGTCCTTGTAGCCGGGGTCAGTGACACCGGTTGGTGGTTGGTTTTCTTGCTGCCGCGGTCAATGCCCACGGCTACAGCCTCGGCTTTATCGCCGATCGGTCATGTTCGCGAACTGCCCGCCGGTCTCCCACGGTTCCTGCTTGTTCCATGGGATTGACGAGTCGTGATGATCGTCAGGATCACTGACTACACGAGCATCCGGCTGTGTCGCGCACGAGACCATGGTTATCATTAGTGCGCATAGCAGAGCAGGAACGATGATTCTTCGAAGGTTACGGACTTGTGCCAGCATAGATCACATTGTCTCCAGGTTGCATTTGGGCCCCACGCGCCAAACTGTTGGTGATGATATCGCCGATGGCGGTCGCCGGTTCAACTGAAGAAATGCGAATTTTTCCGATCAAAGCCCCGTCTCGAAGAACCAGCATCTCGGCATTCGACTCCACTCCGTGGCGAGCGCCGAGATTCAATACCACGAAGTTGTAGGCCTGATTTACCGCGAGCACAGTGCCGCGCAAACCTGTTCGACGAGGGCTGCTTTCCCTCACAGTTTCCCGCCGTTTTTTTTCCTCCTTAGGCTGAGCTGCGTGCTCCTGGATGTCCTGGAGTTTTTCGGAAAGGAAAGCCTTTTCTTTTTCGGCAGCGTCTAGTTGACGGCGAAGATCATCGAGTTGCGCCTGCTGATCAGCGGCCGGCGCTGTCGCTGCAGGGCTGCCAGCCGCTGAAGCATTCGAAGCTTTTCCACCTTCTTGCATGTGCGCCTGCAAAGCAGCGAGCTCTTTCTGGCTGTCGTCTAGTTTGGCCTGCAGATCGGCCTTCTCTTTCTGTATTCGGACAAGCTCTGCCTGGGCTTTTGCGGCTCTGTTTTCTGCTTCTGCGACTTTACCTTGTTCTTCCGCTGCGACTGTTCCGCCGGCCGGCGCGCTCAGTTTGTTGTGTACGCGACGCTCGGCTGCGTCACGTGCGGTCTGCGCATTCGCCAGATTGGCGCGCAGTGCCTTAATTTTTTGGCCGTTCAAAAAACCAAAAACCGCCGACAACACGAGCAGCAGAATGGCCAGTCCGGCCACGCTTTTCGGTGCGAGAGTGGAAACCACCGAGTCGGGGTGCGCCATCGAATGTGCTCTTTTTGCGTGCTTTTTAAACGAATCACGCAGAAACGCAATAATGATTTCAAGTTTATGATCCGAAATCCGAACCTAGGACTTCAATCAGATTGCGTTTCTCATTGTTTCAACCGATAGACTTCCCGTGGGACAGCAGCACCGTGTACGAGCCAAACGCAAGCGACGTAGAGCGTATCTAGAGCGCAAGAAGGCGGCGTTGCGGGCCAGTGCTGCGCCATCAGCATCCGGTAAGCGAGCAAGGAAGCAAGCGGCTGCGGCCGCGGAGACGTCATCCTGAGCGAAGCGAAGGATCTCACCCACTCGGCGCACCAGTACGCAAGGTAGCTAGTGTGACGTTCACTTCGAATGTGAGGTTCCTCGCTCCGCTCGGAATGACCGATATATAGAACGTTGTATGCCACGCCGGACCCGTTATCTGATCGTCGATGGGCACAGCGTTATTTTTGCCTGGCCTGAATTGCGCAAGCTCCACGCACGGCGATCCTCGCTGGCGCGGGAGGCGCTGATCAAACGGTTGCGAGACTATCAAGATTGGACCGGTGTGCGCGTCGTAGTCGTCTTTGATGGAAAAGGACGAAAAATGGAGGCGACTTCCGACCCGGCCGATGTGCAGGTATTTTATTCCCGCACAGGCCAGACGGCCGACGCCATCATCGAGCGATTGGCAAGCAAATACGCGAAATGTTTCGAGCTAATGGTGGCTACTTCTGATTCCATGGAGGGAGAAACAGTTGAGGCGTGCGGCGCAGAATGGATTTCGCCTGAAGCATTACGCGGACTTCTTGAGCCGTTGGATCGTAAAACGTTGAGGCGTTAAACGGCGATGCTAGGAAACCCGAAGAGCGACGCGAGGACGCGTGCGCGCTCCCAAAGCTCCCGCGAAAACAGGACACGCTCTCGATGGATTTCGCACGAAGTGCCTTCGGAGTGCGATGCGTCCTCGCATCGCTTTAAGAGTCGTTCCAAAATTTCTACAGTCCCAGTTTCTTCTCAAGCTCTTTTACCCGCGCAAAGAGTTTTCCCAAGCTGCGAATCCAGGCAATCTGTTGCTTCACTTCGTCGATTGGGCCAGCAGGATAACCGAACCAGACGCCGCCCGGGACGTTCTTCGAGACGCCGCTCTGCGCTGCGATGATGCTTCCATCCGCAATTTCCACATGGCCGACAATTCCGACTTGTCCCGCCATTGTAACGCGCTCGCCCACGCGCGTGCTTCCTGATATCCCGGTCTGCGCCACGATTACGGAATTTTTCCCAATAATCACGTTGTGTGCGATCTGCACGAGGTTGTCGATCTTCACCCCTTGCTGAATCCACGTCCGGCCAAACCGGGCGCGGTCAACCGTCGTGTTTGCACCGATTTCGACGTCATCGTCGATCTGCACGATCCCGAGTTGCTGGATCTTTTGCTGCTGGCCATCGACCATTTCAAAGCCAAAGCCGTCCGCGCCAATCACTGCGCCGCTGTGAATGATTACCCGCGAACCGATCCGGCTTCGCTCGCGAATGGTCACGAGCGGATAAATCAAGCATGCGGACCCTATTGTTGTTTCATGTCCAATGTAACTTCCCGCGCCAATGATTGTGTCATCGCCGATTTGGGAACCATCTTCGATGACCGCATTCGGCTGGATGGATACACGTTCTCCAAGGCGAACGCTTGATCCGACAATCGCGCTTGGATGAATGCCTGGCGCAAAAGTGATCCGTTTCGGAGCGAATTTGAGCACCACCTGCTCGAATGCCTTTGTCGGATTTGAGACGCGAACCTGGGCCGCGGCGAGCGGTTCAAGGAAATCGGCCGGAACGAAAACAGCTGAAGCCCGCGTCTTGCGCAGAAGGCTGACGTATTTTCGATTGGCGAAAAAGCTGATCTCGCCGCTTGTCGCTTCGGCGAGTGATGCAGCGCCCGTAATCTTCAGCTTTGGATCGCCAACCAACTCGCCGCCAGACATGCTGGCTAGTTCTTGAAGCGTGAATGACACGGAAGTGGAAGCGTTAAAGCGTTAAATCATTGAAGCGTTAAAGCGGATTTCGCCGCGTTGCCCACTCGCCGACTGGTCCGCCGTAGCCTTGGCGGAGGTGGATTCGCCGATTCATTCGTGTTTCCAGCGCGGCGGTCGCTTGTCAATGAATGCCTGAACGCCCTCGAGTGCAGCTTCATCCATCATGTTACAGGCCATGCTCTGTGCAGCCGCTTCGTACGCAGGGGCGATGCCCAGTTCAATTTGCCGATAAAAGAATTGCTTTCCCATCGCCACAGCAACACGCGGTTTTGCAGTGATTGCCGCAACGAGTTTCTCAACTTCGGCATCGAGTTGTTCGGGTTCCACAGCGCGGTTAATCAAGCCTCGCGCTTTTGCTTCTTCGGCGCTGATAAATTCGCCTGTTACGAGCATCTCGAATGCTGCTTTCCGCAAAACATTGCGCGCAAGCGCCACGCCCGGTGCCGAGCAAAAAAGACCGAGGTTGACGCCGCTGACCGCAAACTTTGCGGCGCTTGACGCCACGGCGAGATCACACATCGCTACCAACTGACAACCGGCCGCAGTGGCGATTCCCTGCACGCGAGCAATCACAGGGATAGGCAATCGCTGGATGCCAAGCATCATCTCGAAACATTGACTGAAGAGCCGCTCGTAGTAATCGAGCGAGGGCTTTGCGCGCATCTCTTTTAAATCATGACCCGCACAGAACGCTTTACCCTCGGCTGCCAGGATGACCACCCGCGCTGATTCGTCTTTGGCTATCGCGTCGAATTCGCGCTGTAGCGCCGCCAGCATTGCCTCCGACAAGGCGTTAAACGCGCGCGGTCGGTTTAGTGTCAGCGTGACTACGCCGCGATCGTTCTGACTGCGTAAAACAACGGGTTCCTCGCGCTTCGGCGGTTTCGCCCGTGCGGGTTCGATTGATACTGGAGAAGCTTTCACGGGTTTGGACGTTTGAACGCTACAACCAAATCTGAAATTCGAAAAATTTAGTTTCCGTTTGCGACGACTGGCAACATCATCAGGCGAACTCGGAAGACTGCAAACGATGCGCGGCTAGGCTTGGTTATTCTCATTTATGAAAATCGTCGCGATTGCTAATCAAAAAGGCGGCGTGGGCAAAACTACCACAGCCGTAAATCTCGGCGCCTCGCTGGCGGAAATAGGTCATCGCATTTTAATCGTCGATCTTGATCCGCAAGCGAATGCTACCAGTTCCTTTGGGTTGCAAGCAGTAGAGCAAACTAGTCTTTATGAACCATTAATCGGCGACGCCTCCATTATCGAAAGGATCTTTCCCACGGAACGCGACGGCCTGTTCATTGTGCCTTCCGATCTCGATCTTGCTGGGGCCGAGGTCGAGATCGCGCGGATGCCGAGTCATCTCACGCGCCTGGCAGAAACGCTGCAGCCGCTGCACGCAGATGAGACGTTTGATTTTGTTCTGCTGGATTGTCCGCCGTCGCTTGGAATCCTGATGAGCAACGCGCTTGCCGCCGCCGACGAACTCTTGACCCCGATACAGTGCGAGTATTTCGCGCTGGAAGGGTTGGTAAAGATTGTCCGACTAATCGAGCAAGTGCGCGATTCAGGCGCGAATAAGCGTCTACAGTTAGGCGGCATTGTTATGACTATGTATGATGGGCGGACAAATCTTAGTGAGCAGGTGGTTGCGGAGGTACGCCAGCATTTCGGCGAGCGCGTTTACCAAACCGTGATTCCGCGGAGTGTTCGCTTGAGCGAGGCCCCCAGCTTCGGAAAATCGATTCTGGAATACGCTCCAAGTGGAGCGGCCGCCGAAGCATATCGAGCACTCGCCCGCGAGTTCATCCAACGCCATTCGCCGCTTGCCACTGCTCCCGAGACAGCGCAAACACAGTCGTCGGAAAGCCGCGAAATGTAATTTCTTTTTCCGGCGTCAGCCCAATTTTCTCCGCCACACGACGCGACGGAATGTTTTCCGGATGAATCAGCGAAATCACTCGTGGCAGCTTTAGATCGCCGAACGCGTGATCCCGCACGGCGAGTGCGGCTTCCGTGATCAAACCTCGGTTCCAATACGCGGGATCGAGCCGATAACCAATTTCGACCTCCCCAGGCACTTCAGGGTGATGCATAAAACCGCAATAACCGAGGACATGGTCATTCTCCTGAAGAACAACGGCAAACTGCGAAGGCAAACCAGCCTGGTTCCAAGAGAGGAATTTCTGCAGTACGGTTTGCGTTTGCTCGCGGGTGTATGGGCCGAGCGAAAAGCGCATGAAATCGCGATTAGCCATGAGCTCGGCGAGGCGTCCAATGTCTTCTTCTTGGAATGGGCGCAGGATTAGTCGGGACGTTTCCACAATCATTTGGTTAAACAGACACAAATTGTAACGCAGTTGCGATTCATAGTCGAAGATGGCGACTGCCACTGAAGAGTACGCCCGCCCGGCGCAACCGCCGGATACATCAAGCTTAGCCGAGGTGCGCGACGCCGCGAGCGAATGCACGGCATGCCATCTCTACAAGCGCGCCACACAAACCGTTTTTGGCGAAGGTCCGAAAGACGCGGCGATCATGCTGGTCGGCGAACAGCCGGGCGATTACGAAGATCAGGAGGGTAGACCGTTCGTTGGGCCTGCTGGAAAAATCATGGACCAGGCGCTGGAGGAAGCTGGAATCGATCGCAAGCTAGTTTACGTCACGAACGCGGTGAAACACTTTAAGTGGGAGCCTCGCGGGAAACGCCGGATCCATCAGAAGCCAAATTCGCGCGAAATAGCAGCCTGTCGGCCGTGGCTGGAAGCGGAGCTGCGCCTTGTGAAACCAAAGTTGCTGGTTTGCCTCGGCGCGACGGCGGCGCAGGCGGTTTTCGGGCCATCATTCCGTGTCACCCGCGAACGCGGCAAAGTGTTGTCATCGAAACTTGCGCCGAGAGCCCTCGCTACCGTGCATCCATCGTCTCTCCTTCGACAACCGGACGAGGAATCGCGGCAACGCGAGTATGAAAAGTTCGTTGTCGATCTTCGCGCAGCACGAAGGGCAGCCAGCAAGGAATAAGAGGGCGTCAGGGATTCATCATTCGACCGTCACGGCATCTCCCGTTTTGTATTCTGCTACAAACGCTTTGCGAAACTGATCGAATGTTCCCTTTTCAATCTCAGCGCGCGCTTGACTCATTAGATTCAAATAGAAATGCAAGTTATGAAGCGTAATCAGGCGAAGCCCGAGAATTTCTTCCGCCTTGATGAGGTGCCGGATGTAGCCGCGCGAAAATTCACGACAGGTATCGCACCCGCAGTTTTCTTCGATCGGATTCTTGTCCAGAATGAACTCTGCATTTTTTAAATTGATGGTGCCTGCTGCGGTAAAGGCTGTTCCATTCCTTGCCAGTCGCGTTGGCAACACGCAATCAAACATGTCCAACCCGCGCGCGATTAGCTTCAGCAGTTGGGGCGGTGTGCCGAGGCCCATCACGTAACGCGGCTTGTTCTCCGGCAAGAATGGCTCAGCCCAATCGACCGCTCGCATCATTTCCTCCTCCGGCTCGCCGACGCTCACGCCACCGATCGCATAGCCATCGAAACCAATATGCACAATCGCCTGCGCGCTCTCCTTGCGCAGTTCCTCGAACGTCGCGCCCTGAACGATGCCGAAAAGCATCGAATCGGCGAGTTCCCGTTTCGCCGTTTCGCCGTTTCGCCGTTTCCAATCGTGGCATCTCTTCGCCCAACGCGTCGTCATCTGCGCGCTTTGCGCTGCATAATCGTATTCGCATGGATAGGGAACACATTCATCGAGCGCCATCGCGATATCGCTGCCGAGCAGCATCTGAATTTCCATGGCGATCTCCGGCGAGATGAATGCTCGCGCGCCGTCGATATGGTTTTGAAATTGCACGCCTTCCTCGGTGATTTTCCGCAATTTCGCCAAGGAAAAAATCTGGTAACCGCCACTGTCGGTCAGAATGGGCCCATCCCAGTTCATGAAGTTATGCAGACCGCCAAAATGTTTGATCACATCGAGTCCCGGCCTAACGAATAGATGATAGGTATTTCCGAGAATGATCTGTGCATTCAGTTCGCGCAGTTCCCGCGGGCTGACACCCTTCACCGAACCCTGCGTGCCGATTGGCATGAACGCCGGCGTATCGACCTCTCCGTGCGCAGTCGTTAGGCGTCCACGCCGCGCTTTCGAATTTCGATCAGTGGCTAAAAGTTCGAAGGTTTTCTGCATCTCAACGAGAGATTCCTCGACTCCGCTCGGAATGACAAACGCAGTGTAAAATATTTTTTGCAGACCGCGTTTTTCCCTCTATATTCGGGACCCACCGCATCAGGCGCGTGAGAGAGTTTGCTGCGCGACCTGGGCGGGTTTTTTGTCGCCCCGCGCACGACGCTTTTGACGGCGCTTTGTTTTTGAAATTTAGAAAATGCCCACGATTAATCAATTGATTCGGAAAGGACGCCGGAAGGTGTCGGTGAAATCCAAATCACCGGCCCTGATGGATTGTCCGCAGCGCCGCGGGGTGTGTGTGCAGGTGATGACGCGCACACCGAAGAAGCCGAATTCTGCGCTGCGCAAAGTGGCAAAAGTGCGGTTGACGAACGGCCAGGAAGTGATTGCCTACATTCCGGGCGAGGGGCATAATTTGCAGGAGCACTCGATCGTGCTCGTACGCGGGGGACGCGTGAAGGATTTGCCGGGTGTCCGCTATCATATTGTGCGCGGAACGCTCGACGCGCTGGGCGTGGATGGACGCCGGCGCGGCCGCTCCAAATAC
>JBKOYG010000038.1:0-9273 GCA_046725285.1 Verrucomicrobiota bacterium
AAGAGCGGGTCGCCGCGATTGAAGAGCATCAGCGAACCGATCAGAAACGCAACGATACCGCCGATCGTCAAGACCCCGTGCGTCGTTGCATAAACGTCAAAAATAAAGAGCATCAACGCGAGCGCGATCAAGACAAGGCCAGTAACGTTGACCGGGAGAATCGCCGCGAGATAAAGGGCGAGGACCAGTGCAATCGCCCCGACGACTCCAGGAAGAATCGCGCCCGGCGTCGTCAGCTCACCAATGATTCCATAGATCGCGATGAGCATGAGAATGAACATCACTTCTGGCCGCCAGAGCTTTTGAAAGACGTGTTCCGACGCCGACATCTTGATCTCCGAAACCTCGGCACCTGCGGTTTTAAGCGTCTTCCCATCCACGACGCGCCCGTTCAATTTTTGTAAGAGGTCGGAGACATCCGCGGCGATTAGATCGATGACTTTTAATTGCAGCGCTTTCTCAGCGGTAATCGATGCGCTCTCCTTCACCGCCGACTTTGCCCATTCGACATTACGCTGGCGCTTGCCAGCGATTGTCTCGATGTAGCTTATGGAAAAATTCTCGATTTTTTGCTTCATCGTTTCGTCGATCTTTTCCTCGCCGCCACCGGGAGCACCGCCTATCGAGACCGGATGTGCAGCGCCAATTGTGGTGGCTGGTGCCATCGCCGCGACACTGGCCGCAATAGTGATGAAACAACCTGCGCTGGTTGCTGTCGCGCCGGTCGGAGCGACATAGACGACGACCGGCACCGGGGAACCGAGAAAGCTTTGCACAATCTTCTGCGTCGAGTCGAGCAGACCTCCCGGTGTATTGAGCTGAATGATTAGACATTGGGCATTCTGCGACTGGGCTTCCTCGATGCTGCGCGCAATATAACTGGCCGTCGCGGGCCCAATCGCTCCGTCGATATTAATGAAGGAAACTTTCTCCGCTGCGACAGGTGTCGGAGCAATTGCACAAACGAGCCAGAGAACAAGACCCGTGGACGCACTCGTCATGAGAGCTTTCCCCACGGGCTGCGCTTTGATGCGCAAAATTCACGCTCCTTTCATCGGCTGCAGCTTGATCGCCAGGTCGTTCACCTTTGGCTGCACGATTTTCTTGTAATCACGATAACTCATTTTAATCGCGTCCGTGTGCGTGCCAGCTTCGAACACGATGTAGTCTTGCTCCGCCAGGTCCTTGTCCACGTACGTTGGCAGACCGTAGAGATTCCCAAAGGGGGGCATCGCTCCAATGGCACAGTCGGGGAAAAGCGATTTGAATTCCTGTTCTCTGTCGAGCGAGACTGCTTTGCCGACTGCTTTCTCGACCTTCTCCAGATCAATTTGGTGGTCCGCTGGCAGCACCATCATTAAATGCTGGTCGCCCGATTTGACCATGACCACCTTGGCGTGATGCCGGCCTTTCACGTGCTCCGCCTGGGCGATTCGTTGCGCGGTTACTGCCTCCGGATGACGCAGAACCTCATAAGAGACTTTGTTTGCGTCCAAACAATCGATCAGTTGTTTTGGTATTTCCATAACCGCCTCCGAGGGAAAGTATCACTTTCCCGTGTGATCTCTACTCTCTCGAAAACCAGGTGGACACCGCCGCAAAGCTGGCGAGGCGCGAAACAGTTGTGTATGGCTACATGCGAAGTTTGTGAGAATGAATATGACAAAGCGTTTGAAGTGATCGTAGCCGGAAAGCATCACACATTCGATAGTTTCGAATGCGCGATTCACGCGCTGGCGCCGGTCTGCCCACACTGCAACTGCCGCATCGTGGGGCACGGCGTGGAAGCCGATGGACAAATCTTCTGTTGCGTTCATTGTGCGCGTACGGCCGGTAAAACGCAGTTAAAAGACCGCGTCTGAGCCTTGCACTAAAGGCAGCGACGATAGTTGGGGCCTGGCTGTCTTTAGTGGCTGGCGACTACTTTTGATGCCAGGCGAGCAGCACGTTTCTTTTGCGATCCGTGCAGGTATCGCTGACCAACGTAATGGCAAGCGTGCTTTCGTTAGGTCGGCTAAACTTGTAAACGCCCGGGCCGTTGCAGCCTTTCAGTTTCCTCCCTCCGGTGCCTTGAATTGTCACAGTGTCTCCGGCGACTGTGTACGTGCCCCAGATATCACGTTTGCCATCATGATTCCTATCGACATCAAATGTGCCGTCGGTTCTCATTGTCCAGACACTGCCGAGTGAGTTAGTCCATGTGCCGGCAAGCGCAGCCGGACCGGAGCGCGAAGTAGTCGCGCAGGAACCTACGAGCGCGATCAACGCGCTCGCGAAAAGAAGCTGGAGAAAGGATGGTATTTTCATGACGGCGATCCTGCATGGCACCGATTAGACCCGTCAAGCTTGGAACGAAGGGCAAGTTACAAGGAATGGTTGCAAAAACGCTCATGGCTGAAGTAGAAAGACGCCGTGGAGCAGAATCCGGCGGTTCCTCTAACGCCCAGACCCAATTGGTGGAAGCGAAACTGGAAGTGGTTCGTGCCGCTCGGCTGCTTCAGCATGTTGATATTGTTCGTCGCTTTTGTTGGCTCCGTCGCCTTGATCGTGTTCAGCGCGGTAAAATCGACTGACGTTTATAAAGACGCTTTGGCCCGTGCCCAGGCGCACCCCTCTGTAATCGAGGTTCTCGGCTCACCGATCAAAGAGGCATTTCCTGTCTCTGGAAACACGAACGTGAACAGCGCATCCGGAGAAGCGAATCTCTCCATTCCCATTTCCGGCCCAAATGGAAAAGGGACGATTTACGTAGCAGCAAGCAAATCGCTTGGGCGATGGAACTATTCGGGTCTCATCGTAGAGATCGCAAAAACGCATCAGCGGATCGATCTTCTCCAGAGCCCCGTCCCAGCAAATTCGCCCTGATCAATCTCATGCAACCCGCGACAAAAAGACTTTCCGTCAGCGCAATTCTTTTCGGAATTCTCGCGGGAATTATCGGCATCGCGGCCGGACTATTTCTCGGCTTCGTTTTAGGCGGAGCGCTCGCAGCTGCGTTTCATGTCTCTACGTTTGAAGGTGGGGCCGGCTATTTTGCTGCTGCTATCGCGCTGCTTGTGACATGCATCGTCGCGCCAGGCGTGATTCTTCTCACGCTCTACTGGCGCGGGGTCCGCGGTCTTTGGCTTTTCGCTGGGTTGATAACGGTTTGTTTTTCGCTTGGCGTCATTGCGGTGTCCGGTTTCGGAATTTGGTATGCCGGTCAACCGCATGTCTTGAACATCAATGGGCCGACGCCACTGTTGGAATTTGAAGTGAAACCACCGACTGGTCAGTCCGTCGAAAGTCTTACCAACGTTCAGCCCGAGCTCGATACAGACCGCAACGCAATGCCAGGTTACTGGCACACCGACGCGCCTGAGAATCCGGGGGTGCGTGCAGGTTACGTGGAACTTTATTTCCGAACTTCGCAGCGTCTCTTCGTGTTGAAATTTCCCGGCGACACAGATCGGATTTTCCGGCTCAAGCTGCCCGCCAATCCGATGAGGCCTAAATACCGCACCTGGTCTGACTGGCAAAACCCGGACTTTGTAGCGAAAGGGGGCGAGCAACCTTCCCGCCCCTCTGGCGGAAATGAGTACCAAATTCGCTACAAAATGGATTATCAGGGTCGATAAGCATGGCGGTGCGGTTTACCTCTCAAGCCGTCTGCGTAAGTTTCTGAGATGTCGATTTCCGAAGAACAGGTGAAGAACGCTTTGAAGTCGGTGAAATATCCCGGCTTCACTCGCGATATTGTTTCATTTGGCCTTGTAAAATCGGTCCAAATTGAGAATGGCGAGGTTAAGGTACAGCTCGCGCTGGCGACGAACGATCCGAAGGTTCCAGCGGCAATTAAGAACGACGTCGAAAAAGCGCTGCGGAACATCGACGGCGTCCAGCGCGCAAAAGTGTTGATCGACATTCATGCGCCGCCCGCAGGCGCCGGTGCCGGCATGGGCGCGACCCGAATCCCGGGAATCAGGCACGTGATCGCGGTGGCGAGCGGCAAAGGCGGCGTCGGCAAATCGACTATTGCGGCAAATCTGGCGGTCGCCTTGGAGCAAACCGGGGCACGCGTTGGCTTGTGCGATTGCGACATCTATGGCCCGAGCATTTCACTGATGTTCGGCAAACGCGAGCGACCAATGGCGACGGAAGAAAACAAGATTGTCCCGATTGAGCAATACGGATTACGGCTCATGTCGATGGGATTTCTGCTCGACGACACGTCACCAGCGATTTTGCGCGGACCAATGGTCACGCGTTACACCCAACAATTTCTGCGACAGGTGGAATGGGGCGAACTGGACTATCTGGTGCTCGATTTGCCTCCTGGCACTGGTGACATTCAGCTCACGATTGTCCAGACGGTCGCCCTTTCCGGCGCGATTGTGGTGACTACACCTCAGGAGGTGGCGCTCATCGATGCTCGCAAAGCCGCTACGATGTTCGACAAGGTCAACGTGCCGGTGCTCGGGCTAATCGAGAACATGAGCTATTTCGTTTCTCCGTCCGACGGCAAACGCTACTACATCTTTGGAAGCGGCGGCGGGGAACGCGAAGCGAAACGGCTTCGTGTCCCTTTGCTTGGCGAAATTCCAATCGATATCGCAACGCGCGAGTCGGGCGATCGTGGGATCCCAATAGTTAGCGAAGATCGAGAGTCGCCTGTGGCGGCCGAGTTCAAAAGAATTGCCGAAAAGCTTCGTAAGACGCTGGTATAGTGAGGCGTCCGCAACTGCGATGGGAACCGAGAGTTAAATAAATAAGGTGGCTGCCACGTCGAATTCGATTGCTTCGATTTTATTGACTCGTCCCCAATTTTATGAAAGAGAATCCTGAGATGCCGTCTTCAGAGGAGGAACAATCTCAATTCGTTAAGAATTCGGTCCTGTATAAGGAGTTTCTCGCGGAGCGTGCCGAGATTCTTAAACATAAGTGGATCGAGAGCGAAAAAGCCGGAAAAGATATCGGCTTTGAAAAGGCTCTACTGGATTGGATCGTGAAACATCGCTCCAACTGGCGAGAGCGACGAAGAAAGGAGGCGCGCACCGAAAAGTCCGCCTCCTGATTTTTTATTCCTTTAATGTGATCCCGCGAGGTCGCCAAGGAAACGCATGAAACAAGCAAAACAAAAGAGATCTGGTGCCGCCGTCCCAATAATGGACGCGGAGGCAATTCATCGAGCGCTTCGACGAATTGCGCACGAAATCATTGAGCGAAACCCGCAACTGACACACGTGGTGCTAGCGGGAATTCCGTCGCGCGGAGTGGAAATCGCCCAGCGCATCGCCGCTTTCACTCGTGAGATCGGGAAGACTAACGTTGAGACTGGCGTCATCGACGTGGCGATGCATCGCGATGACGTGGGAACGCGGCCTGAATTGCCGATCGTGCGCGAATCGAAACTCCCGCTGCCGCTGGAGGAACGCACGATCATTATCGTCGATGATGTCCTTTTCACCGGCCGCACCGTGCGCGCCGCCATGGATGCCATCAATTCATTCGGACGGCCGGCACGCATCCAACTCGCGGTACTGATCGACCGCGGTCATCGCGAGCTTCCCATTCGCCCCGATTACGTTGGAAAGAACTTGCCCACTTCGGGTAGCGAAAAGGTGCGCGTACGGCTCGAACAAACCGATCACGAACCCGACGAGGTACGCCTGGAAAAGCAATGAACGTATTCATTACCTGATGACCACACGCTGGATACGAAAAGATTTGTTAGGCCTGCGCGAACTCTCGGCAGACGAAATCAATTTCATTCTCGAAACCGCCGACGCATTCAAACAAGTCGGTACCCGTGAGATTAAGAAGGTGCCGTCACTGCGCGGAAAGACATTGGTGAATTTCTTTGTCGAGCCTAGCACGCGGACCCGCACCTCTTTTGAGCTGGCCGCGCTTCGGTTGAGCGCGGACGTAATCAATATTTCGGCAACCACTTCCAGCCTGACCAAAGGCGAAACGCTCAAAGATACCGCGCGCAATCTGGAGGCGTTGCACGCCGATATTCTTGTTTTGCGTCACAGTTCAGCTGGCGCACCGCAATTCTTGGCAAATCGGCTGAAGGCCAGCGTGATCAATGCCGGCGATGGCGCGCACGAGCATCCCACCCAGGCGCTTCTCGACCTTTACACAATTCGTGAGAAACGAGGACAAATCGCAGGACTGCACGTGGCGATCATCGGCGATATTTTGTTCAGTCGCGTGGCGCGCTCAAATATTTTCGGCCTGCTCAAGCTCGGGGCGCGCGTAACGCTGGTCGGGCCGAGTACGCTTGTGCCGCGGGAATTTGAGAAACTCGGCGTCGAAGTTTCGTACAAGATCGACGAGGTGCTTCCGAGCGCAGACGTGGTGAACCTCTTGCGCATTCAGCACGAACGCCAGCGCAGAGAATATTTTCCGGGGATCGGTGAGTACATCCGCTTTTTCGGTCTGACCAAGGAACGCGCCAAACTTTTGAAACCGGATTGTCTAATCATGCATCCCGGCCCGATCAATCGCGGCGTGGAGATCGACAGCAAAGTCGCCGATGGATTGCAAAGCGTCATCCTCGACCAAGTCACCAATGGTCTCGCTGTGCGCATGGCTGTTCTCTATCTGTGCGGAGGGATCGCGGCGTGAGCACGACAATCATCCGCAATGGCCGCTTGATCGATCCTGCAAACAAGCGGGATGAAATTGCTGACCTCTACATTGCCGACGGACGAATAGTGCAGAGGTCAGACGTCAGAGATCGGAAGTCAGATGTCGAAGAGATCGACGCGCACAATCTCATCATCTGCCCAGGTCTGATCGACATGCACGTGCATCTGCGCGAGCCCGGATTCAGTCACAAGGAAACGATTGAATCGGGTGCCCGCGCGGCCGCGGCCGGAGGGTTCACGACTATTGTTTGCATGCCGAATACGTCGCCTGTTCCGGACAATCCGAGCACAATTGCGTGGATTAAAGATCGGGCCTCTGCCACCGCGCAGGTGGATGTTTTGCCCACCGGCGCAATTTCAAGAAATCTCGCAGGTGAAGAACTGGCGCCGATTGGGTCGCTCGCCAAGGCGGGTGTCGTGGCGATCACAGATGACGGTCATTGCATTCAAAATCACGAAGTGATGCGGCGCGCGGTCGAGTATGCCCGGATGGTTGACCTGCCTGTGCTCGATCATTGTCAGGATTACAATCTGGTCGGCAATGGAGTTGTGCATGAGGGTTATTGGAGCGCGCTCCTTGGATTACCCGGCTGGCCCGCCGCCGGCGAGGAAGCGATCGTGATGCGCAACATCTTGCTCGCGGAACTTTGCGATCATCCGATTCATTGTCAGCACGTTAGTGCAGCGGGAAGTGTGAGATTAATTCGAGAAGCGCGTAAGCGCGGCGTAAAAATAAGCGGGGAGGTTTGCCCGCATCACATCGCGTTAACCGACGAGGCGATCCAAAATTTTGATACGAACTACAAGGTGAATCCCCCGGTGCGCTCGCAAACAGACGTCGATGCGCTGCTGGAGGGCATCGCAGATGGGACATTGTCGGTCTTGTGTTCCGATCACGCACCGCACGCGGATTTCGAAAAGGAAGTCGAGTTCGATATCGCGCCATTCGGTATCATTGGATTGGAGACCGAGCTCGGCCTCTTCATTGATCTGCTCGTGCATAAACATGCCAAGATCGACATCGTCCGCTTGATTGAGATGTACACGATTGAGCCCGCCCGATTGTTGAAGTTGCACGCCGGCACCTTGTCGCCCGCCGTTCGAGCCGATGTCACGCTAATCGATCCGGCGCTAGAGTGGACCGTTCGTGTCGATCAATTTCAGTCGCTCTCGCGGAATTCGCCTTTTGACGGCTGGAAACTGAAAGGGCGCGCGGTACGAACAATCGCCGGCGGGAAAACCGTCTGGAAGTTGTAGTGGCAGCCGTGTCGGCTGCTTCATCTTGAACCGCAGGGCGACACGCCTGCGACTACAGATCTACCCCGCTGCGTATCCGCCGTGGATATAGTTTTCCAAGTGCGCGATTGCTGCCTGCTGGCAGGAAATGACGTGCTTGACGAGGTCCCCGATCGAGATCACGCCAACCACTTGATCGCCTTCGACCACGGGCAGATGGCGAATGTGTTTGTCAGTCATCAGACGCAGACATTTCTCCACTGGTTCGCGCAAATGCGTGACGGTCACATTCGTCGACATGATCTCGGCAACTTTCGTTTCCCGGGAACGTTTGCCACGGAGAAAAACTTTGCGGGTATAATCGCGTTCGGAAATGATACCATTCAATCGCTCTCCATCCATCACCAGCAAAGCGCCGACGTTTTTCGCGTCCATCATTTCAATTGCTTCAAAAACCGTTGCGTCGGACTGAATGGAAAAAATATCCTTGCTTTTCTGACTCAGAATCGCGCCGATGGTGCCGCTAACGTCCATATCATCCAGAAAAATTTAGCTGCCCAAAACAGCAGCACCCTTAGCATAAGGCAACACCTGCTTGCGACGCAAAACAAATAAACAAGGAATGTCGGCTTCCCAAGTTCGCCACGGCGAATCCGTCCTGTGGCCGTCGCTCCTTGTGAATTCTCCTCTCGCCAGCAAGGCTCTATCGGGACGTGGCCTGGTATCTCCGCGGAGCGAGCCTGGGCGGGCGTTTCTCGTTGAGAATCGCACCCGCCACGGCGATGCATGGAAGCTCCCTCCGATCTTCTGCACAGCGTAACATCAATCCGCCACGGCTCATGTCGCCGCGACCGACGAAGTCAATGGGAAAGCGGAGCCGGTCGCCAAAACTCGCAAGGAGAACCTTGACGTATTTTCCTGTGGCAATACTCCCGAGAAGGATGATCTCGCTCCGACGTGGGAGTTTTTCTGCGAGAACACGCGCGTCTCGCTCAATCGGCGCTCGATAACGCGGATCGTCATTG
Organism: Verrucomicrobiota bacterium; assembly: GCA_046725285.1. Classification (GTDB taxonomy): domain Bacteria; phylum Verrucomicrobiota; class Verrucomicrobiia; order Chthoniobacterales; family UBA10450; genus Udaeobacter. The sequence goes on from JBKOYG010000038.1 coordinate 8,894, forward strand.
TGAATGTCGACCGTTGCGAATTCACGCAGGTCATCGAGACGGATGCGCGTTCTGGCATCGACAAGGCCCCGGGTGGGCGTGATCACAGATACACCGGGGAAAAACGCGCTGGCTTAGCGCGGAAAGTTCAAGGGAAATTGGCCCATTTTCTTTTTCTCGTGCCCCACACTTAAAGGAACCGCAGTGCGCCATCCTAGACCCGGACGTATCGGAAGTGGTGCTCGATTGGGCGAGCCAGGGCGGCAAAACCGAAATTCTTCTGAATTCCATTCTCCACTGGTCCGTGCATGCGCCTGGTCCATGTCTAGCCATCACGCCAGACTGGAAAAGCGCGAAGAGTTTTAGCTGCGATCGCCTCCAGCCAGCATTTCGTGATGCCA
>JBKOYG010000058.1:0-10773 GCA_046725285.1 Verrucomicrobiota bacterium
CGCAGTCGCGCCGCCGTCATTGACAATGAAATTACCGTGCACCTCCGAGACCCGCGCTTTTCCGATGCGCGAATTTTTCAATCCCAACTCGTCAACCAGTTTCCCTGCAGGACACGAATCGGGATTTTTGAAAATGCAGCCCGCGCTTTTCGCTGCGGGTTGTGACGTTCGCCGCTTCTCCTGCGACGCTTGCAGTTTGCGCACGATTTCTTCGAGCGGCGCAGCCTGGCCACGAAAAACGGCGGACACTGCGAAATTTTTCTCCAGCAACGGGAAATTTCGGTAATACACTTCCAACTCATCGCGTGCTTTTGTGTGCGCCTTGCCATTGGCGTCGAGATAACGAACGCGTATGACGTTCTCAAAAGTTTGCGCCCCCATCGCACCTGCGTTCATGCGCAAACCGCCGCCAACCGTGCCCGGAATTCCTTCCAACCACTCCAGCCCGCCGATCCCGGCCGCTTTGCCCGCGTAAGCCACTTCTTTCAATCTCGCCCCAGCGCCTGCCGTGATCTCGGCACCTTTGACCTCGATCTTATCGAAATCGCCACCGCACGGATGAACGACCGCGCCACGGATGCCGCCATCACGAACGAGAAGATTTGATCCGCGACCCATTACGAAGAGCGGAAGATTTTCGTCCCGGCAAAATCGGATCAATTCTGAGAACGCTTTCTCGTCCCGCGGCTCGACCCAAAATTGCGCCGGGCCCCCTACGCGAAGAGTCGTGTGCTTCGAAAGCGGCTCATAGAGACGGACTTCACCGTTTTCGCCGACGATCTCTTTCAACTTTTCTGCAATAACCAAGTCGGCAGCGAGGGAGGATAGTTGCTCGTGAATATTTCCGGCACCGAGGCTCAAAACGAGATCGCCGGACTCGAGCATGTTTCCTATAGCACGGTGCACCCATTCCAAGCGAGGCTCATAGCTGACGCCGCGATGTCCATGGGCAGCGACTTCGTCAGCGATTATCTGTCCGGTCACTCCCGGAATCGGCGCTTCGCTCGATCCATAAACATCCGTCACTACCACACGGTCTGCCTCGTCAAACGCGCGACCAAATTCTTTCCGCAATGCTTTCGTGCGCGAATAACGATGCGGTTGAAACATGGTGAGCACCCGCTTGCGCCCGACCGATCTCGCCGTCTTTAGCGTGGCACGGATTTCCGTCGGGTGATGCCCGTAATCGTCTACCAAAAGAAATCGCGGGCTGTCGTATTTGATCTCGAACCGGCGACGCGCGTGCTCGAACTTCGCCAGCGATTTCGCGATTTTTTCAAACGCAATGCCGAGCTCTGACGCGAGCGCGATCACTCCCAGCGCATTGTGAACGTTATGTTGTCCGGGCACATTCAAGACTGCTTCGCCGAGTTCTTGTCCGTGATGAGTGATGCGGAACGTCGAAGCAAAATCCTTCAGCCGGATGTCGACGGCACGGTAATCCGCCTTGTCGGCGAAACCGTAGGAAATTCCACGTGTGAAAGATCGACACAGCCGGGCGGCATTTTTGTCGTCGACGTTATAAAAAACTTTGCCGGTCGTTTGCGTGATCAGTTGGGCGAAAACCTTTTCAATCGCATCCAGGTCAGCATAAAAATCCAGGTGCTCCTCCTCAATATTCAGGATCAGTGTATGCTCGGGATGAAAAAGCGAGACGGTGCCATCGCTCTCGTCCCCTTCGACGACGAAATACTCGCCGCGCGAGTCCCAGTGTGCGTTCGTTCCCAGTATCGGGATCTCAGCGCCGACGTAATGCGACGGATGGAGTCCTCCTTCGCGCAAGGCGTGGGCTGTCATTGCTGAGGTTGTCGTTTTGCCGTGCATTCCGGCGATGACGATGCCGCGTTTGCTGCGCATGATTGCGGCCAACGCTTCCGCGCGACGCACGGTTGGTTTTGCGCAATTGCGCGCACTAACAAGAATTGGGTTGTCGCTCCTGATTGCAGAAGAAAAGACAATGAGGTCAGCGGTGCTGGCATCCTCCGGTCGATGCTGCTCGCTAAAACGCAGACCGAGCCGCTGCAATCGATCGGTTTCCATCGTGCTAACCTTGTCCGACCCGCTGACCGTGTGCCCGAGTTCGATCAAAAGCGCAGCGATACCGCTCATGCCACTGCCTGCTACGCCAACAAGATGAATCCGGTGCTGTTCACGAGTCAGGAATGCTGGCAGGTCAAGCGGCAGAGTACGCCCGCTCGCGGATGTGGAGCCGGTCCACGGCGGAGGCGGCGCAGGCACGCTACAACCTTCAGAGACGGGCTTCATGAGTTGTATATCTCTCCATGGTCGTCACCACACGCCCGGCCGCGTCCTTCGGCGCGAGGCGCGAAGAATTCATAGCCATCTGTCGAATCCGCTCCGGAGCCTCGATCAACTCCCGAATTTTACGCGCAAGTAGTTCGCCCGAGACCTCTGACTCCTTGAGGAGAATCGCCGCCTGAACACGAGCATAGATTTCCGCGTTGCGGGTTTGATGATCATCGGTCGCATACGGAAATGGAATTAGGATGCCGGGCAATGAGAACGCGGCGAACTCCGCGAGACTAGCCGCACCCGCTCGCGCAACCACGAGATCCGCGGCGCTGTAAACTTCTTCCATTCGATGATGAAACGCGGCGATGCGGGCGGGAACATTTTCGCGACGATAATTGTCGGCAACCAGACGTTCATCGCGCGTGCCGGAAAGGTGAATCACTTGCAGCGGAACGCTTCGCAAAAACGGCAGCGCTTTAATCATTGCCTGATTAATTCCGCTCGCGCCCTGGCTTCCTCCCATTACAAGCAGCGTGGGAAGGTCTTCGCGGAGCCCGAGTTTTTGACGCGCCGTCTGTCGATCCAAACGAACCAGCTCGGTCCGAACTGGAGTGCCTGTAACTTCAGTGTTGGTTTTCGGAAAAAAAGGCGCGCATTCCTTGAACCCAAGCATGACCGCGCGCACTATCCGCGCAGTCAGACGGTTCGCTTTCCCAGGGACAGCGTTTGATTCGTGGATAAAGGTCGGAATACCGCGTATCCGCCCGGCCAACACCGGTGCAGTGGAAGTGAATCCGCCCATACCCAGAACGACCTGGGGTTTGAATGTCCGGTAGATAGATCGACAGAGTGCCAGGCTTTCGTAAAAGCGGCGAAGGAAACCAAAAAACGCCGGAGAGAATGGCGACGGCAATCCCACGGTGGGCAGTTTTTCTACCCGGAAACTTTCGCGACCGGAAAGCGCCAGAGCGTCAATGTCTTTCTCAGAAACTAACAGCATCACTTCATGGCCGCGGTCGCGCAGCACTTCTGCCACGGCGATGCCCGGAAAAAGATGTCCGCCAGTTCCTCCACATGCGATCACTGCATTCATAAGATCTGATTCTTCACCTCCGACTCATACGACTTATACAATCTTTTAAATTCATCGGCGCTAAATACGTGGCGTTACTCGAATCCGCATGGCCACAGGCTTCTTGGGTGGCGGCTCAAGAATGCCCTGCCGATATATGTTCAGTAGTAAACCGATCCCGAACATGCAGGCTACGAGATTCGACCCCCCGTAACTAATGAATGGCAGTGGCAGCCCTTTGTTTGGCAGGAGCGACGTAGTCACACCAATGTTGACTGCGGCCTGCAGAGCCAGCAGCGAAACAACGCCACAACCGAGGAGCAGGCCGAACCGATCTTTGGCGTGCAGCGCGATCAGGATGCCGCAAACAATGATGACCACGAACAAAAAAATCACGAGCAGACTGAACCGCAGGCCAAGCTCTTCGCCAATAATTGGAAAAATAAAATCGGTATGCGCATACGGTAGATAAAGCATTTTTTGGCGACCATTACCCAGGCCCAGTCCTTCCATTCCACCGCTACCCCAGGCGATCAACGCCTGCAGCTGCTGCAAGCCCGCATCCTCCTTGTAGTTCTGCGGATGAAGAAAAGCGGAGAGCCGTCCCATTCGTTCCGAGATCCGGCTGGCAACGATCAGAAGCGCGCCAAGCCCGGCGAACGATATCATACCCAGCCACAATGGATTCGCGCCGGCAACGAACATAACGACAAACGCGGTTGTTGCCAGCAGAGCCGTCGTTCCCAGATCGACTTCTCCGAGGACAAGTCCCGCCGGGATGCTAAGAATCGCAAGCGGAAGAATAAGTCCAAACAGGACATTGCTCCCCGCGTCTTCGCGTCGAGCGAACCAGGCAGCGAGGAAAACGATCATCGCCATCTTCGCCACTTCCGACGGCTGAAAAGTTACCGGGCCAAGGCCGATCCAACGGCGCGATCCGTTAAGGCGCATCCCGATGTGCGGAAAATAGCAAAGCGATAATGCCACGATCGCCAGCGCAAACCAGAACCACCATGTGCGCTGCCAAAAGTGATAATCAATCAGCGCGGCAAAGACGCAGACCGCAAGACCAATCCCGAACCAAATCGCCTGCCGTCTTATGAAAAAATAGACGTCTCCATGGCTATCGCGCGCAAACGCGCTCGTGCTGAAGAGCATGACAATCCCGATAACGAGAAGTCCCAGCACAGCGAGGAAAAGGATATACGCGCTCTTACGATGCATGGTCATGTCGAGTGCGTTTGTTGCTTTGCCTGGCGCACTTCATTTTTCTTCTCTTTGGAGTTCGTTGCTTTTCCGTGCGTCGTTTTTGGCTTCGTTGTTTTGGGAATTAAGAGTTTTTGGCCAATCCGTAATTTGCGCGGGTCCTCGATATGGTTGAGCGCCATCAGATCGTCGTAAGGGACCTTTAGTTTTCTTGCGATCGTCACCGGATTATCGCCCTTCTTCACGACGTAGGTTTTCCCAGAAGACACAGGCTTGCTCGCTGTAGCCTTGGCGACGGAGGGCGCGTTCGCGTGGTCGTCTTTTGAAGACGATTTCGAAGGCGAATGTGAAGGTTTCAGATCCTCGCGGGGCGCGTTCTCTTTTTGCGCCACCGCAGTTTGCGGCTTGGCGCGATCAGTGTGAATTGCTGCGCTCGCCATCGCGGATGGTTTGGGTTCCGCGCTCGCCGAGGATGCCGGAACAAACGAACTCTCCCGGGTTTTGATCGCATTGAATGCGATAATTCCCGACACGGCGACTACGTGCAGAAGCAAAACAACCAGCAGAGCTCGCGACAATTTCATGTTCGGCTCCGGCATTTCTTCGAAGTCCATTCCGGCAGACGCCGCCGACGAGCGGCGCGCAGTCCCGGCCCAGAGTTTTCTATGTCTGAAGAAGCGCGGAACTTTCATCATCAGCTTTCAGGCAACGCGCGGACGAAAGCGCGAAACTGATCGCCTCGATCCACGTAGCTTTTAAACATGTCGAACGATGATGTGCCCGGAGAGAAAAGAACCATTTCCCCAGGTTTTGCGCTGGCATGTGCACGCTCGACCGCGTCGGCAAGCGAGCTTGCGATCTCGGATTCGACGGCTCCAGCCCAGGAACGCCTAATGCTCTCGGCCATTTCGCCGATTAAAATCGTGGATCTAACCTTCTCCTTTACGAGAGCTCGAAGCGGATCAAAGCTAAATCCTTTGTCCTTACCGCCGGCGATCAAGATGAGGGGCTTGGTTTGGGCACGCAATGCCTTGTCCACTGCGTCGAGATTGGTCGCCTTGGAATCGTTGACATAGGCGACGCCGTTGACTTCGCGCACAAATTCGCAGCGATGCGGACGCGGCTCATAAGCAGAGAGCGGCGGCACCATCTCCCCGAACGACAAACCGCGCGCCATGCCGACCGCAAGGGTCGCCATCAAATTCTCAATGTTATGCAGTCCCCGAAGCCTTATGTCCGCCAATCGCAGAACTGATTCGTCGCGGTAAAGAATCGCTCCTTCTGAGACCCGGAGGTCTCCGCCATTGGCATAGGCGCTAAACGTGATCGTGCGCGGGCGGATATTCGGTATTTTTTCGATGGCATTCACGACCGCCACATCGGCTTCAGTTTGATTTTCAAAAATGCGCAGCTTGGCCGCACGATATTCCGCCACTGAGCGATAACGATCGAGGTGGTCCGGAGCGAAGTTAAGCCAGAGACTGATGGATGGATGAAAGGTGCGAATCGTCTCTAGTTGGAACGAACTCACCTCCACCGTGAGCACGTCGTATGGCTGCTTCTCGCGCGCCACTTCGGAAAATGGCTTTCCAATATTTCCGCAAGCGATCGTTCGCTGACCGCAAGCATTCAACATCTGAGCGAGCAGTTCGGTCGTTGTCGTTTTGCCATTCGTGCCGGTGACAGCGATGACCGGAATTTTTTCGCAAAAGCACCAACCCAGTTCGAGCTCACCGATCGTGTCGATTCCGCGCGATGAGAAGTTGCGCACCAATCGAGAAGCCGGATCGATTCCCGGACTTAAGACGGCCATTTGATAAGTAGACGAGTCTTCATCCGCCGCCGCCCCACAGATTACGCGGACATCCTGTGACCGCAGATTGTCAATCGTCGATTTAAGTAAATTCTTCTCTTCAGCGCCATCCAGCACTGTAACCTGCGCGCCCTCTGACCTGAGTAGCAGCGCCGCAGCGCTCCCGCTCAATCCTGCACCAAGCACAGCAATGTTCTGATTCTTGTAGCGCACGTTTTACCTCAGTTTCAGTGTCGCTAGACCAAGCAGTGCAAAGATGATCGAGAGGATCCAAAACCGAACGATAACCGTGTTTTCCTTCCAGCCGGTCAATTCGAAGTGATGATGAAGCGGAGACATGACGAAAATCCGCTTGCCCGTGAGTTTGAAACTCATCACCTGCAGAATGACCGAGACGGCTTCGATTACGAAAACGCCTCCGACGACAATCAAGAGCAGCTCCTGTTTGCAACAGATCGCCACGACGCCCATCATGCCTCCGATAGAGAGCGATCCGGTATCGCCCATAAAAACTTTCGCCGGGAAACAATTAAACCAGAGAAAGCCCAAACCCGCGCCGATCAGTGCGGAGCAGACGACAGTCAGTTCCCCGGCAAATGGATAAAACGGGACCTGTAAATATTCGGCAATCCGAAAATTGCCGGCGGCATAAGAAAGCAGAGCATACGCAAATGCCACGGTAATAGTGCAACCGATTGCCAGACCATCGAGCCCGTCTGTCAGGTTGACCGCATTCGAGGAACCTACAATGACGAGTACAAAAAATACGAAGGTAAACCAGCTCATATTCGCAATGACTGGCGCCTTGACGAACGGCACGTAGAGTGAGCGGGCCTGCACTTCCAGCAATGGACTGCTGAGGAAAACAGCCGTGACAATTGCAGCAAGAGCAATCTCAAAAACCAGTCTGATCCGACCGCTGATGCCATCGGACTTCTTCTTCGTTACCTTGAGATAATCATCAGCGAAACCGAGGGCTCCGAGATAAACCATGCAAAACAAAACCAGCCAAACGAAACGGTTATCGAGACGCGCCCAGATAAGACTGGAAACAAAGACGGAGCCGATAACCAGCACGCCACCCATGGTGGGCGTTCCCTGTTTGACACCGTGTAGTTCGGCGAGGCGGTGAACTTCCGCCGCTCCGCGAATCGGTTGCCCCAATTTTAGTGCGATCAGTCGTCGAATAATGAAGTTTCCAAAAAGCAACGCGAGCAAGAACGCTGTCACTGCCGCGGCAATAGCTCGGAACGTGACATAAAGGAAAACGTTGAACCCAATGAATCGGTCGCTCAGGTGATGGAGGAAGTACATCATGGCGAATTGGCGACTATGGATTGTGGATTGCGGAACGCTTCAATCACTCGCTCTGTGCGCGCCAGGCGACTTCCCTTGATGAGAACGAGGTCGCCGGGCGCAGCGAGCTCCGCTAATAACTCAGCGGCTTCAGCAGTTGACGCTACGGTTGAGCTTTTTTCTAGTCCGGCCCGTTTTGCCGCTTCTGCGATGGTCGCAGCCAGATCCCCAATGGCAATCAGGTGATCAATCTTTAACGCCGCCGCGGTTTCTCCTACCTCGCGGTGTCCGCGCTCCGATTCAGCCCCTAACTCACGCATCTCGCCCAATACAGCGATCCGCTGCCCCTCCGCGTCCAGTTCAACCAACGTTCGCAATGCCGCTTTCATAGAATCGGGGTTTGCGTTGTAGCTGTCGTCGAGAAACTGCACGCCGCGGATTTCCTTCACTTGCAACCGCGCTTTAGTAAGTGGTGCGGCGACTAAGCCGGCGGCGCACTCTTCCAAGGAAAGACCAAAGACACGACCGACTGCGACGGCCAACAGCGCGTTCTGCACCATGGGCAAGCCGGGCACCGGTAATTGGGCCCGGCAGCGATGAGCGCCTTCGAGAATCGTAAAATCTGTTCCGCTTCCGCTTTGGTTGACCTCGCTGGCGCGAATCGTGCCAGCAGTTGTGCCCGCTAAAATCACTTTGCCGCGTGCGCGAGCAGCGATCCCCGTGGTAAATGGATCGTCAGCGTTCAAAATGACCGTTCCCTCGGCGCCAACGGCCTCTGCAAGCGCGCCTTTCTCCTCGGCAATGGTCTCCCGCGATCCCATAAACTCGATATGCGCGACACCAATGTTCGTAATGATGGCCACATCGGGTGCAGCCACTTTCGCCAGCGTTGCGACTTCGCCGGGATGGTTCATTCCGATTTCCCAAACTGCGACTTCATCCTGCGACGTCGCCTCCAGAATCGTTCGAGGCAACCCGACATGATTATTGAAATTTCCCTGTGTTTTCGTGACTCGAAACCGGCGGGTGAGAACCGCTGCGGCGAAGTCTTTCGTGCTGGTTTTGCCGTTGCTTCCGGTAATCGCAACCACACCTAGCGTAAGCGACTTCCGGTAGTTGGCAGCGAGCTGCTGGTACGCCTGCAACGTGTCGTTTGCATGAATGAGTGCGAAATTCTGCGGCACCGTTCCTCTCCAATTGGAATCGACGATAGCGCCAGCTGCGCCGCTTGTAGCGACGGCTTCTACAAAATTGTGTCCGTCGAAATTCTCGCCGTGCAATGCAACGAATAGTTCGCCCCGCTTAATCGTGCGCGAATCCGTGCTGACCTTCTCGATTACAATTGTTCCGTCGCCGGACGAAACCGAGCCTCCAGCCAATTGCGCAATCTGAGAAAGCGGAAGCGGATTCATAACGTAAAAATTGGAGAACACACGTCGCGTGCTGGCGGATTCCCAAACAAAAATGTCATGTTGAAAACTCCACGGGATGGTCCTCGATCGCACGTCGTGCGACTTGAATATCGTCGAACGGAATCGTGTGATCCGCGAACTCCTGGTAATTTTCGTGCCCCTTGCCCGCGATCAAAACAATGTCGTGCGGCCGTGCCAGTTCAATGGCGCGATTAATGGCCTGAGTGCGATCGACAATTTTTTCATAGTGCGTCGATCGGAATCCCTTTTCGATCTCCGTGACGATGGTGTCCGGATTCTCTTTGCGCGGGTTGTCCGACGTAATGATGGCGTAATCAGCATGGCGATCCACTATCTCAGCCATCAACGGACGCTTCTGCCGGTCGCGATTGCCGCCGCAACCGAAAACGGCAATCAACCGGTGCGGCTCAAGCTCGCGCAGAGTTTTGAGAACATTCCCGAGCGCGTCGGGTGTGTGTGCATAGTCCACGAAGACTTGAAATTGTCGCTTCGCCGGAACCAATTCCAAGCGTCCGGGCACTTGCGGCGACTTGCCCAGACTAAACACGGCGTCGCGAAGATTGATTCCCAAAGCATTGGCCGCAGCAAGCGCTGCCACCGAGTTTGTGACATTAAACCGGCCAATCAACGGGACGCGGACCAGATAACTCTTGCCACGAGCGTCCAACTGATAAGAAGTGCCACTGGACTCGATGCGATAGTTTGAAGCGCGGAACTCCGCGCGCATCCCCATCCCGTAAGTGATCACTGCGATGCGTTTGTCGATTTTGTCGAGCAGTTGTTCGCCGTAGCGGTCGTCAATATTTACAATTGCTATTGGTTTGCTCTTTCTTTTCTGATTCGCGAGTCCAGTGAAGAGCTTCACCTTGGATTCGAAGTAGCTTTTCATGGTTCCGTGAAAATCGAGATGGTCCTGCGTAAGATTTGTAAAAACGGCGACGTTCCATTCGAGTCCACGCGTGCGATCCTGCGCGAGCGCATGCGAAGAAACTTCCATCGCTGCTGCCTTACAGCCCGCGTTGGCGATCTGCGCCAGTAGCTCTTGTAAATCGAGCGATTCTGGCGTGGTGCGAATAGCAGGCAGTACCCGCTCCCCGATCTCGTAGCGCACTGTCCCAATCAGTCCGCAACGCAAACCGGCATTTTCACAAATGTGCTTGATGAGAAACGTACTGGTTGTTTTACCGTTCGTACCCGTGACCGCTGCCAGTTTTAATTTGCGCCCCGGGTGCGCGTAAAAGGCTTCTGCAAAATCAGCGAGCGTCGTCCGCGTGTTCTCGACAACAAGACAAGTTGCCCGTGGATTTTGTTCCTCGCGTTCGGCAACGATTACTGATGCGCCCTTTTCGATTGCCTGACCGATGAACTCGTGGCCATCGGATTTCTCACCCCGCAATGCCACGAACATGCCATTCCTTTGCACTCGCCGCGAGTCATACGCGATGTTTTCCACCGTGCGATCAAGTGTCCCGATGATCTGGCGAACTGCAGTCGCGGAGAGGAGAGTCTTGAGCTGCATGAGGCTTTAACATGTCCGCAGTGGGACGGATTCGCAGCCGCGAACCAGGGCGAGGTGTTCAATGGCGTGACGCATTGGTTAAGGCGATTCGTTCCGCCGGCTTGGTCTTGCGAACTCGTTCTGCCGGCGTTGTTTTTTCGACTCGCTCTACGGGAATCGCTTTGCGAATCTCCTCATGCGG